>CALHVU010000041.1 GCA_938036925.1 uncultured Atopobium sp.
AGGCACTCTCCTCTGATTTCTTCCGAAAGAATCATTGCAGAAAGAATGGAAAACTCGGCATCAGAATCTTGTGGCATAGAGGCGTTCTCTAGGGCCGTCAATTGCGTAGGATTCATCTCAAACGAGTCTTGTGCCATCGTCTTTTCCAATCATATTTTTTGGGAATGAATCTGAATAGTAGTGTACTTTTCAAAAAAATAAAGAGTCATTTTGGCTTGCAAAATTCGAAAAGTTAAGTCTTCAACACGATTTTCCAAAACTCGCATACCCTGAGCGGGATTTCCTTAAGTTTTCAACGTTTTCAACATTTTTTGGACTTTTTTCGACACGTGGTATTTTCTACACAATTGCTTATCTGCAGTTATACAAATCAAATTACAATTCCGCAGGTTAAGTGAATATGTTTTACATAACATTTTGAATAACCGCAGGTAGAGTATAAGAAAATATACCGTTCTGTCTACACATAAAAAGACCACCCCTTTGTTATGTTTCACAAAGGGGTGGTTCGAACAAACATTCCATTCTTTTCAGATGGCTGCGCTTTTTATAAAAGCTTACAAATCTGTAGAAAACTGCAGAAATTGTATAAACCACCAAAAAATGCAGGAGAACAGTGTTTTATGCATGCATAAAACTACTCTGCGGACTCAACCTCAACCTCGACGGTTGCCTCAGCGGCAACCTCCTCGGTCTCCTCCTCTGCAGGAGCAGCATCGTCCTCGCCAACAAGAACAACGACGGTAGCGGTGATGTCACGGTAAAGCTCAATGGTGACATTGTGGCGACCAGCGGTCTTGATAGCAGCGCTACGAGCAATGCGCTTACGATCAACGGTGACGTTGAGCTGTGCCTCGATTGCGTCAGCAATCTGAGCGGTGGTGACGGAGCCAAAGAGCTGGCCCTCCTCGCCAATGCGAGCGTCAACAGTTACGAGCTTGCCATCAAGAGCTGCCTTGGTAGCATTTGCGTCAGCAATACGCTGCTCTTCGCGCTTAGCGATATTGTGACGACGCTCCTCAAGCTGCTTGATGTTACCCGGTGTAGCAGGCTGGGCAATCTTGTTGGGGAACAGGAAGTTCTCCGCATAACCCTGTGCGACCTCTACGATGTCGCCTTCGCCGCCCTTACCGCGAAGCTCGCCCAAGAGAATAACTTTCATGGGAAACTCCTTTGATGAGTCGATGGTATCGACTAGTTGTTGTTTATCGTGGACTCTGAATCCTGGCTTCCTAAGCGATTAAGCTTTCGGAAATTTGCCCAGGCGTCAATAAGTCCTACGAGAGCCATAACGCCTAACTGAACTTCTAACATGCCTGCCAATACAAACAGTGACAGAGAAAGTGCTGGCGAGAAGTGCTTCTCGCGCACAAACCATGTGAGCACTGCAAGGCCCTGAAGAGCAAACACAACTCTAAGAGCCATAAACACATTCAACGTAATAAGCTGAAGTATGTCTTGTGCAGGCAAAATGGTGCTTGAAAGTGCATACACAAACAAGTTGGCCACGGTAAGAGCACACATCCAAAATGGAACGTCCATCAACTGGAACTGTGGCAATTTCTGTGGGTCTCTTGTCAGTGCTTTATACACTGTTCGAGCTCCAAAACGCGCAATTACAAAATATAAAAGCGCCATGCCGGTATAGCTGGTTGGCCAAAAGAGCATAAAGAGTGCCTTTGCTGTTGAAAGACCTTCTTGGATCTCTGGAGAAGCACCTGAGACCTGCGAGGCGTATTGATTAAATACGTTCTGAGCAAGCTCGGGAAGAGTTGTTCCTGCCATTGCGGCAAAGAACGCGTCATATCCTAGAAGTGCCAAAGCCGTTGCTCCTACAAGAAGAGACCCAACACCAACGGTGAGTTTCTCTGTTGCAAAAGCGTAGCCAACTCCAAGAGCAAGTGCACAAGCGGTAACTGAAGTAGCCGCCTCCGTTGGTCCTGAGAGCAAATAAGCTGCTACACCCGTAACAAGTACTGAAGTAATAGCAGGACCAAACCATCCGTGCCCTTTTTTGCAATAGACAGCAATTACCATGCCATACGCAACCAAAGCTGCTCCAATAAAAGAAAGGAGCCCAGTAATTACTCCGCCAACAACGCAAAGAACAAAGCCTTGCTTGTAGGTTGGAGCTTCAAACGGACGCGGCTTGCCTCCGTTTTGGTTGCTTGGACCGGCAAAATTCTGTGGGCTACTCTCTGGGCGAGAATACCCTTCAGGTGCCTGAGGAATATTTGAATCCGGTCTATCCATTGCTAACCAACTCTACCTGAAGAACAGATAGGTTATCCGCGACTACGGCCACCGCGGCTGGAAACCACAGGGACAGTGTAGGGCAGAAGTGCCATCTCGCGTGCGCGCTTGATAGCAAGTGCAATGTCGTGCTGGTGCTGCGTGCAGGTGCCAGTGACGCGACGAGGCTTAATCTTGCCACGGTCGGTCATGTACTTACGAAGAAGCTGAGTATCTTTGTAATCGATGAACTCAGTCTCCTCCTTGCAGAACTGGCAATACTTGCGACGCGGCTGGCGCTGGAAATCTTGTTTCTGCTGAGCCATGTCTTTTACCTTTCAGATGACAGTAACGTCTGTGTTGCTGTCTGACGTTTAAAACGGAATATCAGCATCGTAGAACTCCTCGTCTGGCGGAGCCGGAACGGGAGCGGGTGCCTGTGGAGTTGGAGCTGCATAAGATGGTGCACCCTGTGACATAGGGGCTCCACCCTGCTGATTCCTAGAAAGGAACTCGACCTCATCAACAACAACTTCAAGCTTGCTGCGACGCTGTCCTTCCTTCGTCTCCCAGGAGCTGAAACGAAGTTTGCCTTCAATAGCAACCTTCGAACCCTTGGAGAGGAAGCGGGAAAGTGCTTCAGCACGCTGTCCAAATACTACGCAGTCAACGAAATTGGGAACATCTTCCCACTCACCGGTCTGCTGATTCCTGCGACGATCGTTAACCGCAACGCCGAAGGATAGAATCTGGGTACCGCCTGCTGTGGAGCGAAGCTCCGGGTCACGGGTCAGGTTGCCCGAAATGTTAACCCTGTTAATACTCATAAATCTCACTACCTCTCATCGTGGAATAATTCCACTTTTCCATTACAAGGACTTAGTCCTTATCGACTCGACGCACGATCATGTGACGCTTAACAGCATCATTGATTCGCAGGACTCGATCGAGCTCTGCAATCTGCGTTGGATCTGCATGGAAATTGATGAGGGTATAGTCACCCTCGGTAAGATCGTCGATCTCAAAAGCAAGCTTACGCTTACCCCAGTCCTCGACGCTGTCGACTACTCCACCGTCAGTGGTGATAGCAACGTCAATACGCTTCATTACACCAGCGCGGACTTCCTCGGTGGAAGCTGGGTCAACAAAAAACAGCAGTTCATAGGCCTTCATATTGTCACCTCCTCTGGGCTAATGGCTTCGGGAAGTGAAGGTGCACCCGAAGCAGGAAAGTTCGACCAAGCATCATACCACATAAATGCTCAAATACGAAACTAGCCCACAAACTTTCTCACATGCAGTCCACATATAAAGCTTAAATCGGCAATTTGTTTCTTATTTACCTCTAATCTTGCAAATATCTGACGCGAATCTTTCTAAGGCGTGGTCACTCGCGCAATTTTAAAAACATGGGATTGAAAAAGAAAAACGACCATCACACAATCTGCATGATGGCCGTTTCGTTTATATGTGCTCTACTTTACTGAGCTGCAGGTCCCTCAGGATTCTGAGTTGGTGCGTCTGCTGGAGCAGCTGGTGCCTCAGGAGCCTCTGGAGTTGTTGGGATAATTGGCTCAACAACAACAGTTGAAGCAGGTGCAGGCTCTGGAGCTGCGGGAGCGACAGGAACCTCTGGAGCTACAGGTGCTGCTGGCGCAACAGGTGCAGCAGGTGCAACAGGAGTAGCAGGTGCAGCAGGAGCGACTGGTGCAGCAGGTGCAGCAGGAGCGACAGGAGCCACTGGTGCAGCAGGTGCTACTGGAGCCGCAACAGGCTCAGCTGGAGCTGCAACAGGCGCTGAAGGTGCAACTGGAGCTGGAGCAGCAACTGGGGCTGCAGGTGCAACTGGAGCTGGAGCAGCAACTGGGGCAGCAGGAGCTGCTGGAGCTGCGGGAGCAGTAGCTGCTGGTGCAGGTGCTGCAACAGGAATAGCAACTGGGGCTACTGCAGGAGCAGCGGTTGCTGCTGGTGCGGTTGGAGCAACAGGTGCTGGGGCAGCATAGGTAGCAGCTGCGCCATCACGCGGATCGTTAATAAATGGTGGCAGTGGATCGTTGCTCTGTCCCCATGCAGGAACGTTGAACTGACGCATCCAAAGAGCGATTGCGTTCTGCATAAGAAGCATAACGATAAGACCAACAACGTGACCAATATAGCCAATAACCAGGAAGATTGGTCCCATCTGAATGAAGCCGCGTGCAAGAAGAGCAAGCACGACAAGACCAAGCTGCTGCTGGCTGGAAATATTCTGAGTTCTTGCAATGGCCATAGCCTGAGCACCAATGTTAACGAACATACTAATTGCAGCGCTACCACCAATGATTCCCATAATGATAGAGGTAACAATGCCAAGTACAATGCCCATACCAAAGATACGGAACAGACCGCCCATGTCGTGCTTGATCATCTCAAAGATGTTCTTAAAAGCAAAACCTGCAGAGATGCGACCATAAACTGATGCGCGGACCTGAACAACATTGATGCACAGTGGATACACAAATGCTGCAACAATAAAGACTGGGATAAGAATCAGATTGATAACTGGAATGAAAGAAAGAATTCCAGTAACAATGCTGTATGCCAGACCAAATGCAAGTGCAATAACAACTGCCTTGAAGCCGGTAACAATGTAGGTACCAAACTTAAGGTCTTTCTGCTTTGGACCAGCATTGATGCCCCATGCAGTTACGCGTGCAGTCTCAAGTGCATAGCCAACAAGTGCAAGAATTCCGACAACTGGAATAAGACCAAACAGAGCCATAATAAGGACAGGCTTCCACCAACCCTTTTCCAGAGTCAGAAGTGCCCAGGAGCGTGCAAAATAGCGATCGCGCCTGTAGCCATTCAACTCATCTGCTGAAACAGCCATTTAACTCTCCCCTCGTGTCAAAAAAGATGACATCGAATTACAAAGCCTAAACATTCTATATAAAATCGAAAAATAAATATATCTTTATTGGTAACAATTAATCAAATAAAAATGTTAAATGGCGGAGGAGGAGGGATTCGAACCCTCGTACCCCTAGAAGGGGTAAACGGTTTTCGAGACCGCCGCATTCAACCACTCTGCCACCCCTCCGAAGGGTGAAACGGCGCCCGTAGGCGCCGTGAAAATTCTGGCGGAGAGTCAGGGATTTGAACCCTGGAGACGCTTTAGACGCCTACACGATTTCCAATCGTGCTCCTTCGGCCACTCGGACAACTCTCCATATAAAACCGCACGGGACAGTATAGCGGATTTCTCACCAATATAGAACGAGAAGTTCTGTGTATTTTTAATACTTGTGTAGTATTGTCATACTCATAAAACAAAAACACCAGTAGGAGGTATGGATGCCACCGTTTTTCTCGCCTTATGGCACAGATGCAATTTCTGTGGGCATCCCCTACTGGCTGGACCTTCTAACAGTAATTATTGGTGCAATCTCGGGAATCTTGGTTGCAAGAGATCGTCACTTGGACCTTGTGGGCTTTGTGGGTCTTGGCCTTTTGGGCGGTCTGGGCGGCGGGCTTATCAGGGACGTCATGATGCAAGAAGGCGGCGTCTACATGCTCAACTCGCCCTACGCCATTCCGGCGGCGGTGCTAACTGCCATGCTCCTCTTTATGTTCCCCGAGCCGCTTGGTAGATTTCCTCGCATGCTTGAGTGGACCGACATTATCTCCGTTGGCCTCTTTGCTGTTGTTGGTACCGATAAAGCCCTGGTATATCACCTGCTTCCCTTCTCGGTCATTCTGATGGGAAGCAT
>CALHVU010000042.1 GCA_938036925.1 uncultured Atopobium sp.
GGCGTCGATACTGAAGCAGTGCTTCCAGGCTCCATGTTACTACCCTGACGAACAGTTACTCTAACCCAACACCACCTGTTACCTCCGTAAATGCCCAATCTGAGCTCTACTCGAAAATAAGAAGTACTAAATTCAGACAGTGTCTCCGTACTAATAAAATTCACGCTAAATGGATTAATGTTGCTACTCACACTTTCAATCATATCTACTCCTTGTTTATGCGTCTCATTACAAAATCCAGAACGATATCCCACAGCCTCTAATGATTCATCTTTTGCCTCCTTACACAAATCACATATTTATTGAGTCAAATCTGATAATTCAAATCCGTCTCTAAACTAAGGACAGAAAAAGGAAGGGAATTAACCTAAAAAACTTATATAAACTTATCGATTTATGCTAAGCGATGACTGATGGACTATTTTCAATCAACTATTTATAATGATGTGTAGAGATAGCATTGATGTTATTTCTCAAACTTGCAGAATGAGGTAATGTAATGTTTTCAAAGACTAATCGCCTTGTTCATTTACTAAGAGCGGCCATTTATTTAGCAGCTCTCTTTCTGGTGTTCTATGCAAATGAATTCATTCCGTTCGTAACATATCCTATCCCAGTGTGTTTTTTAGGAGTATTGTTTTTTAGACATTGGATGGTATGTTTTATTTTAGCGGCTATAGTCATTTTTTTAATCGTGTCATCTCGCAGCTTTTTTGAGTCTTTAAACTATAGTAGAAAACTTGTACACACCGTTTTACAAACCATTGCGATAATACCTATGTCTGCATTGATTATATATATTCTTTCTACTGGAAGCTTGAACCCCCCAAGTATTAAATGGGTCCAATGTGACACCCCTAATCCTGAGACTCAAATTGCATGTGTAACTTTTACTGATGAATATTCAGATAATGTGTGGTTCTATTCAATGCCATCACTCATTTGCGAGGGAGAAATGATTGGTGGGATATATACACCTCCGCAAGAACCTGAAAAATCAGTCCTTTACTGTGACTGGCATGTCACCTGGAATAATGGAATCGGGCGCATTACTACAAATCAAGAAGTTGAAAAAATAATCAATCAAGAACATGGGGACTATCCCTTGTTCATCATCTCAATGGGCAAGGGATAGTTCCAACTAACTAACTATCTTCATGAGGGCTAATTAATTAAAGACTTTCAATATGAAAATTGTCGAGCTCTCAAAAGTTATTCGGCCGTTCTTGGAATGTTAAATCATCAAGCGAGTATACAGGGAGACTTCCCGGATTCGATTAGTTGATTTAACAGTTGGCGAGAAGAACCTCTTGTAGACTCTCAACCGATAGTCCAGCGCGCGCAAGAATATTGTGGTGAACGTCTGCCTCCAAGTACGCATCGGGCATGCCTAAACGTAGTACCTGCGGACATGCACCTGAAGCACTGAGCTGCTCGACAACTGCACCGCCAAACCCACCCAAAACACTGTGCTCCTCGATAGTAATAATCACGTCAGAGTTCTGACAGATTTCCGTCAGAGATGCGTCAAGTGGCTTAATGCTCGACACGCCGTAGACCTCGATGTTTGTCCGGACGGGAGCGGTTTGCCCAGCAGCCACCAACTGCTCAGCAGCTCGCTGAGCTGCCTCGATAACTCTACTGGTTATCGCACCCGTTGCAAGTACGGTCACGTGCCTCAGCTGAATGACGGCTGTGGCTTCGGTAGCTGCTGCTTCGGACGTCGCTGCGCCGTCTGCGACTGCTGGGTCCGCCGCACTCACCGCGCAAGCCGACTCAAAGAGTTTCTCGACACCGGACGCATCAAAAACGTAACCATTTGGATGCAGATTGACGCCATCGCACGAGGTCATACGCACGTAAGCTGGTCGTGGATGCTTTGCAAGCTCCATAAGCGTGGCCGCAAGCTGGGCGTTATCGACCGGGCTGAACACGGAAAGCCCCGGAATGGTCCTGGTGACCGCAATGTCCTCCACAGCCATGTGAGAGGGTCCTGTAGCTGCAGATTCGCAGCCGGCAGCAACACCTACAAGCACCACGGGCGACTTCATCATGCCAAGGTTGACGCGAATCTGATCCAGCGTTCGAGAGGTCACAAACGTGGCATAGCACGGTGCAAAAACATGAAAGCCCTCATTTGCACAGGCAGACGCCACTTCAATAAGGTTCTGCTCTGCAATTCCACACTGGATGTAGCCGTCTGGTCGAAGCTCTCGAAAGCAATCCAGATTCAAACGACGACCATAGTCGGCAACAGCAACGGCTAACAACTCGTCATCTTCAGCGAGCTTACCCATTACCCAACCAAATACCTCTTTTGTATTCATACCTGCAAGCATCTGCGACTCTTCAGCCGAAATGCACGCTGGCTGCAAAGATGTGCCTAGCATGAGCATGCCTCCTCTGCAACTTTCAGATCAGACAATGCCTGTTCATAGAGGTCGTCCGTCACGCACGCGTCGTGGAACGAGACGTTATTCTCGGCAAATGAAAGTCCTTTGCCCTTTATGGTGTGAGCAATAATCGCGCGAGGCCTTGAAGTTTGCTGCTTTAATGCGTCGTACAGTGCAAGCACATCATGTCCGTCTACCTCGACAGATTCAAAACCAAACGCATCAAACTTTCTTGCAATTGAACCGGTGTCCAAAATGGATGCGCAAGGGCCATCCAGCTGCATGCGGTTCTGGTCAACAATAACCGTCACGTTAGAGAGCTGGTTGTGGCCGATAAACGCCGCACTCTCCCAAATAGAACCCTCGTCGCACTCGCCGTCGCCCACAATACAAAAAACGCGAGAAGAAAGATCTTTTCTGCGAAGGCTTAACCCCAGGCCAGCGGCGTAGCCCAATCCCATTCCAAGGCTGCCACCAGAGATTTCAAAGCCGCGCTGAGGATCTCGCAGTGGATGCTTAAAGAGGACAGCATCGGGTCCAAAAACTCCACGGTCAATGTCCTCTTGAGAGATCATTCCTGCACGTAGAAGAGCTGGAAACAGCGCCAGCGATGTATGAGCCTTAGAGAGAATCAAGCGATCCCTAAGTTCCCACTCGCAATCCCTGTGGCCCACCTGCATAACCTTACTCAAAAGTACGGAGACAATGTCTGCCACGGAACATGCGCCGCCAATATGGAATGGCGTTGAGCTGTAGCGATGTGCCAGCTCGATGATACCTCGACGCACCTCTAGCGCTTCGTGACGCAGATCAAACTCAAGCTGCGTGCGCTGATCAGAGTCTATTTCTGTAGAAGTCGGCGATGCGTCCACGTGCTCTGACTGGCGGACCGAAGAGATGTCCAGAGGTCCCATAGAGCCGTCTACCTGCTCAGACACACCAACAACACTCTGATGTGGGGCAAGCCAAGTCTGACTCCACTCAATACAACTACCGTCGGACAGTTCAATTACCTGCTCAAGCACAAGCAAAGCCTCATTTGGAGAACACTGCAGGTAGTCGGCATGGTCTTTGCCTGCAATTTGTGACTGATAGCGCATGCGAGAGCGCGCAATCTCTTTTTGAGAAGTTCTTTCAACCGCGTCAAAGAGCGACTCATTCTCAAAGTCTGTCTCTTCAAGCTGCGGACAAACAAGCAGGTTGGACCATGATTCCTGGCACACCACAGGCCTATCCGAGACACTCCTAACGCGACGCAAAAAGAGCACGTCAGAGCCAATGGGAATCTCCAAGTGCTCGGCAACGGCTTGATCTGCAGGAACTACCTGCTTAAACAGGACTTCAGTTTGATACTCAAAGCCGCCATCTCTGAGCGCCGCAGCAAACGAAAGCACGGTATTTCCCGCCGCATGTCGGACGGTGTTAGAAATAACCTGCGTTGCTCGACCCTTTTGAGTAAGCAGTAAACCCTCTTTGACCAGGGATTGAATGGCTTTTCTGATGGTGCCTCGGCTAACACCATACTGCGCCATAAATTCGGCCTCAGACGGAATATACGTTCCCGCCTTCCAGTCTTCTGACAGTATTTTGACGCGCATCAAATCTGACAGCTGAACATGGAGAGGTGTGGCAGACGACGCATTAAGCCCTCCCCTGACCTGCGGGGACAATGACTCTAGTGCTTCGTTCTCAGAAACTAAAACCGGAAAAACTCCTGTCTCAAATGACATAGGTCCTCCGAAGCAAATAAGAAATTAGTCGTGCATATGTTAGATACAAGACAAGTAGTATACAAGTTTTTAAAGGAGAGCAGAATAGGTATGGAAATAACTTTTAACGGTCTCTATTGCAGAATAAAATAAAGTTGCTTTGCTGAAGATACTTGTTCAGATTGAATAGCAAATCACTATTGCTGTAGTAAAAGAGGCCTCTCATGGTAATTGATTATGATGCTCTTTGTGACTCGTTAGATATTTCTTTTGATGCCTTAATGCGAGGAAGCAATTCTTATGCACGTGAACACGTAAAGTTACTTAAAAAGTATGGGAAAAAGCTTGATGTAAAGAAAAATATGGCTATCTACATGAGCCTTCCGAGTGATGAACAGGTTGCAATAATCCGCCGTAGAGAACTATATAAGTTCTACCCAGAGTATTTCACTTGGGATGGTCCCACTAAAAAAGCTGAGCAAGAACTTACCCCATTGTTAGAAAAATAAAAGCTTTAAATTTTGACCGCACTCCACTTTGTCAGCACTGGGACAATTTGTCCCAGTGCGCTCTTACTCAAGGAGTGATTGACTGCGTTCTAACAGACGATTCCATTCCGAGGAAATGTCGTCGTTTAGCTCGAGCAGGTTCCTGGCGTCCCTCTCTGCGACGGCTTGGAGCTCTCTTGCTCCTTGCAATCCGAATCGCGCCCAAGCAGTGATATTCAGTTCCCCGAAGAACTTAACCCAGTTGCCCCAGGACGTTGCCGCGGCATGACCCAGATCGATCAGGCACATAGAGCCGACTCCAACCGTAAGCATTCTCTGGAGCTCGGGGCATTTTCCGACAGGAAGGCATTCTGCCCACGGAACGCTTGCGCCGAAGTGGCGCTTGATAGTGTATACAGCCCTTACGAGCAGCTCGTTTATCAGCACGGGGAAGGTCGTCGAAACTCCGTGTCTCAGATCGTAACCCTGCTCGTAGACCTGGGTCATGACGGTCGCGAATGACTGCCATTGGCCCTTCTCGTTCGGGAACTTCCCGAAGTTGCAAAGCTCGAAAAACTCCCAGAAAGGCAGAGGAAGCCCTGTTCCGCGTCCGCTGGCGCCACTGCTGCCAGCCACATCGGACATGCAGTGCCCGAACCAATTAATCGTCCCCGCAAAGACCTTGGCCGTTAGGGTCTTGCCAATCAGCTCGACTCCGTTTCCTGTTCCAGGAACGATGGCGATCTGACCGTTATTGCTATCGAAGAACGTCGAAGTGTCAGTGAACTGGTTGCAGATGGAAGCGATGAGACCTATGAAATCGGGGTAGTGCGATGCCGATTTCGCATGGTGGTTCTTTGGGAGCATATTTTTAATGACGCCTGCTGTGTCGGCCGACTTCACCTGGTCGTATCCGACTTTGAACACCTGCTCCAGCCTTCCTATGGCCGACGCGACATTGTTCTCGTTCCCGGGCTTCGGGTTCCAAAGCGGATTGCCATTGTCGTCCTTGAGGGTCTTCGCGAAGCGCACTACAACTGCGTCAAAAAGGTTGTCAGAGGCTTTGCCTGCCAAGCCTTCGCCAGGCGTCCCGACGAAGATAACGTCCACTATTCCGCTGACGAGTCCGCAAGCCGCCGACAACGCATAATCGAGGGCGTCGCAGTCGACCCCTTTGTTCAGCGCCTGGGAGTACTCGAGGGCGATTTCCTTTAGCTCCCCTTCCGAGAGGAAGTCCTCGTATCTCACCGGCCTTGCAAGCATCTGGGATCTTACGATCGAATCGACCCTCTCGGCATCGAGGGTGTATCCGGATTCAAGAGCATCCAGGCACGCGTCGATGCCTGCTGTTTCGGCCTGGATAGCGCGCAACCTGTCGAGATACGGATCGCGCCTTGGTCCTGATGGCATCTTAGCTCTCCATGCTGGCGGCTATCTCCGCCTTCTGTGCAAGCAGGTTCGCAATCTGGAGCTCGATGCTGGCGATGTCACGCCTGCTCACATGCAGCTCCTCCAGCTGCTTGAGACGGTCCTTCTCGAGCTCGATTGCCTTGATGAGGTTCTCAGTGATCTCCTGCTTGGTCATATTGTCCTTCTGCTGCTGTTTGATGGCAGCCTGGAGCTTCTTCTTGTCATGGGCGGCGGTGATATTCTCCTTGACGCTGATTCCGACAGCTGCGGCGCTACCGCCTGCAACTGCACCCGCGGTGATGATCGCAGCCGTTCCAGCGGCCACGCCACCTCCTCCTGCTGCAATAGCTCCGCCGCCAAGCGCGGCCAAGCCTGCGTTTACCGCGGCAATTCCTGTCAAGCCTTGCATGCCGCCGATCGCCGCGCCGATTGCGGGAGCAGCCACTCCAGCGGTGACGGCGCAAATCGCAACGCCTGCCGCAATCGCCCCGACTCCCATGGCGGCCTTCGCAATCGTCGCTTTCTTGGAGACGTCGAATCCCTGCATCGCCATGTACAGCTCGTACATGGTCTTCTCGGCCTTGTCCTCCTTGATGCCCATCGCCTTAGCGACCTTCATCATCGCCCTGTCCTCCTCGGCGAGCTGATATCCCTTTAGGTAGGTAAGCGCGGCCATCTCCTCAAAGAGCTGCTGACGGTACTCCCTTGATCCAGCAGTGGCAAAGGAGTCGATGGAGGCATCGGGATCATCGTTAATCTCATGCTCCATATAGGTGAGGGTGGACTCGTTGATTCCGAGCGCACATGCCGTGCCTTCAACGAGCGCCTTCTCGTCCCCGGTGTAGTCGGCATCGACTAGTGAGATGTAGTAGAGGCCCTTAACGAATCCGAGGCGCTCCTCCTGGCTGCCGACCTTCTTGCGAAGCTGGATGACAGCCTCGAGGGTTTGGTCGTCCGCATCAGCGACCATCATGTTTATCGGGTTCTTCTTGACTTCTTTGATACCCACATTTCCTCCCTATCGTCTCTGCTGAACGTTGGTTGGTTTTCATTATTCTACATATCTGGAACCGGCTAAAGACAAAACGCCCAACAGTTCCTAATTGCAGCCCTACTGGGACAAATTGTCCCAGTAGCTAAAACTCCTCTTCGCAATCGTTACAATGCCATTCCGGATCGTTACCCGTGATGCAACAGCCTCCGATATGTACGCGGCCTTCTCCTTCTCTTCTTCGGTGAACATACAGACTCCTAACCGGACCGATTCGGTCCAACTATTCGTCCGCACCCCCCCCGCTAACTGGTGAGCTAAGTTTTACCAGGTCAAGAGCTATACACTCTTCACATCCAATAAAACCTAATACTTAAATATTTTCTGAAAAACCGCAGCTAAAACACTATTTATTCTGCAACAAGAGTGGTAGGGGCGGCGGGACTCGAACCCGCAAGACCGAAGTCGAGGGATTTTAAGTCCCCTGCGTCTGCCAATTCCGCCACGCCCCCGGATATGTCTAGCTATTATGCCACTACTTTTTATCCAGCGGGCGCAAAATTGGCTGCCAAATCACAGGCGACTGCTTTCCCTGGTGAACGGCAGCAGCAGTTATCACCAGGCCAAAGAGCAGGTCACTCTCGCTTACTACCAGGTGTTTAAAGCCCGAATTCTTCATCAATTCTGCAAGCAAAATAGTACCTGCAAGCATGACGGGCGCGCGCTTTGCCTGCAATCCCGTTATGTCTTCTCGCTCCTTTAACGTTTTGCTGGCGAGAAGCCCTTCTATCTGCGACACCTCATCAAGCGAAATGTGATTGAGGTGCACTTTTGACGGGTCGTACGGATCAAGGTGGTCCCTAATAGCAATGAGGCTGGTTGCGGTTCCGCCGACGCCGACCAAAAGCTCTGGCGCTACACATTGCTGCTGAGCTCGGCTGATAGCCTCAGACATCATCTGAGCTGCCATTTGGTGAGCTCCATCAATGTGCTCGGCTGAAGGGTGGTCTGCCGACAGGTTAAAACGCTCGGTCAGACGCCTGCAGCCAAGGTCAACGGACTCGACAAAGTTGATGTCAAGCTGCTGTCCACCAGGCTGCTGACCTGTGACCTGAGCTGCGGCTTGTCTCACCAGCGTGCCGACGACCAGCTCAGTTGAGCCGCCACCGCTGTCGGCAACAAGAATGCGGTGATTTTCAAAGTCGTGAGAGACACCCAAAAAAGTGAGCGCACCCTCAATTTCACCTGGAATAATCATGGGCTCAAGTCCCAGCGAAGCTAGACCCATTCCCAGGTCAGGAGCATTTTCTGCATCGCGAGCAGCGCTTGTAAGCGTGCATACAACCGCCTCAGCACCCTCTTTTCTCGCGTGATCAACGTAGGAAGAGACACAACCAACACAACGATGAATTGCCTCGGGTTGCAGGCGCTTTGTCTTATCAACACCCTCGCCCAAATTGACAATCTCGGTGTATTTGGCCATACGAATGACGCGACCGTCCTCTACCTGTGCAAGCGCAAGTCGAGCGGTTACGGTTCCAATATCAATTGCAGCTAGAAGCATTAGTGTGAGTTCCCGCTATCAGATTTTGAGTTGTTGGCGTCTGATCCCTCAGAAGAGCCTCCCTCTCCAGAGTTTTTCTGCTCATGAGATTCTCCTGGAGCAGGAGCAGACGTCGGATCGTCTGAGTTTGCGCTCTTAGGAGCCTCAGTATTACCGGAATCACCTGGCGTAAATCCAAAAACAAAGTCTCCCACCTTGATATACCAAGGATAATCAGGGCGCTGAACGGTATTCTCGTCCTTCTTTTTATCAAGGCCCTCTACTCGCGCAGACTCCTCGCCGCCAGAAACCAAGCCCTGCTTATGAGCCTCGTCTATAATGCCTTCTTTTGTCTGCAGACCCTGAACTTCGGACTCAAGACGTTTTTGATCTTCCTCGAGCTTCTGCTGATTTAGCAGCAACTCATCGTGCTCACGAACAGCGTGGTAGTAGCCGCGAATTGGCGGATACAGACCCACAAGCAGGAAGATTACAACGCCGAGAAAAATAACAAGCTTGGTGTGGTTACGCGCGAAGTCAAGTGCATTGTCTTTAAGCTCTACCAGAGAAGCTACGCTGAACTGCGGTTTATTGGTTCTTTCAGACTTCTGACCGCGTTCAGTCTTCTGTCCGCGCTCGGACTTCTGGTCACGCTCGGGCTTCTGAGTCCTATCAATCCTCTTAACTTGAACAGTTCTTTTAGACTTGGTGTCCTTGGAACTCTTCTGGGAAGAAGCGTCCTTTTGAGTCACCGCAGGCTTTTTAACCTCAACAGCTTTTGAGTCAGATTGAGATTTCTCAGTTACCTGGGGTTTCTCGGCTTTTTTAGTTGAAAATATTTTGAGAGCACCAGAGGCATGCTCCGCGGTAGTCTCTTTAAGAGGCTCAGCGGAACGCTTAGTGGGCGTTGTTTTTCTTTTTGTACCACTCTTTTTAGTGGTGTCTTGACTCATCACGGATCTCATTTCTGGTTTGTTTGGTGATGCGTCGCAACAAATTGCAACATCTTTATTATGGCAGAGGCAGCGCCGATAGCCCTGCCTCAGTTTGGAATTTCATCGTTTCACCGAATAGAAGTTGTCGCTCCACGGCAAGTCGTAAGCTTTGCGGTAAGTCGCACGTCTTCGCTGCAATCTGTGCAGCTTGCTTACGCATCAAGATGACGTTTAGCTTCTTGCCACAAATCTTCTTGAAGCTCGGGTTTCTCGTCAAGCGAGAAGCCTCTCTCATCAGCAGCTTTCTCCATGTACGACCACCGAGCGCGAAACTTCCTGCAGGCGCTCATCAGTGCCTCTTCCGCATCAACGCCTTCCCAGCGAGCAACGTTTATCAGCGCAAACAAGATATCGCCAAATTCGTCCGTTTTCTGCTGCGTACCTGGGACTTCAGCGTCAAACTCCGCGCGTTCCTCGGCAACCTTGTCCCACACGTCACTAACTGACGCCCACTCAAAGCCCATCTTTGCGGCGCGCTTTGAAATCTTCTGCGCCTGCATGAGCGCAGGTAGAGACTGTGGAACCGAGTCGAGAAGACCCTCGGTGTGCACGGTATCTTCTGCACTGGCGCGCTCCTCAGCCTTGACGCTCTCCCACACGTCCAAGACAGCCGCAGCCGACGACGCTGAGCCAGCTTCTGGCCCAAATACATGCGGATGCCTGCGTACCAGCTTCTGGTTGAGCGCTCGACAGACGTCGTCGATGTCGAAGCCCGCTGCGCAGTTGCCCGCTGCGCAATCGCCCGCGCCGCCGCCTACTCCGCTATCCGCCTCAATCTGCGAGTGGAGAAGTACCTGCTCAAGCACATCGCCAAGCTCTTCCTCAAGGTGCTCTGGAGAGCCCTCGGCAATAGCCTCAACCGCCTCGTAGGCCTCTTCAATCATGTTCCTTGAGATGGACTGATGCGTCTGCTCCTTGTCCCAAGGGCAGCCATCCTTCTGGCGAAGGCGCCAGATGGTTCTGACCAGACGGTCAAACTCCGGATGCGTCTGAGGTGCGCCCGGACGAGCCTTTGTTTCTTCATCAACTACAGCTGCTAGCTGGGCGATCTTCTCGTCAGATGTCATGTAGTTTATTGCTCCTCAGGGTACAGGAAATTCCAGTCGTTGCGCAGGCCGGTCATGAGTTCCATAACATCCTTTGAGACCTCAAGCTGCGCCTGAGCAGAAGCGTCTCCTGCAACAGCGGACTCCAGATCTGCCAGCACGTATGCCAGCGCGTCAGCCGTGCGTCCTACCTGGACTTTCTCCTGCTTGCCGTCGTCAGTCCACGTAATTGTGGCAACGTCGGCACGTGGGTACTCCATAATCTCAATAAAGGCCTTATCAGCGGAAATCGTGGCGCGTTTTGGCTGCTTGGAATGAAGTGTCAACGCCAGGACAACCATCTGACCCTCGGCGTTTCTGAGCAAAATGCCGTCCGTCTGATCAACGCCGGTAGGGGCTGGATTCATCATGGAGAGCACGTCATGAGGCTGGCTCTTCAAGAAAAGACGAGCTAGTGTCAGCGAATAGACGCCAATGTCCAACAGGGCTCCGCCCGCAAGTTTGGGATTGAAGAAGCGATTCTCCATGTCAAACTCTTTGTAGCTGCCAAAATTCTCCTGAATCAGGTTGACTGGGCCAAACTCGCCCGCCTCCACGCGGCTAACCAGCGCTTTGTAGAGCGGCATGTGCAAAATAGTGCAGGCATCCATCAGCTGAACGCCGTTTTGATGTGCAAGTTCTTCGGCCTCAAGCAGCTCAGCGGAGTTGAGCGTAATGGACTTCTCGCACAGAACGTGCTTGCCCGCCTGAAGCGCTTTGCGCAGGTAGATGATGTGCGTATTGTGAGGCGTGGTCAGATACACCGCGTCAATCTCGTCGCTGGCGAGAAGATCGTCGATGCTGTCATACACACGCTTGACGTGGTGTTTTTGTGCAAATGCGACGGCCTTTTCCTGTGTCCTGTTAGCTACGCCGTCGATGGTTCTGCCAACAGAAGCCAATGCCTCTGCCATCTGGTTTGCAATGACTCCGCAGCCAATAACACCCCACCTGAGGTGTGGTGCGGCAAAGATCGTGTCCACGGCGCTTGCGGCATCCTGCGCGGCGCACGCGACGTTCTGTGCGGCGCTCGCGGCGTTCTGTGCGGAGCTCGCGGCGTTCTGTGCGGCGCTCGCGGCGTTCTGTAACGTCTGACCTGCTGTTTGACTCATATTTACTCCTCAACCTCGTCGTCGCCACCAAGCTCTTCAAGAACTCCTAGGGCGGCGGGCATCAACTGCTCTTCATTTCGATGGAACGGATACGCCAGCTTATGCGACTTTGGATACACAATAGCACCGCGACCCTTCAACTTGAGGGCTTGTTCGCGAGGAATTTCTACACCCAGATATACCAGGCGTCCATTTGTTAGGCTCACTGACGTTGCGCCCAAACGCTGCGCGCGGATGCGCACGCGGGCACGATCAAATAAGTTCTTACCTGCAAGAGGCAGGGCGCCAAAGCTATTCTCGGTATCTTGCTGCAGGGCATCAACGTCGGAAAGCTCTGTAGCCGCAGCAAGACGACGGTACACCAGAACACGACGGTCAACCTCTGGCAAATAATCCTCATCAAGATAGAAATCTGCAGGTAGATTGATGGTTACCTCGGCCTGCTCCAGCTCTGCGGACTCACCGCGAGCCTCAGCAACTGCCTCGCCCAGCATCTGCGTAAAGAGGTCAAAGCCAACGCTGGAAAGGTTTCCGTGCTGCTCAGCGCCCATAAGGGAGCCAGCTCCTCTAATCTCCAGGTCACGCATGGCAATACGCATGCCACTTCCCAAATCCTGGAACTCATTGATTGCCGTCAGACGCTCGGTTGCCTCTTCCGTCAGCGGCAACTCCGCTGGGAACATAAAGTACGCGTACGCCTGCTGCCTACCGCGACCAACACGGCCCTTGAGCTGGTACAACTGAGCCAGTCCCAAGCGCTGTGAGTCCTCGATAATCAGCGTATTAGTGTGCGAGTTGTCAATGCCGGACTCAATGATGGTGGTGGCCACCAAAACGTCAATCTCGTGCTCCTGGAAGGCAAGCATGACGTTTTCCACCTCGCGAGCGCTCATCTGGCCGTGAGCCACGCCCACGCGAGCTTCCGGCGCCGCCTCCTCCACGCGAGCAACCGCCTCATCAATGGTAGTCACGCGGTTGGACACGTAGTACACCTGACCTTCTCGCTCCAGCTCACTTCTAATAGCTGCGGAAACAAGGTCCGGATTGTACTCGCCCACCATCACCTGAACAGGCTTTCTGCCAGGCGGCGGCGTCAGAATCAGGCTCATGTCGCGCACGCCGCTCATGGCCATCTGCATGGTGCGCGGAATAGGCGTTGCCGAGAGCGTCAGCACGTCTACCTGCTCGCGCATGTTTTTGAGCTGCTCTTTGTGCTGCACGCCAAAGCGCTGCTCCTCGTCGATGATCACCAGGCCCAAATCGTGCGGATTGACGTCTGCGGAAAGCAGTCTGTGCGTTCCTACCAGCACATCTACGCTTCCGTCCGCAAATCCCTCAAGCGCCTTTCTCTGCTGAGCAGGCGTGACAAAACGAGAAAGCACGCTTACCTTCAATTCAAACGGAGCAAATCGCGAGAAAAACGTCTCGTAGTGCTGCTGAGCCAAGATGGTAGTTGGGCACAAAATCATGACCTGGCGAGCGTCCTGGCACGCCTTAAACGCAGCTCTAAGCGCCACCTCTGTCTTGCCAAAGCCCACGTCGCCGCAAAGCAAGCGGTCCATAGGCTTTCGCGCTTCCATGTCCAGTTTAATGTCTGCAACAGCGCTTTCTTGGTCTGGCGTCAGCTGGTACGGGAAGCTGGACTCCATCTCTTCCTGTGCGGGAGTGTCCAAAGAGAACGCATAGCCAGGCACCGAAGCGCGACGCGTATAGAGATCTACCAGGTCAAACGCAAGTTTCTTGGCGGACTTTCTTGCTTTGTTAGTAGCGCGCGACCAATCTGCCGTGTTAAGCCTGGTCAGGCGCGGATTGTTGCCGTCGGGCCCCACATAACGCGTGATGCGGTCAACTTGCTCCAGGGGTACATAGAGTTTATCGTCATTGGCGTACTCAAGCAGGAAGTAATCACGCTCTCTACCTGCAACTTCTTGACGCACGATGGCCGTAAAGTGCGCAATACCGTGCGTTGCGTGGACAACGTAGTCGCCCGGCTTAAACGGGAACGTGACCGTTGTAGGGTCAATGCGCTTGGAGCGCTTCTTGTTGCGCGCGCTCCTGGCCGTCAAGTCCGAGACAGAAAGCACTGCTAGATTAGCTGTAGGGATAATAATTCCGGCGGGAACAGGTGCGTCGGTAAACGTGACGCGACCACGCTTGAGTGGTGCGTAAGCACCGTTTTGATCAGGTTCGTTTTCAAGCGCCGTACCCAACGACTCCTCAAACGCAATGGACTCATCCGAGAAAAGCAACTTGAGGTGCTCTCGAGCGGCACGGTCTGGAACCGCAAATACCACGGCATCGCGGTCTTGCACTAGCTGCCTCACGCGACCCAAAAGCTTTGTGTCTGAACCCGCAATAGACGGCTGCACCACAGAGAGCTCCGACGTTACCGCAGTTCCCGTACGTAGAAGTGACGAGAAGGACAGGCGTTGCTGTGAACCAAAGTCCATAGCCTTTGGATCTGTGTACAGACCATCTAGTTTCACTTTTGATGCTGCCGCAGATGCAGAGATTTCATCATAGGCGCGCTGACAATCATCAAACAGCGAGCGAGGCTCTGCAAGAACTACCAGTGTCTCTGAAGAGATGTGCTCAAGCGGGCTGGCAGTGCTTCCATACAACACCGGAAGATAGCGCTCAAGTGCAGGAGCCTGGGCTCCACGCTGGATGAGCTCTAGGTCAGCGGCAAGTGCAGAGTTTTCTTGCGCGCGCGTATAAAGCGCTTCTTCCGCGCGGCGGATAGTCTCTTTGGTAAACGCAAGCTCTCGAGCTGGGGCAACGGTAACCTCATCGATGGCACCTATGGTCTGGCCAGTTGCTGCCACCATGCGCCTAATGCGATCAATCTCGTCTCCGAAGAACTCAATACGCACGGGACTTGTTGCCTGAGCTGGGAAGATGTCAACCGTGTCTCCGTGAATGTGAAAGGTGCCTGGCGCATCTACCTCGCCGGTATCGGCGTATCCCATGCCCACGAGCAGCGAAGCTACGTCCTCAAAGGGAACGTCGTCGCCAACGGTGAACGTTGCAGGAAGAAAATAGCCCGAACCAACAGGGGGAACTCTGCGCATCAGCGCGTGGGCGCTTGCGACCACAATGACCTTCTCGCCAGCGGAAAGCTTGGCGATGGCGCGACACCTGGCTCCAA
>CALHVU010000043.1 GCA_938036925.1 uncultured Atopobium sp.
GCTGCAGAATCATAATCACCCGCATATGAACTGCCTCCCATTTCTTATGTCCAAGCAATGGGAGGCAGTTCACTTTGTCGTTTGCGGTCGATTGATTTTCTCGCCCGTTGGGTTTCTCGCCGTTGGAGCTTAAGCCCCCCTGCGGCGCTTATTTCATTGCAGCAAGAGCCTTTTCCCAGGCTGCAAGCGAGTCCACGCAGGTCTGGTACGCAACGCAGTAACTCACGCGCAGCCAGCCTGGGCAACCGAACGAGTCGGATGGAACAGGGAGCAGCTCAAACTGCTTTGCCACATCGCAGAACGCCTGAGCGTTTCCACCAGGAGCACAAACCCACAGGTAGAATGCGCCATCAGGCTGGATGTACTCGTAACCAAGCTTGGTTAGGCCCTCGGTCAGAACTTCTCGATTCTTTGCATAAGCCTCAACATCTGCAGGCTCATCAACACAGTCGATAATGACGCGCTGGAAAAGAGCTGGCGCACAAACAAAGCCCAGCAGTCGGGCAGCACCCGCGCAAGCTGCGTAAATCTCCTTCTGCTCCGGATTAGACGCAGGTACCAGCACCCAACCGATACGCTCGCCAGGAAGCGAGAGGGACTTAGAGTAGGAATAACACACAATGGTGCGCTCGTAGATATCGGGGACCCAAGGCACCTCAATATCACCAAAAACAATCTCGCGGTAAGGCTCGTCGGAGATGACGTAGATGTCGGTGCCCAGCTCAGCGGAGCGTTTGCGGAGCATGTTGGCAAATGCGTCCAGGTTCTCCCTGGTGTATACGGCGCCAACAGGATTGTTTGGCGAGTTGATAATCACCGCGCGAGTCTTAGACGTAAGAGCTGCACAAACAGCGTCAACGTCAATCTGGAAGGTTTTCTCGTCAGCCAAAACCTCAACGCAGGTAGCCTGTGCGTGGTCAATCCACACGCGGTACTCCGGGAAGTATGGGGCAATAACAATGACCTCTTCACCTGGGGAAACAATAGAATTGAGTGCCATGGAAACGGAGGCTGCAGCTCCACAGGTCAAGATAAGATCGTCAGCCTGAGCCGCGTGGTCTCCAAAACGGCGTCGCAGCGACGCGGTAATTGCCTCTCTAGCCTGAGGAATGCCGATTGCAGGCGTATAGCTATGGACCTGCTGAGGAGGAAGCTGCATAGCAGTCTCGATAGAGGTGCGGACAGCCTCAGGAGCAGGCACGGAGGGGTTACCAATCGAGAAATCAAACACGTTCTGAGCGCCAATCTCAGCGCGACGCTGTGTTGCGTAGCCTGCAATCTCGCGGATTGAAGACTTTTCCGCTCCGTACGCAAGACTTTTCTGGTTGACCATGGTTTCTCGATTCTCTCGAAGCCTACAGTAACTACCTGGTAAAACGTTGGCGTTGAAGTCGTAGAGGCTGCCGTGACGCGTCTAGCTGCGCGCAACCTTTGATAGATAGCATATTGGGCGAGAAAATCGATCTTCTCGCCCAAGCTTTAAAAGTTTTAACAAATTTGTATCTATTGCACGGATTTCGCTGTTAACTCCACGGAGCGGACCGCGCGGACTTGACCGCAGAACCTCAGCCTATTCGTACACGCAAGGCTTCAGAACGCCAACAAATGGCAGGTTGCGGTAGCGCTCTGCATAGTCCAGGCCGTAACCAACAACAAACTTGTCGGGTACGTGAGTGCCTACGTAACGAGGATCAACAGCTGGGCGCTTGCCCTCAATGTCCTTGACCAGGAAAGCAGCAATCTCAATGGACGCGGGGTTACGAGACTTGAGCATGCGCACCAGGTAAGAAAGGGTCAGACCGGAATCCAGAACGTCCTCAACGATGATGACGTGACGGCCTTCAATCTTGGTGTCAAGATCCTTTACGATGCGCACGACTCCGGAGCTCTTAACACCGTCGCCGTAGCTGGAAACAGCCATAAAATCGATGGAGAGTGGGCACTCAATGGCGCGCATGATGTCGGCCATGAATACAACAGCTCCGCGAAGAACAGCAATGACCAGGGGGTTCTTGTCCGCGTAGTCACGCGTGATCTCCGCACCCACCTTCTTGACGATGTCCTTGATGTCCTGTTCGTCAAGCAGAATCTCTTCAATATCAGGGTGAAGCTCCGCCATTACTGGCTCCTCTCAAATGGCTTATGACCAGAATAGATATTCAATTCTAGCAGCTGTTTTGTATCTTGCGTACATTTTACTCGTTCATCGGGACGAATTCCCGTAACCCACACTACATGTCCACGAATATTTGTGCGCACAATAGGCATCATACTCCTGGATTCAACGGGCACGCCCGCCTCGCCCAGCAGGTCAGAGATCTTTTTTGACTGTCCATGCATGCCCAGAGGCTGCATGGTGTCCCCGGCCTCGGGTCCCGAGACCCACAGGCTACCGCCGTGAACTGGGTCTACCCCACAGGCCCGTGCATCGAGAAGAACCGACTCGCCCAACCATTCCTGGCTATGCACGGTTGCATAGGACACGACGTCAAAGCCGTGCTCCACAGGGAGAATGCGCGCCGAAAGCACTCGGCCGTCTGCCAGCTCCAGCGTTCCCGGAACTGCAAGGTGCTCGCCAAACGTTGGTGCAGCAGGCGATGTACCTGCGGGTTCTCCGTTGGCCGCGACCACAGCCGCAGCGCCCGTGTCCGCGCCCCTCGCGGCGCTCGCAGCGCCCACGGTCCTCGCGGCGCCCGTGAACGAGAATGTCACGGTGCCCAAACGAACGCGCGCTTCAAGGTTTTGCGGCAAGTTGGCCACGCCAACTCCCGCAGAAACCGCTTCGAGCACGGCATCTACGTGCCTGAACTCTAGCCATGCCTCGGGGATTAGTTGCCTTGCCACAATCCTTACCACGCGGCGAGCAATTACCACGTCGGTAGAGCTCAGTTTCAGCGCGTCAAGTACCAGCGAAAACTCGCTCTTCCGCAGCGTAATCTGCCTCAGCTTGCGAGCAGCCTTCGCCTCAAGATAATCGTCTTCGTCAGTCATCAAATCTGCAATTTTGCACACCGCCTGCACCAACAACGGGTTTCTCGCCTTCAGCAGAGGGAGCACGTTATGGCGCATATACGCACGTAAATAGTGGGTGTCAGTGTTGGTGGCATCCTCATGCCAGTCCAGGGTGCGAGCCTTCAGCCAGTCTTTGAGCTGGTCATGCGTGTAATCCAGCAGCGGACGATAAATCAGCCCGCGATGCCTAGGAATCGACGCCAGACCGCTCATGCCGGACCCGCGCATCACGTTCATCATGAACGTCTCCGCGCGGTCGTCCGCCGTATGTGCTGTCAAAATCTTTGCCTTCTGGCGAGAAACTCCCTGTTCAGCGCAAAGTTTTTGAGCGAGTTCTCGCGCAGCGTCATACCGCACCAGACGACCAATTTCTTCCACGTTGCCGTCACGTTCCTGCGCAAGCTTTGCTACGTCCACGCGAAGCACGGTACAGGGAATGCCCAGCGAGTCGCAAGTTGCTTGAACAAAGTGCTGGTCAGCGTCTGCGTCTTCGCCGCGAAGCAAATGATTTACGTGCAGTACATGCAGGCGCTCTTGTGCAACGCGCGCGAGACCTGCGCCATCGCCAAGGTCAATCGGTTCCGTTGCCGTCATGTGAAGTAGCGCCATCGAGTCGGCTCCGCCCGAGACCATAAGGATAACGGGTGCAGCTGCCTGACCACGTCGCGACCCCTCTACCTGGCCTTGACGCTGATCATCTACCTGGTCCTTTACAGTGAGAGCGTTCTTTTTATTGAAGTATGCGTGTACGGATGGCACTTAGCACCAATTTCTGTCCGGTGTGTTTGTTACAGTTATACCCGAAAGTTACTCAGTAGAAAGAAATTCATGAATCCCACGTTTCGCCTACATATTCTTGCCAGCGGATCAAAAGGTAATTGCAGCCTGTTAGAAACACCTGATGGTCTCATTATGATTGATTGCGGAATCTCTAGAAAAGAAATTCTGCGTCGGTCTAAAGAGCTAAACGTCAACCTATCTGAGCTCGTAGCCATCTTTATTACGCACGAGCACACCGATCATGTCTCAGGTCTTTCGATTGTCAGTAAAACTTTTGATGTTCCTGTGTTTGCTACAACAGGAACTGCCGCCGCGCTCTCAAGAAGAAGCTCCTGTTCAAACGTCACCTTTACCCTCGTTGACCAGACGGGTTCTGTTCATATTGATGCCGCACCAGACATTGAGGTAAGCACGTTCCCCACCTCGCACGATGTCTGCGAGCCCATGGGCATGCGCTTTGATTTTCTCGCCGGCCCTGATAGACGCATCGTGGACTCCGTGGGCTACTGCACAGATACGGGCGTTCTGACGCCTGAGGCTCTCGAATGCCTTTCCGACGTGCGCATTCTTGCTATCGAATCTAACCATAACGAGCATATGCTGCTCACAGGCCCTTATCCGTATGTGCTCAAGCAGCGAGTCCACGGAGACTCCGGTCACCTGTCAAACGAGTATACTGCGCAGGCATTGTCGCAGCTCGTAGGCCCAAATACTCGCTGTGTGGTTGGCATGCATCTCTCTCACGAGAATAACCGTCCAAGCGTCGCTGTGAGAACGCTTGCTGAGGCGGTTGGCGCGCAGCCTCTTAACGACGCGTTCACCGAGGCGCAGACTCCTGACGGCTCGCTTGCTATCTGTGTTGCCAGCCAAGATTGGCCGATGTCGCTGTAGCTGTGCGTTTGTGCGCCGCCTTCCCACGCAACCTTCCTACGCAGCCACTCTGTGCAGCCACTCTGTGCAGCCGTCTAAATATCCGAGCAAAACTGTGCAGGATTACACGAGCTGCGGTATCATGTTTTATATCAATGTTTTGCGAGACTACGACAAAAGGATCATCGTGGACACCTCGAACAACCTTGAAAATAACGTTTCACCTGCGGATCAGAACCCTCGCTCTGACACCCAGCAGGACTTTGAATACGCTGAATCTTTTGAGCAGGAAGTTCAACCAGCCGATGGAGCCGACCTTCACGCAACTGGCGCGCAGCACTTTTCGACATCTGAAACTTCCGAGTACGAAGGCGAGGGCGTTGCAAAGCAGCCATACGTCCGCCAGCATCGCCATCACAAAACAGTGGAACCTATCAGCGACTTTACAATGCCGGGCGAGAAACTCGAAATTCCAGAGAACCAAGCTGCTGGCTTTGAATCCAGCAAGGGCGCTTATGCGAAGAAGGGTTGGCGCAAGCCAAAGAACGAGATTGCGCACCTTCGCAAGGACGTTCACTATGGCCAGTTCCTGCAGGTACCCAAGGGTCAGCGCGACATCTTTGTCCGAAAAGAGCGCCGCTCAAATGCAGGCTCGCTGATTGCCGCCATCATCGTTTTGGCCATCATTGCCGCAGTTTTCTATTTCCTTTGGACCTGGATGTCCACCAACTGGGGCGTTGCCGTCCGCTAAACTGCAAGGCGGCAACCTCCCGACGCGCACAAGGCAATGTCAGCTGTTACGCGCCTGATTTCTGCAAAGAATCTGTATCTTTTGCCTGAAAATGTAAAAGAATCGGTGGATTCTGCCTGATTTCATCAAAGAATCTGTGTCTCAAACACAGATTCTTTGCACTTTTCAGGCAGACTTTGAAGCGTGCCCGAGATTGCCTTTCCATGAAGCCTGATTCTCTCACCATGTCTGAACGATTTGCCGGAAAAGTGCGCCAAGTCTGAGCAATTTGCCGGTTTTTCTCATCATGTCTGAGTAAATTTACTCAGACATGATGAGCTTTTCAGGCTCGCAATCGTGAACGTAACGCCGAGCCACACAAAAAAGCCGCTGATACGTCATGTACCAGCGGCTTTCGTTTGTATAGTTTTGCGTGTGCCGAGAAGCGCCTGGCGAAAAACCCGGTGGTCTAGCTCCAGGGATCGCGCTCAAAGAGAGGCTCACTCACGGGACGACGATCGGAATACGGATCGTAGCCGTCATCGTCCTCGTTTTCTGCGCGAGCAAACTCCGGGTCAACAACCTGCGCTTTCTTGGAATCCGCGTCCTTGTGCGCGGCGTCCTTGTGCGTCACGGCTTTCGCAGTAGCCGCCGCCTGCGCGGTGACCTGTGGTTTTGCCGTCGCAGCAGCCGCGACCTGCGGCGTAGCCGTCGCAGCGTCCTCGCGTGCCGCGGTCTGTGCTTCGGGCTTCTCGGCCCTCTTGGACTCGTCACACATGCGCAGCCTCATTTACTTCTTGCGAGCAACCAAGTTGCCGTTCTCGTCAGTATCAACCAGAACAGTATCGCCCTCATGCAGCTCACCTGCAATAATCAAGTTTGCTACCTGGTCAACAACGCGACGCTGAATGAGTCTCTTCAGAGGACGAGCGCCGTAAACAGGATCCAGGCCGTCAAGAGCCAGCGACTGCTTTGCAGCCTCGGAAAGCTCCAGCGTCATGCGCTCGTTAGCAAGTCTGCTACGAACATCCTTGAGCTGAATGTCCACAATACGCTCAATGTCCTCAAGACCCAGAGGCTGGAAGACAACCACGTCGTCGATACGGTTCAAGAACTCAGGACGGAAGGAGCTACGCAGCGCCTCCATAACCTGCTTTCTGGACTCCTCGTTGAAGCCTTCCGCGCCAGCACCAGCAATGAACTGAGAGCCAACGTTACTGGTCATGATAATGATGGTGTTCTTGAAGCTCACTACCCTACCTTGACCATCGGTTAGGCGGCCGTCGTCCAGCACCTGCAGCAAGATGTTGAAGACGTCAGGATGAGCCTTCTCCATCTCGTCCAGCAAGATGACGGAGTATGGATGCCTACGAACTGCCTCGGTGAGCTGGCCACCCTCGTCATAGCCTACGTATCCTGGAGGCGCGCCAATGAGACGCTGGACCGAGAACTTCTCCATGTACTCAGACATATCAATGCGGATCAGCGAACGCTCGTCGTCAAATAGCAGCTCTGCCAGCGCCTTTGCCAGCTCGGTCTTACCTACGCCGGTTGGGCCCAGGAAGAAGAAGCTGCCCAGAGGTTTGTTTGGATCTGCCAGACCTGCGCGAGAACGGCGGACTGCTGCTGCAACTGCGGAAACAGCGTCGTCCTGACCAATAACGCGCAGGTGAAGCTGGTCCTCAAGGTTCTTGAGCTTGTCCATCTCGCCCTGCATCATCTTGGACACAGGTACGCCGGTCCACGAAGAAACTACCTCGGCAATCTCGTCCGTGGTGACCTCTTCCTTGAGGATTCCGCCGTCTTCCTGCTTGGCGAGAAGGGCTTTTTCTGCCTCATCGTATTTGCGCTCAAGCTCTGGAATGGTGCTGTAACGAAGCTCGGATGCCTGCGCCAAATCACCCTCGCGGGTCACGCGCTCCATCTGTGTCTTTGCGTCCTCAATCTGGGACTTCAAGTCCTGTACCAGGTCAATTGCGCCGCGCTCGTTCTGCCAGTTGGCCTTCATGCCATCAAGCTTCTCCTGCGTCGTAGCAATCTCTGCGCGGAGGTTCTCCAGGCGCTCCTTAGAAGCAGCGTCCTCTTCCTTCATCAGAGCCTGCTCCTCAATCTGCATCTGAGTGAGCTGACGATCAACCGCATCAATCTCTGCTGGCATAGAATCAAGCTCCATACGAAGTCTTGATGCCGCCTCATCTACCAGGTCAATTGCCTTGTCTGGCAAGAATCGGTCAGAAATGTAGCGGTTAGAGAGGTCTGCTGCCGCAACTAGAGCTGAGTCCGTAATACGGACGCGGTGGTGCTGCTCGTACTTCTCCTTAAGGCCACGCAGAATAGAGATGGTGTCCTCAACAGTAGGCTCGGAGACAAGCACGGTCTGGAAACGACGTGCAAGAGCAGCGTCCTTCTCGATGTACTTGCGGTATTCATCCAACGTAGTAGCACCAATTGCGCGAAGCTCGCCGCGGGCAAGTGCTGGCTTCAAGATGTTGCCAGCGTCCATGGAGCCCTCGGAAGCGCCGGCACCTACGATGGTGTGAAGCTCGTCGATGAAGAGGATAATCTGGCCGTTAGACTTGGCCACCTCTTTTACCACGCTCTTCAAGCGGTCCTCAAACTCACCACGGTACTTTGCGCCTGCTACCAGGGCGGACATATCAAGCTCAACAAGCTCTTTGTCGCGCAGGGTGCTTGGAACATCGCCAGAAACAATGCGCTCTGCCAGGCCTTCCACAATTGCGGTCTTGCCAACACCAGGTTCGCCGATAAGAACAGGATTGTTCTTGGTGCGGCGGCTCAGAACCTGAATGGTACGACGAATCTCTTCGACGCGACCAATAACTGGATCAAGCTTTCCCTGGCGAGCAAGGTCGGTCACGTTGCGACCGTACTGCTCCAAGGCCTCAAACTGCGGCTTTGCATCCTGAGAAGTTACGCGCTCATCGCCACGCAGCTCGTTGTAGACCTCCTCCACGCGCTTAGCGGTAACACCGGCGTCGCGAAGAATCCTACCTGCGTCGGTGTTGTCGTTTGCCAGCGCAGTGAGCAGATGCTCGGAGGTAACGTAGGAATCTCCCAATTTAGTGGCAAGCTTCTCGGCCTCATTGATAACCTTGAGAAGGTCGTTGCCAATGCCAATCTGTGCTCCGCTTACCTTTGGAGCCTTAGAGATTGCCTGGTCTACCTGCGTGGCAATTGCATCAGGATCTGCACCAATCTTCTCCAAGATAGAACGCAGGTTGCGCTCATTGCTGTCCAGCAGCGCCTTGAGCAGGTGTGTTGGTGCAACCTCGGAAGCCTCTACATCGCCAGCGATACCAAGAGCTGCCTGCAGTGCTTCCTGGGCGGTTACGGCCCATTTATCTAGTCTCATAAAATCACCCTCCTACCCCAAACAAAATCGTGCCGGGGACTGAATCTTCATCGGATTCTATATACCCCCAAGCACGACTTTTAATACATATCTAAGTGTGTTTGTAATAGATTTTCTTATTGCACTATGCTGAGCTTTTGCGTTACCTAGCTTTAAGCTTTTGCAGCCCTATTCCGCGCCTTAAAGCTTCTAAAATTCAGCCTCTTCATAGACTAGATTTTGCTCAGCTTCTATTGTCGAGAAAAACTTGGCAGGTGAAAGCACTGGTATATCCGAGCGAACAAAATCTGCCGCATTTCTTGTGACGATGTAATCTGCCTTTACCTTTTTTGCTGCACGCCAAATAAGACAGTCTTCAAAGTCTTCCCACTGCTCAGACAGCGCATTTGAAATATCCGCTCCATCAAGAGAACACACGTTGAGCAGCGGAGATACTTCTTTTAGTATTTCTTGCATGCAATCAGAACCATGAGCTTTAGCGCCCACATAGTAGAGATCTGTGTATGACTGAGCTGCTATCCACAGTTCGGCATCCCTAAACTGCTTCATTATGAAAAGCTTTTTTGCATCAGCAACAAACTGTTCTCTACACAAAAAGACGTCCAGCAAAACGTTAGTATCAATCAAGAGCTTCATAGTCACTTGACCTCCACTCGCTGATTGCTTCTTTGTAGGTGCTGTTGCCTAAATCATTCCAAAACGACGCCGGCGCGGGAACTGAAATCTTTCCAAAAAGTGACGCAAGCTGCTCTTTGTCCTTCTCGCTCAATTGACGAGAAGACCCTTTAGCAGGAGATTCTAGCGAAGCGCTTTCATGAGCATCAGGAAGCTTGCCTGTTACCAGCACATATTCAAACGCTGCATTAATCAGCTTGGTGGTGTTTGACCCAAGCGATTCAAGAACCTCGGAAACCTGATTTTTGACTTCAACAGGAATACGAGCAGTTACAATGCTGTCCATAGCCCCTCCTTTACCTAGTTACATCATTGTATTCACGTATTACAACTAGGTCAAGAAGCAAGAAGCTAAGCGGTTTCTGACTGGATGATTCCGTCTTTTAGAACAAGAGAGTGAAAGCGCTCTCTTATTTCTGGAGTTACTTGATGAGACGTCATAACAACGGTTCTCTCATCATCTTTTAAGATCAAATCAATGAGACTCTGAACAGAATCGGAATCCAAATGGGCAAAGCTCTCGTCATAAATCACAATTTGTGGCTTAAACAAAAAGATTCGCGCAAGAGCCAACCGCTGTCGTTCTCCACCAGAAAGACTACTTCCTGCCTGGTCAATCATATGATTGATTCCATCTGGATATCTGGTAAGAATCTCAGAAAAACCTGACTTTGTTATAGCGTCAATAATTTCTTCATCGGTAAACTCATGGCAAAACAACGTAACGTTATCCCTGATAGTCGCATTAAAAATAAATGTTTGCTGAGAGCAAGGGATTATAAATCGAGCGTATTGCTCACTTTTGAAATGCTTGATTGGCACGCCATCCAAACAGATGTCTCCGTTATCTGGGCTTAGAACATCCGTTAATAGTTTGATTAGTGTTGTTTTTCCACTTCCCGAACTTCCTTCAAGAAGATACTTTCCGCCACGTTCCAAAGTAAAACTAATATCCGATAAAACTAATTTGTCCTTGTCATAGCCATACGAAACATGATTGACCGTTAGATTTGCAAAACGATCAGGGGTATTTTCTGCCCCACTTTCTGTAGCTGGGGCTTCATTAAGAAGCGTTTGTATTTTAGTAATTATCTCTTTTGCGCTTCTCATATCAGTAATTGAATCACTTATGTTTTGAATAGGATTTGCTATGTAGACAACAAGCTGAGATGCCGCAACCATCATTCCTACTGTCATTAAACCGTTAAGAGTGAGAATGGCGCCAATGAAATAAATTCCAATGTAAATAATTTGTCCCACAGTAAATGAAAGCAAACGTGCCAAGGAACTAAAGTATCGAGCTCCAAATTTCTGTTTCTCCCAAGCCTGATTCGCATTGCTCATGGCAACCCGTGAAGCCTCTGTTAAATGAAAGCTTCTAAGCAAATCAAACCCTTCAAGATGCTCATTTGCTGTAGCAATAAAATGCTCAGCTGATTCAGATTGTTCTTTTCGCTTGCTAGAAATAATTCCAGACATTGTGTTGGGAACAAACATCTGCACAGCTATCATGCATAAAATGAACAGTACGAGCCACGGTGAAATAAACAGCAAGATTATTAGGCTTACTACACCAGAAAAGACATCTATCAAGAGATCAATAAAGACGCGGAAGTATGTTTCCTCAAGTAAATCAAGATCGTTAGTAAGGATTGAGAGCCAATGACTTGTATTGAATGAGTGAAACTCAGGAATTGAACGATTGAATATCTTTTTTATCAGCTCATCACGCAGATGCGTTTGACAGCCCTGTATAACTGACCAGCGCAAACGTCTGCAAATTAAGTCGATAACAAAATAGCAGAATATATAAAGGCCAAACCAGAGTCCATCATTCAATGCGTCTGACAAATTGCCATCCATGGCTAGGTTAACGGATTGAAGCATTACAAATGAAAGCGCAATTTCAAACAAGCTACTCAAAAGAGAGAAGACTACAAAGAATATTAGTTTGCTCTTTTGTTGAGCGTAAAGGTATTTAAGCATGCCATCTCCTTTAAAAGAGATTTCGTTTTAAAAAGGTTATGACTGCATGTGATATTCGGTATTCGGTATTCGGTATTCGGCATTCGGTATTCGGCATTCGGTATTCGGTATTCGGTAAATGGTAACCATAACCAAAAAATCAGCTCCCCGCATACGTGCGCGGAGAGCTGGTCATCTTACTAGTAGCATTTGCCTCGTCGTCTTACGATTCCTTTGGCTGCGTTGGGTTACCCTCGGTGTCGGCGTCAGAAGAAGCGGAGCTTGGCATACCAAGCAAACGCTGCATCACCATCTCTGGGCTGGTCTCGCTATAACGAACAAGCGAGGTAATGCGCTCGCGCATGTGGTACTCGTGGAGCTCATCCTCAAGCACGCGAATGCGTTCACGCAGCTCATCGATAAGATCGTCCTTCTCGAGAGCTCGTTCACGCATGTCCAAAATGCGCACAACACCAGCAAGGTTGATGCCCTCATCCGTCAGCTTGGAGACAAGATTGAGGCGGTCAATATCCGCGCGAGAATACAAGCGCGTGTTGCCCCTAGAACGGCCGGGGTTAATCAGGCCCTTCTGCTCGTACACGCGCAGCGTCTGCGGATGCATGCCCGTGAGCTCGGCCGCAACACTAATCATGTAGAGCGGCTTGTTACGACCGTCATCCTTCTTTCGAGCCATTACCGCTCCTCTCGGTAGCTGCGCTCATCGGCGTCAAGCAGCGCCTGAAGAGCGTCTCGCTCCTTCTTGGAAAGTTTTGTTGGAACCTTGACGTCCACCGAAACATACAGCGCGCCGCGAGTTGCAGGATCCTTCACGCGAGGAGCGCCCAAGTTCTTGAACCTGAACGTTTTTCCGCTCTGTGTACCTGCGGGAACCTTGAGTCGCACCGTAGTTCCATCAGGCGTTGGCACGTCAACTGAGGTGCCCAAAGCTGCTTCGTAGATGCTTACTGGCAGCTTCATGCGCACGTCAGCGCCATCTCGCGAGAAGACCGGATGAGCTGCAACGTTGATGGTAACCACAAGGTTGCCTCGTGGACCGCCGTTAACGCCGTACTCGCCGTGCTTCTTGTAGCGCAGCTTCATGCCATCGTAAGCACCAGCTGGCACTTTGATGGTCAGCGACTGCTCCTCACCAGTTGAAGGAACGCGATACGTTGCCTTGCGAGAAGTTCCCTTAAACGCCTCGTCAAACGATACGTTTACGGACATAGTAAGGTCACTGCCTGCAACTGGACGGTTTGCTCGCCCACCAAAGATGTCGGCAAAGTCAAAGCCGCCAGCTCCCGCGCCTGCACCGCCACCAAAGCCGTTAAAGAAATCGGCAAAATTGGCGCCGTTTACGTTGGTGGTATAGGTGAAGCCGCCCTGGCGACCACCAAATCCACCTCCAGGAATACCGCCAAATGCGAGCATTTGATCATACTCCTGACGTTTCTTATCGTCAGAGAGCGTGTTGTACGCTTCTGAGATTTCCTTGAACTTGGCTTCATCGCCACCCCTATCAGGGTGGTATTTAGCTGCAAGTTTTCTAAACGCTTTTTGAATATCAGACTTCGAGGCGTCGCGCTTCACGCCAAGAACGTCATAAAAAGTCTTACTACCTGCCATTCAGCACGGCCTCCTCTCTAAACTACTCTGCCTTACTCGGTTGCGCCATTTGTGGCAGCGCCGTCTGTGCCGTCTGCCTCTGCGCCGTCAGCAGTCTCTGACTCAGCTGGGCGCTTTGGGCCGCCGTGGGTAACAACAACCATTGCCGTACGAATGTCCTTGCCGCCCATACGATAGCCCTTTTGGTACACCTGGGCGACGGTCTCATCATATGCCTCGGTGTCCTCAATTTGGCTCACTGCCTGGTGAGATAGAGGATCAAAAGCCTCGCCAACAGGATTGACTACCTCAACGCCCTCTTTGTTCAAGACGCCCACAAGCTTATTGCACACCGCTGAGACACCCTCAACAAACTGCTTGGCGGCAGGGTCGGTCAGGTTGTCCGCGTGCTCAATTGCACGCTCCAGGTCATCAATAACAGGGAGAAGGTCAACTACCAGCTTCTCTGTTGCACGCTGGCGCTCATCAAGACGCTCCTGAGCGGTACGACGACGGTAGTTATCCCAGTCAGCCTGCAGGCGAAGGAAGCGGTCATTTGCCTCAGCTGCCTGCTGCTTTGCTGCCTCAATCTGGTCAGAGACCGAGTCCAGCTCGTTCTGCAGGCGGTCGCGCTCCTGAGCTGCACGCTGAGCGTCAGCAGCAATCTCTGCCTCCGCTGTCTCTTCTCCGCGACGAATTGCCTCAGCAACCATCTCTTCTTCAGTCATCGGACGGCCTGCGCCTGCTGTGCCAGCTGCGCCCGCATAGGCTGCGCCGTTGGCAGCGGACTCGTTGCCATCAAGCGTCTGACTTGCGGAACCATCACCCACAACACCGACGGCGCCTACGGTTTCATCACCGTTATTCTCGTTATCAAAGGTAGTGTCAACCTTGTTCTGATCTTCTGTTGCCACTGCCATCACCTCCCTATGTGTAGAAGGCGGCCAAACGTTTCCGCCAGCCGCCTCCGAGTCATATCACATTGTCTACCAGCTACTGCACCAAGTTACCCAAGCGCATATGCCGAGAAACTCAGATTAGTTCTGGTTCTTATCGTCGTCGACAACCTCGTAGTCTGCATCAACAACATCTGGCTCAGAAGGGTTGCTTGCTGCGCCGTTGTTGCCTGCGGTCTGAGCCTGAGCGTCTGCGTAAACAATCTCTGCGAGCTTCTGGCCAACCTCAGTGAGCTTCTCGCCAGCCTTCTTGATTGCCTCAATGTCGGAGCCATCAAGTGCGGTCTTTGCCTCAGCAACAGCCTCTTCAACAGCCTTCTTCTGATCCTCAGGGACCTTATCGCCAAGGTCTTTGACGGTCTGCTCGGTGCTGTATGCCAGGGAGTCTACCTGGTTGCGAACCTCAATCTCGTCCTTGCGCTTCTTGTCTTCCTCAGCGTGGGACTCTGCGTCCTTGACCATGCGGTCAACTTCCTCGTCGGACAGAGCGGTGGAGCCAGAAATGGTGATCTCCTGGGACTTGTCAGTTGCCTTGTCCTTAGCGGTGACCTTCAGGATGCCGTTTGCGTCGATGTCAAAAGTAACCTCAATCTGAGGGATACCACGCTGAGCAGCAGGAATACCGGTAAGGTTGAACTTACCAAGGCTCTTGTTGTCAGAAGCCATCTCGCGCTCGCCCTGGAGGACGTGAATCTCAACGGAGGTCTGGTTATCAGCTGCGGTGGAGTAAACCTTTGTGCTGGAAGTTGGGATGGTGGTGTTGCGGTCGATGACCTTGTCAACAACGCCGCCAAGGGTCTCAACGCCCAGGGACAGTGGGGTTACGTCCAGCAGCAGGATGCCGGAGACGTCGCCGGTAAGAACGCCGCCCTGAACAGCTGCACCGTCTGCAACAACCTCGTCTGGGTTGACGGACATGTTAGGCTGCTTGCCGGTCATGCTCTTGACCAGGTCCTGAACGGCTGGCATACGAGTGGAGCCGCCGACCAGAATGACCTCGCTGACGTCGGAGAGCTGAAGGCCTGCGTCCTGGAGTGCCTTGGTTACAGGAGCCTTGCAGCGGTCGAGAAGATCGCGGGTAATGCGCTCGAACTCTGCACGAGTCAGAGTGTAGTCAAGGTGCTTAGGACCAGATGCGTCTGCAGTGATGAATGGCAGGTTGATCTGTGCCTGCTGAGCGCTGGAGAGCTCCTTCTTGGCATTCTCTGCAGCCTCCTTAAGGCGCTGAAGTGCCATTGGATCCTTGCGGAGGTCAATGCCGTTATCGGAGTTGAACTTGTCTGCAAGCCAGTCGATAACGCGCTGATCCCAGTCGTCGCCACCCAGGTGGTTGTCGCCGTTGGTTGCAAGAACCTCAACAACGCCGTCTGCAAGATCAAGCAGAGAGACGTCGAAGGTGCCGCCGCCGAGGTCGAAGACGGGAATGGTTTGTTCCTTCTCGCCCTTCTCTAAGCCGTAGGCGAGGGCTGCCGCGGTGGGCTCGTTGACGATACGCAGCACGTTCAGGCCGGCGATCGTGCCGGCTTCCTTGGTGGCTTGCCGCTGGGAGTCCGAGAAGTAGGCAGGAACGGTAATAACGGCGTCGGTAACTTCTTCGCCCAGGTATGCTTCAGCATCGCGCTTGAGCTTCATGAGCGTCCGGGCGGAAATTTCCTGCGGCGTGTACTTCTTGCCGTCAATGTCAACGCTCCAGTCGGTACCGATGTGCCGCTTCACGGAACGAATGGTGCGGTCAACGTTGGTGACCGCCTGGTTCTTGGCCGACTGGCCGACAATAACTTCACCGTTCTTGGTAAAGGCCACGACGGACGGGGTGGTCCGAGACCCTTCCGAGTTGGCGATAACGGTAGCGTCGCCGCCTTCCAAAGCGGAAACGACCGAGTTTGTGGTGCCGAGGTCAATACCTACTGCGCGTCCCATATGAAAAATTCCTCCTGAGTAAGATGGTAATTCTAGTTTTATCTTTAAGTTGATCCTGTCACGCTCAACTTGCTGACGTCAGCCTACCAGAGCACACCTACACTGTCAACAAAATTGAGTAACATTCACTCAACTTTACCGTTTTTGCTGCTAGGCTTGTCGACGCCCATGGTTGCCAAGACCGCCACACGGAAAAATTTCTTCTTCCCGTAGCCGATTTTTTGTGGCAGAGTTAAAGCCACAATGAGCACTAAGAAACGCCGCGCTAAAAATGCGCCCTCTAAACCAACAAATTCGCCGAATTCCCCGAATAAGGCGGATTCGGCGCGTCGACAAGCTGCAACAGCTTCGCCGACGGACGATCCTGCGGAATTTCTCACGAACGTGGTGGAAGACGACGCCACCACCGAGGAAAAGCCCAAGATCACCACTGAACTTGCCGAGACCGACCGAGCAGCCATTTTGGGCCAGGACGGCCGCTGGGCCGCCGGCTGGGCACTCCGGTTCATCATCATGGTTGCCGCCGGCTACCTGTTGTGGCGGGGCCTCGCACTCGTGTGGGAAGGCCTGCTACCAGTACTGTTAGCGATTATCGTGTCCACCGTGCTGTGGCCGCCGGTGCGCTGGCTGCGGAAACACAAGGTCCCCTCCGCCCTGTCGGTGGTGATCGTCCTCATCACCTTCTTCGCCATTTTGGGCGGCATTTTCACCGCCATGGCCCCCAGCATCACCACCCAGTCCAAGGATTTGGCCGAGCAGGCGACCAAGGGCATCGAGCAGCTGCAACAGTGGATACAGGGGCCGCCGCTCAATATTGATCTCGGCCACTACAACGACATCATTAACCAGGTCTCCACGTTCCTGCAAGACCGGGTCACCGACATTGCATCCCGGGTGGTCAGCGGCATTTCTACGGCCGGCTCCATCGTGGTCACGTTCGTGCTCATGCTGGTGCTTACCTTCTTCTTCCTGAAAGACGGCGAGGGCTTCCTGCCCATGATTCGCCGGACCACCGGCTATAATGTCGGCTGGCACCTGACCGAGGTGCTGACCCGGATCTGGAATACGCTCTCCGGGTTCATCCGGGTGCAGGCCATTATTTCCTTCGTCGACGCCACCTGCATCGGTATTGGCCTGCTCATATTGCATGTGCCGCTGGCGCCGGCTTTGGCCGTGATTACGTTCTTCGCCAGCTTCATTCCCATCGTTGGTGCCCTGGTTGCTGGCGCGTTGGCGGTTATTATCGCCCTGGTTTCCAATGGGGTGACCAATGCGCTCCTGGTGTTGGCGATCATCATTGCGGTGCAACAGTTGGAGGGGCATATTCTGCAACCGGTGTTGCAGTCCAAGGCCATGAACCTTCACGCCGCAATTGTGCTGCTGTCTGTGACCATTGGTTCCACAATGTTCGGTGTGGTCGGCGCATTCCTGGCCGTTCCGGTGGCCGCCACCTTATCCGTGCTGGTCCGGTACCATTTCGAGCTGGTAGCACTGCGCGCCGGCGAGATCACCATTGACGATATTGAAATGGCCACGAAGGAAGGCCAGGCCATGTCGGGTAAGGGCGATGGTGCGAACCAGCAACCCGACGACGCCAACCTGACGAGCACCCAACGCGCGTTCCAGGCGTTCCAACAGCGGCTGGCCCGATGGGGGAAGACCAGTCCCGAGAAGAGTTAGAGGCAGTTCTTCAGCTACGGTGCCCCGGACCTGGATGTGGTTCGGG
>CALHVU010000044.1 GCA_938036925.1 uncultured Atopobium sp.
AGAATCATAATCACCTGCATATGAACTGCCTCCCATTTCTTGGACATAAGAAATGGGAGGCAGTTCATTACAGGCCGCCATTTTACATCGCAAAATTTTTACGTGCAATTGTGTTTAATCGCATCCAGCTACACGCATCCACCGAAGTTCAACAAGACCATCTGTCGAGCAGCTTGCTGACCAAATAGCGATTAGCAGCGCTTAGCTTTCCAAAGCTTCAAATGACTTAAAGCCCTCGCCGATTGCCTCGTGAACCTCTGAAATAAATACCAGTGCATCTGGGTCAATTTCAGAAACAATGGCCTTTAGCTGAACAAGCTCTGTACGGCCAAGAACACACATCAAAACAGGCTTATGCGCGCCGCTCCACAATCCACGAGCCTGAAGCTCCGTACAGCCACGATTAAGGTTGTACAAAATCTCGTGAGCAATTGCATCATGCTCAGAAGAAATAACGTAAACGCAACGCTCGGACCTTGGTCCGTCGATAACAAAGTCAATCATTTTTCCTGTGACAAAGATTGCTAGAGCCGAATACAGGCCGTTTTCTAGCGAGAAGACCGGAATGGCCACAATAATGATGACGATATCAACAATAATAATTGCAGTGCCTGATGGAACAGAAAAATGCTTGGAAAACGCTTGAGCAATAATATCTGTACCACCGGTATTGCCGCCTGCTCTAAATACAAGTCCAAGACCAAAACCGCAGATAATACTACCCCACAGTGCCGCAAGCATAAGATCATTAGCGCCAAGAGCTGGCAGGAATGGAGCAAAAAGGTCAACAAAAATACTTGAAATTAAGAAGCCCGCAACGCTCTTGAGCAAGTATTTTTTGTTTCCACTTTTTGCAACAAAAGCCATCAGAATAATATTCATGGCGATTGTCTGCATACCAACAGGCAGGTCAAATCCAAAAGGTAGCGCAACGGCCCTAATAACTGTTGCAAAACCGGTAATACCACCAGCAGCAAGTCCGTTTGGAACTTCAAAAACATCAAGGCCAACTGCAAAAATTGCACAGCCAAGGACGATAAAGAACGAGTCTTTAAAGGTCTTTTGCCAAGTAGATTTTTGCACACTAATCCTTTCCGCCAACAACCCAGCGATGATACGCAATGATGAACTGGTCAAGATCGCCGTCTGAAAGAACGGACTCTACATTTCCTGTCTCCGCGCCTGTTCTTAAATCCTTAATAAGTTGATAAGGATAAAGAACATAGCTCCTAATCTGATTTCCAAACGAGATTTCTCTCTTTGGACCACGAAGCTCATCAAGCTCAGCCTCGCGTTTCTCTTTTTCAATCTCATACAAACGGCTGCGCAAGATATTCATTGCTGCAGCCTTGTTCTGCAATTGACTGCGCTCATTTTGGCAGGTTACTACTATTCCTGTTGGAATGTGAGTAATACGAACTGCCGAGTCTGTGGTGTTGACTCCCTGACCTCCTGGACCAGATGCGTGATATACATCAATGCGCAGGTCATTGGGGTCAATATCAACCTCAATATCCTCAGGAAGAACAGGTAAAACTTCCACCCCAGCAAATGATGTCTGCCTGCGTTTTTTAACGTCAGTAGGAGAAATTCTAACCAGACGATGTACGCCCTGCTCTGCACGAAGCATGCCATAAGCGTTCTTACCGCTTACGGTAAAGGTTGCACGGTCAAGACCGATAACCTCTGCAACAGGCGCGTCGTTAATGTCAACTTTCCAACCACGGCGGTCACAATAGTTGAGATACATGCGAAAAAGCATCTCGCACCAGTCTTGAGACTCAAGACCGCCTTGACCAGGCTTAATGGTAACAATTGCATCGCCATGATCAAGCTCATCAGTAAACCAACTTGAAAGCTCAAGCTCAGACAAATCTTTTTCAAGGGATACCGCTAGCGCTTGAGATTCATCAAGTGACGCTTGGTCTTCAAGTTCTGTTCCAAGCTCAAAAGCGGCCTCAGCATCACCGAGTTTCTCTTTAGCCCTATCAATACCAGCAACATCATCACGAAGCGATGCCAGTTGGGTCATTACCTTTTGCGCAGCTTCAGCGTCGTCCCAAAAATTGGGACGAGCACTTTCTGCTTCAAGTTCTGAAATTTGCTGACGCTTCTCGGCGAGGTGAAGATATCCTTCTACCTCTGAGAGACGCTCCGCTAATGCTTGGAGCGAAACAACCTCTGTATCAGCCATTCTTACCTGTTTCGGCCGTGGCAGTTCTTAAACTTTTTACCACTTCCACATGGGCAAGGATCGTTGCGACCAACATTGACGTAAGGATTTGGATCGTCAGACTTACGATAGGTAGACACAGAAGACTGGCTAGCACCGGTTCCCTGTGGGCTCTTGCCAATAGCTGCGGCATTCTTAAGCATGCTCTTGCCCTGCTTAAGTGCCTTTTGATCGCCGTCAGTCTCTTCTCCACCAGAATAGTGAGCATTCTGGAACGCCTCTGCCTCAGTATTCTGACGTGGACGATTAACCAGCTCAAGGCGAAGAATAGTACGAAGGAAGTCCTCGTACATGGTGTTTACCAGCAGCGTAAATGCCTCATATGCCTCAGTCTTATACTCAACCAGAGGATCGCGCTGACCAAAACCACGAAGACCAATACCAGTCTTTAGGTAATCCATTTCCTGCAGGTATGCCATCCAGCGAGTGTCGATAACGCGAAGCATTACCTGAGCTGCAAGCTCGCGCATAACTTCTTCTCCGAGCTTTTGGGTCTTCTCGTCAAAAGTCTTTTGGACAAATGAGGTGACATCCTCTTCAAGCTGCTCAAACTTGGTATCCTCGGTAAACTCTGGAAGATCTGTCTTACCAGTAAGCTCGGTGAGCCACTTCTCAAGACCCTCAAGATCCCACTCGTCAGCATCTCCGTAGCAGAACTCCTCGCAAACGCGCTGAGTAGTAGAAGCAGTGACTGTCTCGATAAGCTCCATAAGATCCTTGCCATCAAGAATCTTATTTCTCTCCGCGTAAATGACCTGGCGCTGCTTGTTCATGACGTCGTCGTAATCAAGGACATTCTTACGCATTGCAAAGTTGACTTCCTCAACCTTATGCTGAGCGCCCTCAACAAGCTTGGTAACAATCTTTGCCTTGATTGGCATATCGTCAGGAAGCTCATAGCGCTGCATCATTGCTGCAACGCCGTCCATGCGGTCTCCGCCAAAGCGACGCATCAGATCGTCTTCAAGAGAGAGGTAGAACTGAGTCTGACCAGGGTCTCCCTGACGACCAGAACGACCACGGAGCTGGTTGTCAATACGACGGCTCTCGTGACGCTCGGTACCAATAACGCACAAACCACCTGCAGCGGTTACTGCCTCACGCTCAGTAGCGCAAATCTCCTTGGCCTCTTTGCGAGCGGCTTCTTTTTGCTCCCGAGTGGCCTCGGCTGGCTCAATTCCCTGGTTGCGAAGGATATCTTCAGCCATAACGTCCGGATTGCCGCCCAGAAGAATATCGGTACCACGACCTGCCATGTTGGTTGCGATGGTAACCGCACCCTCACGACCAGCCTGAGCAATAATCTGTGCCTCGCGCTCATGGAACTTAGCGTTCAGAACGTTGTGCTTAATGCCGCGTTTAGAAAGAATGCGAGAAATACGCTCGGAGTTGTCAATAGAAACGGTACCAACCAGCACAGGCTGACCATTCTGATGACGCTCTTCGACGTCTCTTACAACAGCCTCAAACTTGGCGTCAATAGTACGATAGACCAGGTCATCAAGGTCTTCACGCTTCACAGGGCGATTAGGTGGAATGACCTGTACGGGAACGTGATAAACCTCACGGAACTCTGCGTCCTCGGTCATTGCGGTACCGGTCATACCAGAGAGCTTGTCGTACATGAGGAAGTAATTCTGGAGCGTAATTGTTGCCAGAGTCTGGTTTTCTTCACGTACCTGAACGTTCTCTTTTGCCTCAATTGCCTGGTGAAGACCCTCAGAATAGCGACGGCCTTCCATAATACGACCAGTAAACTCATCAACAATCTTGACTTCACCGTCGATGACAACATACTGCTGGTCACGATGGAACATGTACTCAGCCTTCAGTGCCTGCTGCAGGTGATTTACCAGCTGGCCAGACTCATCGTTGTAGATGTCGTCAATGTTAAGAGCACGCTCGACCTTCTCGAGACCAATCTCTGTTGTTGCGATGGTGTGCTTTGCCTCGTCCATCTCAAAGTCAATCTCTGGAGTTAAGCCGCGAACTGCCTTAGCAAAATCCTTATAAGTACCTGCAGATTTAGTGCCAGCACCAGAAATAATCAGAGGAGTACGAGCCTCATCGATAAGGATGGAGTCAACCTCGTCGACGATGGCATAATGATGTCCACGCTGAACGCGCATCTCTGGACGAGTAACCATGTTGTCGCGCAGGTAGTCAAAGCCAAACTCAGAGTTTGTGCCGTAGGTAATATCTGCCTCATACGCAGGCTTTTTAAGGCTCAGTCGCATACCGTTCTGCAGAAGACCAACGCTAATACCCAAGAACTTGTAGATGGTACCCATCCACTCACTGTCTCGTTTAGCCAGGTAATCGTTGACAGTAACAATGTGAACGCCTTCACCGCTCAGCGCGTTAAGGTAACCAGCAAGGGTGGAGACAAGCGTCTTACCTTCACCGGTCTTCATCTCTGCAATAGTGCCCTTGTGGAGTGCAATACCACCAATAAGCTGGACGTCAAAGTGACGCTGGCCAATAGTTCTTACCGAAGCCTCACGTACTGTTGCAAAAGCCTCTGGAAGAAGGTCGTCTAGGCTTTCTCCCTCGGCATAGCGAGCCTTAAACTTCTCGGTCTGAGCCTGAAGCTCTTCATCACTCATTGCCTGCATTGTTGGCTCAAGCGCATTGATCTTCTCGACAATACGCTTATATGCTTTGAGGTCCTTATCAGCACCAAAGGACAGAATCTTAGAGAGGAAATTAGGCATAGCTTTTTCCTTGACGTCGGGCATCTATCTTCGGTTGATAGACACAGTATTCAACTTATATATCATACCCCGTCTAACTGCTTGAATCACACTACATGGCGTCGTAAAATCCCAATTTCGTTATTTCTCCACCACTGGTTTCTATTGATTCTTTTCCCTTTTCTGCGCCTGCAATCATCCTAAGTTGTTTAGAGGGCATTTTTCTGCGCTTCGTAACGTATTTCTGCACGTACAAGTCATAGTACTGTTGTGCATCCTGCGCTCGACCACACTTTCTGAGCGCCTGGATAAGTGCCATAAGCGTGTCTTCTCGCATATCATCAACAAGGTATGCAAGCTCTGCAAAGTGCACCGCAAGCGTATAGTGAGTAATTCTCAAAGCGGCAGCTGAGGCTGTTACCATGGTTTCTATGTATTGATCTCTCAAGGCAGTGCGGATGGGATCTGCAAACCTAAAGCACTCATCCTCAGGAAGATACAAATCTCCTTGGTACAGCTCTTCCGCCTGCTTAGCCAGATGCACTATGTCTTCATCGTTATTTGATGATGCAACGCTCTTTGCTAATCGCGTAAAAATATCAATGTCTACGGTTACCTGCTGGGGATTAAAACCAAGTGTTCTTTCAATCCGAGATGCTTCCAAAGGCTCGCAGCCTTTCTTAATCTCCTGTACCTCTTTGCGAATAACCCGAGTTGCTTGATACAGACGCTCTTGCCAATGTGCCTGATCAGCCTCGGGCCAAATTTGCTGTGCAATCTGCGATCTAAAGCTCATGTGATTATGAGCAAGCGCCAAATACACAAGCAGCGCCTTTGCCGAACGATAAGCAATTTTTCTGCCGGCAATCTCCTCTCCTTGAACTGACAAACTGAATCTGCCGAGAAGAGCGATGTACACCCCGGGATGAGCGTTCTGTTTCTTCTCTACGCGCGAACTCTTAACCACAGAGTTTTCAGTCCGAGAATCCCCTGCTCCTTGTTTAAATGCTCTCCATTTTGTTACGTCTCGCTTGCCTTCATTTGAACGCAAGTAATGCAGCCATTCTTCCGGCATTTCTTGTTCAAGGCACTGTTGAAATTCGGACTCATCAGACAGAAGTGCCCTCATGAGCCACATGGCATTTTCAGGTACTCCATACTCAACAGTATCAAGCCAGACGGGAGCATGCCCGTTTACACTTTTAAAGAGAGCTTTGTATATTGTTCTACATGCTGCTTTTAGCGATGGATGGGTGATTGTCTCAAGGCTCTTCTCCGTAGGTTTGACGCCCAAGAAAAACCCTGCAATATCTTCAATGATCTTTCCGATTTGTGCCACATATAGTGAGTCCCATTCCCTGCTCAGCAGCACCGCCCTTCTCGCCTGAAGTTGTGCTTTGGGGTATGCCCTGCTTCTGAGGCTGAGAAGAGCTCCAATAAGAAGCGCGGGTACTTGAATCATGCGATTACCCTGCTGTTCTGCTTGACTGACAAGCTGCTCGGTGTCGTATAAATTGCCCACAGAAAAGCTCTTTTCAAAAAGGTAGCGAACGCATTTAAGTAATCCCACAGATCCCTTTAAGGCACTTGCCTCCCCTTCTTGTAAAAAGGAGAGCGCTTTGGAGCCACGTGCATCAAAGTCCTTTTGATATACACCCAGCAATGCGTAAAGCAATTCAACATCAACAGTTTGAATTGACGAGGTTATTGAGGCAGCTTTCTCATACTGTTGCTCAAGAAGCAGCAGTTGAAGGGCGTATTTAAAATTTCCCTGGATAGCCAAATCAATCGCACGTTTATGGAGTGCAATTTTCTTTTCAAGCGGACTTAACTCAAGATCTTCTTTCAAGGCTGGCAGCGGTTTTTGCAGAAGCAGCTTTAGTAGTGTTATGTAAGCGGTCTGCTTGAGAAAACCATTAAATGAGGTAAGGTTCTCAAGTGTTTTACCAGCATCTTTACTGTTCATTGGACCTTTGGTATTAGACAGGGCATCTACCATTCTTTTTGCGGCTTTTTTACTTGAGTTTTCTAGCGTACAGTCAGAATGTGTAGCGGTAAGCGCATTATCTACCAGCTCAATATATCCAGCATCAACAAACTCCGTTGCATGAGAAAGCACAATTTCCCAGGTAATCTCTTCTCTAATCAACGAGCTCACAAATGCAGCCTTAGAAAAATCTTCCCTATCAATGAGCAGCGCTATAACTTTCAAAGCGAGTTTTTCATGTTTGCTCACTAGAGCAACAAGCTCCTGTTTATTAAAGTTCAACACATCAAATCTTGTAGTATGAAGGCACGAGAAACGCCTCGTCTCTACATGTACGCCAAAGAAAGGCGCATCTTGTTCTATCTTGGCCAAATACTCAAGATCGGCTTGTCCGCATATACGGCTCAAATCATCAAACGAACCAACGCCAAGCAACATCATGCCTAATCTGAGCCTAAGTTCCTCAATGCCAAGAGTGCTCCTGAGCATATACGATGCAACACAAGCCAGACTAGTTAGATACGTAATAGGTACATCAACATCTCCACGCTCGCAAAACGTGACCGGCAAAGAATACACAAGCGTTGGAATACCGCGCGTCAATCTCATGCTATTCAGAACGGATTGTTCTGAATTATCAATGCCAGGCATAAAGGTAAGTAGCTCATTCTTACCCAGAACATATACGCTCGGAACTTCATCAATTAACTGGCGCGCTTCAGGAGATAAGGAAAACGCAACAAGACAGCCAGCCATGCGAAGTCGTGCGATTGATTTAACCTGACGAGCAACAAAATACTCGTCAGACGGAGGAAAGTCGTCAATAAGAACGAGCCTTTTAAGTGCCTTTGATTTCTTAGCGTTGCAGATAGAAGTACTTTTCTTAGTAAGAATCTGGGTTGCCTCTTGAGCCGAAAGACTAGAAAGAGAAATCTCATACACATTCCACCCGTTCGACTGTACATAGTCTGCCAACTCTCTCAAAAACATGGTCTTGCCCATGCAGGGTTCCGCACAAAGCGCGAGCGGCCTCTTTGTCTTTTCCATTGTTCTAAAGAAGTGTTGAGGCGGAACAATCCTGCTATAGTCACCCATCACATGGCGAGAAGACCCACCTAGCAGCGACTCTGTTCCAACTTCTTCTTTGTTTTCCGACTCCATAAAGCTCTCCTTACTATTCAAATACTCAAGCGCTACAAGCGCTCTAACATTTTTCATTTCAAAATTTTGTGTGCGATAAATAATCAAGCTAAATTTGTCAGAAAGTGAGAAGGTTTAGGTGAACGGTAGGTGAAATATGGTCAGATTCAAGACAGATTAGTGACAAAATGTATGCAGAAATGCACAAATGTTGAAATTAGATAACATCAAATAGTAAAAATTATCTTCCGTGAACGGTATTTAATTAAGATAATTATGTAAATATTGTGAAACATAATTAAAACATAATACGTAATTAATATGTGTTTTTAGTAAATATTTTTATGCTATTTTCGAATATTTTGCCACCAAAAAAGAGGACCCCACAAAAGTGAGATCCTCTCGACATAAAAATGCCCCTTGTTGGTCAGCGACGTCCTGCTCTCCCACGGACTTACTCCGCAGTACCATCGGCGCTCGGGGGCTTAACTTCTGGGTTCGGAATGGGACCAGGTGTGCCTCCCCTGCCATGGTCGCTGACCAACAAGGGGTATTCTTGTTTCATGAGGGTAATCTCGCGTGCCCTGAGGGCCGCACAGTGTGACGTTAAATTCAAAGGCTTCAAAAATCACGCATCAGTTCAAAATATATTAAAGAAAAGAAGAGCTCGACCGATTAGTAATGCTCGACTGAATGCCTTACAGCACTTACATCTGCATCCTATCAACCTCGTAGTCTACAAGGGGTCTTACCGAAAGGAAAACTCATCTTGGGATGGGCTTCCCGCTTAGATGCTTTCAGCGGTTATCCCGACCGGACTCAGCTACCGGGCAATGCTATTGGTTAACAACCCGTACACCGGAGGTCCGTCCACCCCGGTCCTCTCGTACTAGGGGCAGCCTCCCTCAATTTTCCTACGCCCACAGAGGATAGGGACCGAACTGTCTCACGACGTTCTGAACCCAGCTCGCGTACCGCTTTAAATGGCGAACAGCCATACCCTTGGGACCTGCTCCAGCCCCAGGATGCGATGAGCCGACATCGAGGTGCCAAACCTTCCCGTCGATGTGGACTCTTGGGGAAGATCAGCCTGTTATCCCCGGAGTACCTTTTGTCCGTTGAGCGACGGCCATACCACTCTGAGCCGCCGGATCACTAGAACCTGGTTTCCCATCTGCTCGGCTTGTAGGCCTCGCAGTCAAGCCTGCTTATGCTCTTGCACTCAAAAGGATGGTTGCCGACCATCCTGAGCAGACCTTACGTGCGCCTCCGTTACATTTTAGGAGGCGACCGCCCCAGTCAAACTACCCACCTGACACGGTCCTCACGCCGGATAACGGTCGCAAGTTAGGATGCCAGAACGTCGAGGGTGGTATTCCAAGGGTGACTCCCCAGAGACTGGCGTCCCTGGTTCAAAGTCTCCCACCTATCCTCTACACGACGAACCGGCAGCCAATGTCAAGCTGCAGTAAAGGTTCACGGGGTCTTTCCGTCCTTCTGCGGGTAAGTCGCATCTTCACGACTAGTGCAATTTCACCGGGTCTATGGTTGAGACAGCGTCCAAATCGTTACGCCTTTCGTGCAGGTCGGAACTTACCCGACAAGGAATTTCGCTACCTTAGGACCGTTATAGTTACGGCCGCCGTTTACCGGGGCTTAGATTCGCTGCTTCGCTAATGCTAACAACTCCTCGTGACCTTCCGGCACCGGGCAGGCGTCAGACCCTATACGTCGTCTTACGACTTCAGCAGAGTCCTGTGTTTTTGATAAACAGTCGCTTGGACCTATTTACTGTGACCGATCTTAGCTCGGGGAGTAAATCCCTTCACCGAAACCGGCACCCCTTCTCCCGAAGTTACGGGGCAATTTTGCCGAGTTCCTTAACCATAGTTCTCCCGATCGCCTTGGTATGCTCTACCCACCCACCTGTGTCGGTTTGCGGTACGGGCTCCTCAGAGCTCCCTAGAGGTTTTTCTTGGAAGTATGGGCTTACTAGCTTCACTCAATTGCTTCGTCCGACACCTCAGCCATCACGAGAAGCGCATTTCACTACTTCTCAGCCTACGTGCCATCACGGGGACGTCCAGAACCCCGCCTAGCTACCCTGCTCCGTCACCCCATTGGTGATAACGCTCTTTTGGAGGGACAGGAATTTCTACCTGTTGTGCATCGACTACGCCTTCCGGCCTTGCCTTAGCTCCCGCCTAACCCTGGGAGGATTAGCCTTGCCCAGGAAACCTTGGGTTTACGGCGGACATGTTTTTTACATGTCTCTCGTTACTCATGCCAGCATTCTCACTTCTGGACAGTCCACAGTTGGTTATCCAACTGCTTCAACCCGTACAGAAAGCTCTCCTACCACCAGTACAAAGTACTGATCCGCCGCTTCGGTACAATGCTTAGCCCCGTATATTGTCGGCGCATGTCCACTCGACCAGTGAGCTATTACGCACTCTTTAAATGAATGGCTGCTTCTAAGCCAACATCCTGGTTGTCTGAGCAAACGCACATCCTTTGCCACTTAGCATTGATTTTGGGACCTTAGCGGGCGGTCTGGGCTGTTTCCCTTTCGAATACACAGCTTAGCCCACATATTCTGACTCCCGGATTCTAGACCAATGGTATTCGGAGTTTGATTAATCTTGGTAGGCGGTGAAGCCCCCGCAACTATTCAGTGCTCTACCCCCATTGGTAAACATCCGAGGCTAGCCCTAAAGCTATTTCGGAGAGAACGAGATATCTCCAGGTTTGATAGGCCTTTCACTCCTATCCACAAGTCATCCCCTCAGTTTTCAACCTAAGTGGGTTCGGCCCTCCACGGGGTCTTACCCCCGCTTCAGCCTGCTCATGGATAGCTCACCTGGCTTCGCGTCTACGGTATGCGACTCACTCGCCCTATTCAGACTCGCTTTCGCTGCGGCTCGCTTTTTAGCTTAACCTTGCCACATGCCGTAACTCGCTGGCTCATTCTACAAAAGGCACGCCGTCACAGACAAAAGTCTGCTCCGACTGCTTGTAGGCAAACGGTTTCAGGTACTATTTCACTCCCCGCTAGGGGTGCTTTTCACCTTTCCCTCACGGTACTGGTTCACTATCGGTCACAAGAGAGTATTTAGGATTGGAGGGTGGACCCCCCAGGTTCCCACCGGGTTTCACGTGTCCGGCAGTACTCAGGTGCCACTCGGGAGTCTTCGCAGATTCGCGTACGGGGCTTTTACCCTGTCTCGCCAGCTTTTCCAAGCTATTCTGCTTCCACGAAGTTTTGTAACTCCACAATGAATGGTCCTACAACCCCGCCAGCGCTTGCGCAACTGACGGTTTGTCCTATATCCCCGTTCGCTCGCCACTACTAGGGGAATCTCGTTTGATTTCTCTTCCTCGGGGTACTTAGATGTTTCAGTTCCCCCGGTTACCTCTATCCTGCCTATATATTCAGCAGGAAGTACCAAGAAATGACTCTTGGTGGGTTTACCCATTCGGAAATCCACGGGTCACAGGATATGTGCTCCTTACCGTGGCTTATCGCAGCTTATCACGTCCTTCATCGGCTTCTTGTGCCAAGGCATCCACCGTTTGCCCTTACCATCTTCTTTTCGATGGTTTGAACATACTTTTTGCACTTTGATAATTACTTATCAAATGCGATCAGATGCGATCTTCTTGAAGAAAATCGAATTTTTGTTTGTCACACTATGCAGCTCTCAAGGTACGCGAGGGCGAACCCTCGAGACCGAATACTGCGCACTTTCGTGCAACAAAGACATCAACGGGAAAGACGGGAACTACTCGTCAAAAAAGTTAGTGTTATCTCTTCTAAAGAGGGTATCTCCCTAGAAAGGAGGTGATCCAGCCGCACCTTCCGGTACGGCTACCTTGTTACGACTTCACCCCCCTTACCAACCACACCTTCGGCGTCTCCCTCCTAAAAGGTTAGGCCGACGACTTCGGGTGCAATCGACTCGGGTGGTGTGACGGGCGGTGTGTACAAGGCCCGGGAACGCATTCACCGCGGCGTGCTGATCCGCGATTACTAGCAACTCCGACTTCATGGAGGCGGGTTGCAGCCTCCAATCCGAACTGGGACCGGCTTTAGGGATTCGCTCACCCTCGCGGGTTGGCAGCCCATTGTGCCGGCCATTGTAGCACGTGTGTAGCCCAGGACATAAGGGGCATGATGACTTGACGTCGTCCCCACCTTCCTCCGGCTTGACGCCGGCGGTCTCGTATGGGTGCCCGGCCTAACCGCTGGCAACATACGACGAGGGTTGCGCTCGTTGCAGGACTTAACCTAACATCTCACGACACGAGCTGACGACAGCCATGCACCACCTGTTTAGGCTCCTTTCGGCCACGACGTTTCCGCCGCTTCACCTAAATGTCAAGCCCTGGTAAGGTTCTTCGCGTTGCTTCGAATTAAACCACATGCTCCGCTGCTTGTGCGGGTCCCCGTCAATTCCTTTGAGTTTTACACTTGCGTGCGTACTCCCCAGGCGGAGCACTTAATGCGTTAACTGCGGCACCGAAGTCTTGCGACCCCGACACCTAGTGCTCATCGTTTACGGCGTGGACTACCAGGGTATCTAATCCTGTTTGCTACCCACGC
>CALHVU010000045.1 GCA_938036925.1 uncultured Atopobium sp.
ATGTATACGTCTTTTTAACAGATTATCTGACTTAGGTGTGTTTTGAACTGCCTCCTATTTCTCGTATCCAAGAAATTGGAGGCAGTTCACAAGCGAGCGCCTTTTCTTGTAAACGTGAACTGAGCTACTTTGGAGAGCGTTTTTCAATCTACTTACGCAAGTGGCTTATATGCATCATCAACATTGATGTGGCAATAACCACCTGGGTTCTTCTTCAGGTAGTCCTGATGATATTCTTCAGCAAGCACATAATTGTCCAGCGGCTCAACCTCAACGGAAAGCTTCTGACCAAAGACAGACTCTTGTTCAGACATAATGCGGTCAATGACAAGCAGGTCAGCTTCGTTTGTGTAATAGATACCTGTGCGATACTGTCTACCAACGTCGTTGCCTTGCTTATTGACTGAGAGGGGATCAATAACCCTAAAGTAGTAGCGCAAAATGTCATAGAGGCTTACAACGGTCTCATTGTAAGTGACATGCACTGTTTCTGCGTGATCTGTTGCTTTCACCTCTTGATAGTTAGTATCCAAAGTTTTACCGTTTGCATAGCCAACGGTAGTTGCGGTGACGCCATTAATTCTGGAGAAGTACTCTTCAAGACCCCAGAAACATCCACCTGCTAAATAAATCTCTGCCATAAAGCCTCCTTAGGCCAAAATGCTGTTATAAAAGTTTGAAGTGACTTCTCTTTACTTCAAAAACACCCTCTTTGCTTAAAGAAGATATTACAGCGCTTAGAGCGCTTCTATCTACACCAAGATAATCTGCAAGCTGCTGCCGGTTGTAGGGGATATCAAACTCCGTTGAACCTTCTGCTTGTGAGCGTGTATTCAAGTACGCCATCAGTTTGCCGCGAATACTTTTTGGTGCGGCATCTTGGATACGACGACTCAACATAATGTTTTTCTTCGCAATTGAAGCCATAAGGTTTCTGGTGATAATGTCCACACCACCGCAAATGTCACACGTTCTGGCAGTAATTTGACGCACGTCCAGCAGCAGAATTTCCGATTTTTCGGTAGCAACAACCGAGGTCAAAAGAGGCACGTTTCCAAGGGCCGCATACGCCTCTCCAAAGGTGTCTCCAGTATGGAAAGCTCCCATCACAGAGACATTGCCCTGAGCGTCAGATCCCTCAACGTGAATAGCGCCAGAAATAACAATGCCAAATTGATGCGCCTTGTCGCCAGCGCACAAAATGATCTCTCCAGGTTTATAGGTGTGTACCACCGCACGTAAATGCTTCAAAAGAGCATCTAGCTGCTCTGGCTTTACGCCTCTAAATACCCCAGTGTTAAGCAAAAACGAGGGCTTAATGTCTTGCACGTTCATATACTCTCCAAAAAATTCCTGGATAGAAATCGTTTTGTTGTAATTACAACATACCTTATTCCACATTCCTGTAATCATGAAACCCAGAAGAGCAAATCTCTTCTCGCTATATGGTTTTATGGAGAGGAAAAAATAGTGGATAACAAGATGTTCTGTTTCCAGTGCGAGCAGACTGCTGCTTGTACTGCATGTACTGGCGCTGCTGGCGTTTGTGGCAAGCCTTTTGACGTCGCATTTGCTCAGGACGAGCTCACCGGCGCTCTGGTTGGCCTTTCTCGCACCGAGCTTTCTGCTGGCAAGCGCTCTAACCGTGCAGATCAGCTGATTGTTGACGGTCTGTTTACCTGCATCACTAACGTCAACTTTGACAAGGGCGCGGTTGACGCAATTACCGCTCAGGTTCGTGACGAGAAGAACCGTCTAGCTGCAGAGGCTGGCGTAGAGCCTGTTGAGGATCTTCCACTTGGCGGCGTTTGGTCCGACAACGAGGACATTAGGTCCCTCAAGTCCCTCATTCTCTTTGGTATTCGCGGTATGGCTGCTTATGCTTATCACGCTCGCGTTCTTGGCAAGACCGACGACGCAGTTGACGCTTTCTTTGTAAAGGCTCTTGCTGCTCTTGCTACCGAGTCCTCCGTTGAAGTTTTGCTGCCTCTTACCCTTGAGGTAGGCGAGGTCAATCTCAAGTGCATGGCTCTTCTGGACAGCGCAAATACCGGCGCTTATGGCACCCCAGTTCCAACAGAGGTTCCTCTGACTATTGAGCCTGGTCCCTTCATTGTTGTTTCCGGCCACGACCTTCTTGACCTCAAGATGATCCTTGAGCAGACCGAGGGCACCGGCGTTAACGTTTACACCCACGGCGAGATGCTCCCAGCTCACGGTTATCCAGAGCTCAAGAAGTATCCACAGCTCAAGGGCAACTTTGGTACCGCATGGCAGAACCAGCAGAAGGAGTTCAAGGACATTCCTGCTCCTGTTGTCTTCACTACTAACTGCCTCATGCCACCTCGTCCTAGCTACAAGGACCGCGTCTACACTACTGAGCTTGTTGCATTCCCAGAGCTTGTTCACATTGACGAGGACGCAAACGGCAAGAAGGACTTCAGCGCTGTTATCAAGCAGGCTCAGGAGCTTGGTGGATACGCTGAGGCTCAGGAGCTCACCGGTATCAACGGTGGCCACAAGGTAACCACCGGCTTTAGCCACGGTGCCGTTCTTGGCATTGCCGATAAGATCATCGACGCTGTTAAGCAGGGCGCTATCAAGCACTTCTTTGTTGTTGGCGGCTGCGACGGCGCTCGCCCTGGTCGTAACTACTACACCGAGTTTGTTGAGCAGACTCCTGCAGACTCTGTTGTCCTCACCGTTGCATGCGGTAAGTTCCGCTTCAACGACCTTGACCTGGGCACCATTGGTGGCATTCCTCGTATTCTTGACGTTGGTCAGTGCAACGACGCTTACGGCGCTGTTCAGATTGCAACCGCCCTTGCAAATGCATTCGACTGCGACGTTAACGACCTGCCACTGAGCTTTGTCCTGTCTTGGTACGAGCAGAAGGCAGTTTGCGTCCTTCTGACCCTGCTGCACCTTGGTATCAAGAACATCAAGCTTGGACCAACCCTTCCTGCATTTGTCAGCCCTAACGTCCTTAACATTCTTGTTGAGAACTACGGTATTGGCCCAATCGGCGATGCTTCCGAGGATCTTGCTCAGATGCTTGCCTAATTGGCGAGAAACCCCTCTAGTCCTTTCCTTAAACGCCTCCTAGCTGCACGCTGGGAGGCGTTTTTAGATCGTGGATTTTGTGGATCTATCCTGGTCATCAATAAACTCGAAAGATAGATCGATATCCTTCATCTCAACAGGAAGGATAAGCAATGAGAGCCCTATCAACTAATGACATGAAGAATCTGACTATGCTGATTGAACCGCATATAAAAGTTGATAGAGCTTTATGTGAGTGTTTTGTTCAAATCTGTGATAACTACGACAAGGTGCCTTTAACTGAAATTACATGCCCATCTATTAGCTGGAATGCTTTTACATATGCTTTCTATATCGTTAATCTAAGGCCTCTTAAAACTCAAAATGAATTATTAGCCGCAATTGCTATATATTCTTTTTTAAATGTAAACGACTATGATTTTGATCCTTCGCTGCAGGATCTTCTGGCTCATATTGATCTATTAAAATCAGACCAATATTTTGCTAACGAATTTTGCTCATGGATCGAACTAGAAATCATGTAATAAAGCCTTATCTCAAAATCTCTGTTTCAGCCATAAATTGATCAAAATGCCTTTCTAGCTGCTTTTCATTTGGATAAGCTTCACGATAAACAGGCATATGCAACTGCTTTTTATTGAAGTCAATATATTCGGTTTTATCCAGAAGTCTCGATAATCTAATGCGCTTACTATCGGGCTCAACTGAAAGTAAATGTGCATCAAAAAGAAGATGTAGATCAGACCTTAGAAGAATACCATTGGTAACCATTTGAGTTTTAGGTCCACGATATTGACCAATATGAGCTGCTTGTAAAACCTGAGGGACATCATTTCCAGAAATAGCGCATCTATTGGAATAGGCCTTTAGCAAGTTATTTCTAAACTGAGCTTGTCCTTGTCTGCGCACGGATTCTCTAAATTCCTTAATGCGCTCATCAGTGTCATCAATCTGCTCAAGCTGATTTTGAATCTCTGGCTTGAGTTCATCAAAACCTGCCGAAATAAAAGATGAATTATTAACTGTTTTGGCGTTAACCGGTCCATGGAGAGTAAACATTCCTGTAGCGCTGTTATAACGCTCTACAAACGCTAATCCCATCACTTTATATTTCTTATTTTTATCTTTAATAAACAAACCAATGGGAAGACCGTCATTTAGGCAATTCATTAAAAGTGCGTTGTACAACTTTGACTGTACTTGGTTTCCTTGAGTCTTAATATGCTCACTGTACTCAATTGACCAGGTACCATCAGAATAGTAAATTGGCTCTCCATCTTCATAAAGACCATTACCATTTGAAGTGTGGACCGAGAGAGCATACTGCTTTAATCCATAAGAAACTTTGCTTTTAGACGGACTATAGATTCCAGAATCCCTAGAAATAGGAATTCCACCAACAGTAAATCCTTTTTCTAGACGATGGGGGAGTTTATCAATCTCACTATTTTCATGATCGATAAACCACTGATAAGCGGAGACAAATTCCTTAGGAGCAACTTTAAAAGCTCTTTCAAGAGTTGGATTAAAGATCGTGCATTCTGTAATGATCTGATCAAACATCCCAGTCTCCTCATAATCGACCTGTACAAACACTAAGTTTTTATCGCCACTGTGTAAAGATCTTTAACCAAATTGCTTCACGAACTCCCAATGTTTGATTTATTAAAAAACGTTCAAGAATGACGCTCTTCTCGATAACAGAATGTGGCATAATGCCACTGTCAAAGTAACAATTAATGTTAGTCATTAGTAGCATTTAACAGAGGGGTTTCTATGGCTAAAGTTGCAGTTATCGGTTGTACCCACGCAGGCGTTTTTGCCACTTCTTCAATCCTGGGCGCACACCCAGATTGGGAGGTTCACGTCTTTGAGCGCAATGACACGGTTTCCTTCCTGTCTTGCGGTATTGCTCTTTGGGTAGGTGACCACGTAAGCGATCCTAACAAGATGTTCTACAGCTCTCCAGAAGCCCTTACCGAGGCTGGTGCTCACGTTCACATGACCACCAACGTCACTTCCGCAGATGTTAAGACCAAGCACGTTGCTTGGGAGGACCTCAAGACCGGCGAGACTTTTGAGGATGACTTTGATTTCCTCGTAGTCACCACTGGCTCTAAGCCAATTGTTCCACCACTGCCTGGTATTGACGGACCTCGCGTGCTTCAGTGCAAGAACTGGGCTGACGGACGCCGCATTCACGACACCATGTCAACTTCCAAGTCCGCTATTGTCATCGGTGCTGGCTACATTGGTGCCGAGCTTGCAGAGCAGCTCTCTGAGCGTCAGAAGGCTGTTACCCTCATTGACATGCTTCCACGCGTTCTTGCAAAGAACTTTGACAAGGCAATCACTGATCAGGTTGAGGATGCTTACAAAGAGCACGGTGTCACGCTTGCACTCGGCGAGAAGGTCATGAGCTTTGAGGACAACGGCGATTCCGTCACCGTTGTTACCGATAAGGGCTCCTACACTGCAGATTACGCAATTCTGGGCATTGGCTTCCTACCTCGTACTGACCTCTTTGACGGCCAGCTTGATATGCTTCCTAACGGTGCTATCAAGGTTGATGAGTACATGCGTACCAGTGAGCCTGGTGTCTTTGCAGCTGGTGACTCTGCATCCATCATCTTTAACGTTACTGGTAAAGAGGACTACATTCCTCTGGCAACCAATGCTGTCCGCCAGGGTCTGCACGTTGGTCCTAATATGCTTGAACCAACTGCTGCATACGCAGGTACTCAGGCTTCCAGCGCAGTTCAGCTCTACAACTACTCCATGGCTGCAGCAGGTCTCACCGTTGAGGGCGGCAAGGTTCGTGGCTATGAGTACGATTCCGTCTCCATCACCGAGAACTACCGTCCTGAGTTTATGCTGACCACCGAGCCAGTTACCGCAACGCTTGTCTGGGATCCAGAGACTCGCCTTATCAAGGGCGCACAGTTCTTCTCGACACATGACGATGTTGCTCAGGCAGCAAACGTTGTTTCTGTTGCAATTGCCGCTGGCATGACCATCGACAACCTTGCAGCTGTTGACCTTCTGTTCCAGCCAAACTTTACCAACCCAGTCAACTACATTGGCTCTGTTGCTATGGCTGCCTGCGCAAAGGCCAAGTAAACTCCGCACATAACACGCGATAAAAGAGAAGGAAGCTGGTATTTCTGCCAGCTTCCTTTTTTGCTATCGAGCCCGAGTCTAGCTCGATGAATGACTATTTTGTATTTGCTCCGTCTTAATCCTGTATTGCCTTGATACGGTGCCTATCTTGGCTTTCTGCTCACTACGGCAATGTAGTTAAGGTCATCCGCGTGGTCGTTGAAGAACGTGAACATGCTCGTAAACATCTTGGTGTTCTCGGGTTTGAGACCGTTTCTAATAACCCTTAGAGCTCCATCAGCACCCTCATCGGCAATAAGTCCTGCCGGATTCATAAGCGTCATCTTGCCGTTCTTTGTTTCTGGGCAGAAACCTGCTGAC
>CALHVU010000046.1 GCA_938036925.1 uncultured Atopobium sp.
ATAAAGCCCTGGTATATCACCTGCTTCCCTTCTCGGTCATTCTGATGGGAAGCATCACAGGTGTTGGCGGCGGTATGCTTCGCGATGTCTTTCTTGGCGATATTCCTCGCATTTTCCAGCGAAGCAATCTCTACGCATTTTGCGCAGTTGCTGGTGCAACCTCCTATTGGGCACTTGTTTCTTATGCGGGCGTCACCAAAATTTGGGCAGCTGTTGTCTGTGTTGTGGTTACCGTTAGCCTCAGGCGCTGGTCGCTCAAATACAACGTGCTTTCACCTGCAGACGTTGACCTTACGCCGCATGTCATGCGCAGCGTCAACAAACTGCGTCACAAGACACAAAAGCCAGGCAAGCAGCCTGAGCAGAACACCCCGTCAAAGTAGTGCCTAGCCGCAATCGGGCGGTCATTGAACAGTTTTGGCGGTTTTGGCGGTTTGGGCGGTTTGGGCGGTTTGGGCGCTTCCGCATCGCTCTTACATGCCGTTTACCTGCACTTTATTTAAAACTCACCTAAAACAAATCTGGCGAGAACCCCTTGCGGCTGCAAGTTTTTCTCGCCAGATTGATTGTCTGTAAACGACGCTGTTACTTCTTGACCATACCGTTACGGACTGCCCACTTACGGCGCTCGGTCTCGGAAAGAATACGCTTACGCATGCGGATATTTTGTGGCGTGATTTCAACAAGCTCGTCGTCCATGATGTACTCCAGAGCCTCTTCCAGCGTAAACAAGCGTGGAGGAGTCAGCTGAACTGAAATATCTGCAGTTGAAGACCTCTGGTTGCCCAAAGACTTAGTGCGTGCAATGTTAACAACCATGTCGCCTGGCCTTGAACGCTCGCCAACCAACATGCCCTCGTAGCACTCAACACCTGGAGCAACAAAGAGCTGGCCGCGCTCCTGGAGCGTGCCAAGCGCGTATGCTACAGCCTTCTCGGTAGACATAGAAATCATGGCGCCATTCTGGCGGCTACCAATATCGCCTGCAAAAGGACCGTACTCGAGGAAGGTGTGGTAGAAGACTGCGTCTCCGTGGGTGACGTTCATGACGCGCGTCTTAAGACCCATGATGCCGCGGGTTGGAATCTTGAACTCAAGGTGCGTCTGAGTCTCGCCGGTGTCCATGATGGACATGGTGCCACCCACGTTACCAAAGACCTCAATAACCTTGCCGGCATACTCTGGGTTGCACTCAACAACAGCCTGCTCAATAGGCTCAAGTGTGTGGCCCTGAGCGTCCTTCTTGAACAGAACGCGAGGACGACCAACCTGGAATTCAAATCCCTCGCGGCGCATGCTCTCCATAAGAACGGAGAGGTGCAAAATACCACGACCAGAAACCTCAATACCCGTCTTATCAGGAAGTTCCTCGATGCGCATGGTGACGTTATTCTCGCGTTCTGTCATCAGGCGCTCTTTAAGCTGACGGCCACCAACAATGTCTCCCTCACGGCCAACAAGTGGCGAGGTAGAAGGCTCAAAAATAATGGAAAGAGTTGGTGGATCAATCTCAATTGGATCCAGCTCAACAGGGTTCTCAGGGTCAGTGTAGACGTCACCAATATCAGTGTTATCAACGCCAACGATTGCCGCAATATCACCTGCGTCAACCTCGCTGCACTCCTTACGGCCAAGGTAGTCAAAGGTGAACAGCTGCTTGACCTGGCTCATAGCGCGGGAACCATCATTTTTGACAACAAGAATCTTATCGCCAGTATGAACAGTTCCGGAATAGACGCGGCCAATACCAATGCGGCCCAGGTAGTCGGAGTGATCGATGGTGACGCACTGCATAGCAAGAGGTCCGTCAATATCAACATCTGGAGCCGGAAGGCCGTCGATAATCATGTCGAGAAGTGGGAACATATTGTCGTTGTCATCATTTGGATCAAGGCGAGCGTAACCATTAACGCCAGAAGCAAAGATGACGTGCTCCATGGTGAACTCAAGCTGCTCATCAGTTGCGCCGAGGTCCATCATCAGATCAAGAGAATCGTTGACAACAGCCTCTGGACGAGCGCCGTCACGGTCAATCTTGTTGACAACCATCATGATAGAAAGGCCTGCGTCGATAGCGTGGCGCAGAACAAAGCGAGTCTGTGGCATAGGGCCCTCAGCTGCGTCAACCAGCAAAAGCGCACCGTCAGCCATCTTCAAAACACGCTCTACCTCACCGCCGAAGTCAGCGTGGCCAGGAGTATCAATAACGTTGATCTTGACGCCCTTGTACTCAATAGAGATGTTCTTTGCCAGAATAGTAATTCCGCGCTCACGCTCCTGATCGTTGGAGTCCAGAATTCTCTCTTGAACCTGCTGGTTCTCGCGGAATGCATCGGTTGCCTTAAGCATCTGGTCAACCATGGTGGTTTTACCGTGGTCAACGTGGGCGATGATAGCAATATTTCTGATGTTGTCTTGACGCATAAGTCTCTATCTCTCGAAGGTATGTATTTGGACTTGCTACTTCAGGTCCAATTTTTATCAGCTTTAGAACTTTAGTGCAATTACGTGCCTAGAGCGCCCAGAAATTTCAATGAACGCAGCTTTTTCATTACAGAAGTGGCTCAAGCTCCCCTGCTGGAGCGGGATCAGACCACACAAACTGGTCACCTTGGCCTTTTCCGTGAACTAAAGAATATGCCGAGAAACTCTTATAGCCCTTCTCGCCAAACTCAAGAAGCACGGCATCTTCGTAACCGCCCTCTTTGAGCAGTTGAATAGCTCCCTCATATACAAGCGCATAGCGAACAGGCTCTTCAAGTCCCGCTTCTTTATCGCCCTTCTGTTTTGCCAGGTCAAGCACGCGCTTATGGGCTCCCTCAAGCAGCTCCTCTGGGCCGTCATCGGAAAACTCATAGCTTGCAGCCGTGCCTGACGCATCCTCAACCACAAGCAAAACGTTGAGTGATTGGCCATCTGCAAGCAGGTCAAACGCATCTCCAAGCAGCTCAGTTGAGAGCATATCAAGCTGGGGAGAAACTCCATCTTTGCGCTCGTTGTTTTCGGCCATGCCGCTCCTTAGCGTCGTTTTTGTAACTATTGTTCTCTATGATACATCGCACAAGAAAAGAGGTCGAAAGCAAAAAGCCTTCGACCTCTTAGGTTTGTCAGCTATCTGTCCAAAATTGGACAGCAAAGGCGTTACAACAGCAAAACGTCGTGTCTGAAAGCACGAGCGCTTACTCTGCCAGTGCCTCGCGGATGCGCGTAGTAACTCCCTCAAGCCTATAGCACTCAACATACTGACGAAGAGGACGTTTGATGTGGTCAACAACAAAACGCTGTCCATCAATATTGAACTGAGCAAGGTTCTTGTACAGGTGTTCAGTTGCCGCCTTGACCTCGTCATCATTGAATGCATAGTGACCGGAAATATCAAGAATATCCAGCGACAGCTTGTGATCAGCAAGAATCTGCTCAACAGTCAGATTGACCTGGTCACCCACCATCCACTTGCGCCAACGCTCAGTCTCAATTGCCTTGACCAACAGGGTGTTTCTCAAGCCAGAGACCTCGTCTGCCTTCAGGAGACCTTCTTTAACCAGAAGATCCTCTACATCGCAAAGCTTCAGATATGCGCGAGTCTCCTCTGTTCCATACTGTGGAGCTACGTTTGAAGCGGTGACATTTGCAGGAGTATGCTCAAGCAGCGTCACGTCATCAAGGTAATCTGCGTTGTGCTCCTTAAGACCAACGCCGTAGCTCTTGGCCATCTCAGCAAGGCTAATGGCAGCCTCAAAATCATAATGGCCAACCTGCTCCGTAAGACGTGTAAGCGTTCCCGTCTGTCCAACAATAAAGGTTGGCATAGGCAGGCCCTTAGCGGTCAGCTCGCTCTTAAGCTGCTCAATGAAGGTGTGATACTTGTCGGTAGAGGTCAAGCCACCATTTGTTTCCTCGGTACCAACCTCATAACCAATCTCAGGAAGACCGCGAGAAACACGTTCCTTCTCGCACCACTCAATCAAATCAACTGTACGGCGAAGAACCACATCAAGCGGAATAACCTTGCCAATCTCAAAAGGATCCTTAGTTGGGTCAATCATCAGCAGGTCAAACCCGTTAAGCATGTCGGCAAGATAAGACTTCTTGGCAAGTTCCATAGCCTCATCTTCTGGAAGGTGAGCGTTGCGCTCCTCGTCGCGCTGCCAAGGACCGCCGTGGTCGCGGCAGAGGTAATACAGTCCGTCAAAGCCAACCTTCTGAGCTGCTTCAGCAATATCTTCCGAGAAACGCTTCTGATCCCAAGAATTTACGTATCCTCCACCAAGTTCATCAAGGTCTACCTGGTTTCTAGATGCAATAAACATCAGAGGAAAATCGCAGTCTCTACCAAGTTCAAAAGCTGCCTGGAGCAGGTTGGGTGACATTGGTCCAATTCCTAACAGCGTGGCGGACCTTCCTGTGTCTTGAAGCTTAAGCAACCCTTCAACAGCTTTTTTGATTGGTAGCTTTTCCATAATTACCCCTTCCCAAGAGTGTTTCTTGGTAATAAGAAGGGCGTGGGGGTTGAATCCCTACGCCCCTCTCCTTTTAACTTCAATTTTTAAGGTCTAAAACAAAAAAGAACATGCGTTTCTCGCCGTGTGTTACTTGTTGTCCTCAAGCTTTGGCTTGGTAAGAACAAGGATTGCAACGCCAACTGCAACGCCAATTGCCATATCAAGGGTGTAGAGGGCAATGTTGTTTGTAGCTGCAGCAACAATCATGCCACCGTGAGGAACAAAGCACTCAACACCGTGCCAGGCAGCAAGACCAGAGCCAACTGCAGAACCAATCATGATTGCAGGCAGGGTGTGTGCAAGATCCTTAACAGCAAAGGGGATTGCGCCCTCAGTAATACCAATGAGTCCCATGAAGACTGCAGAGATACCCATCTGCCTATCAGTGTCGTCAAACTTGCTGCGAGCAATAAGGGATGCAACACCGCAGACCAGTGGAGGAATAGCAACTGCAACACGGAATGCGCCGTTAGGACCATAGATACCTGCGGTCATAAGAGCCATGGTGAAGGTAGAAGCAGTCTTGTTAACTGGGCCACCCATATCAAATGCGGTCATAAGGCCAATTACAATACCAAGAACAACTGCGGAACCACCCTGAAGGCTTGAAAGCAGGCTGGTCAGCCAATCCATGAATGCGCCAAGTGGAGCTGCCAAAACGTAGATGTAGAGCATGCCAAGAGCCAGTGAAGACAAACTTGGGATAATCAGAATTGGCATGATGGTGCGAATGGTGTTATTAACCTTCCAGCTCTTCATCCACTGGACAAGATAGCCGGCAGCAACGCCAAGGACCATTGCACCCAAGAAGCCAGTAGAAACCTGGACCTCGCCTACAGGAACAGGATTGCTTGCCAGGTAACCAAGGACAAAACCAGGTGCCAGAGCGGGCTTTCCACCCAAAGAATAGGCAATGTAAGCAGCAAGGACAGGAATCATCATCTTGATGCCAGCCATACCAATAAGGTTAAGGCTCTGCATCAAAGGATTGGTGACTTCGATACCGTCTTTTCCTGCAGTTCCCGTAGCAAGCGAGAATGCCAAGAAGACTCCGCCAACTACGACAATAGGAATAAAGTACGAAACACCAGTGTTAAACGCCTTTAGAAGGTCTTTGCCGACCTTGCCCAAAACTGAGGGACTCTTTTCCTCTGCCATGGGTTTCTCCTCTCTTCTTCCTTGCGTTATCACTTATGCGCTTGCTACTCAGCCAGCGCAACTACCTGATCAATAACCTTTGCTGGATCTGCAATAGCCAGCGATGGATCCAGCGTAAGAACACGACCCTCATCGCGTTTCTCGTCAAAACGCTCGTCGCCTTCGATGCCAATTGCAATGGCGAGAAGAACAACGTCAGCTGCGTCAACTTCGTCCTGTTCAAGCTCGTTCTCAATGCCATAACCGCCTTGAGCCTCTACCTTGAATTCATAGCCGCGACGCTCACACTCTTTCTCAATGGCCTCTTTTGCCATCCAAGTGTGAGCAATTCCAACCGTGCAAGCGCATACAGCAACGACGTTCATGGTTATGTCCTCTCGCAAAGTAAGTTGTGAGCCCCTATGCGGGGCGCACGAGCACGTCTTTTACGACGTACGTTTCCAACTCATACTTTGCATTGTTTTAATCTTTTTTAAAAGAAGATTTCGGTAAACGTCTAATCTACCTTGTGTTATGATGAATTTTGTTAAACGTTTAACCAACGTAGAATCCAGCACACTCACTAACGTTGGTATTTTGCAAGTACATTGTAAGAATTTCGGTGAAATGAGTGCCAATGTCTAAGACCACTATCATTGACCTTGCAAAATTAGCAAATGTTTCCATTGCCACCGTTTCAAATTACCTTAATGGGCACTTTGAAAAGATGTCCGAAGCAACTAAGCAACGTATCAAAAAAGCAATTGAAAATACGGGATATATTCCAAGCGCCCAAGCTCAAGCAATGGTCAAAAAGAGCTCTGGAATTATTGCTGTACTGATTCTAGACAACACTAATGCCTGGGCGGCTCAAATGACTAACGGTATTGAAGATGCTGCTCTCGAGGCTGGATATCAGACAATTATTTGTAATTCTCGCTTTGATCCCACACTTGAAGCCGATTGGGTTGAGAAAATGCTCTCAATTGGGGCAGATGGACTGCTCATTCAGCCCACCAATCAATTTAGAGCGGTAGACAGGCGCATTGCTAAAGTTGGAAAACCGGTTGTCTATTTTGACTGCGATCTCATCACCCTTAATACTTCCTGGATAAAAAGTGGCCTCTATGACGGAGTTTATTCAGCAGCGTCGCACTGCGTCGAGCGTGGGTACGAGAACTTTTTAATCATTGGCGGAGAGCCAAAAGGTCGCACTAGGATTGAACGAGAGTCTGGCTTCACCGATGCTCTAGAGGCCTCAAGTAAACCTTATGAGCGTCTCACCATAGAGCAAAGCGCGTTGTCTATCCCTGAAATCACGCAATGGCTTAACAACCACATTCTTCCGTCAAAGAAAACGCTGGTATTTGTCCCAAATCAGTGGGCTCTTAAAAGTGTCTATAATGCCTTGCAATCCTACGAGACAGTAATTCCAAAGCAAGTTGGCCTGTTGGGATTCAACAATACCGATTGGACCGATTTACCTGCTAAAAGTATTTCTACCATTGTCGAGCCTGTCTACGAAGAGGGCTACGCCGCTTGCAAGATGCTCCTTAAAAGGATCAAGGATCCCTCGCTTGAGCCCGATCACAAGCTGCTCACCTGCAAACTAAACTGGCTCAAATCAACCATCTAACAAAAATGGCGAGAAGACCAACGGATCTTCTCGCCTAACGCTAACGCTTTAACTTACTCGCTTACAGAACGTGGACCTCATCTTTGGTGAAGTCAACAAAGGCGTGGTCACCAACGTTGTAAATCTTGTGCGTGCGAGGATTGAAGTCTGTAATCTTAATGAGCGTATCGCCTACCATAACGTGATAGTTCTGGTAGTGGCCCATGAATCGAGAAAGAACTACCTCACAGGCAAGTGTTCCCTCGTCAGCTAGGCGTGCAGACTCTGGTCGAAGAACAATGCAGCATTCCTTACCCTTGTCCAGGTGAGAACATCCGGTGGCCTCAAACTCATGGCCCTCAAAGCGGCAAAGTGCAGTCTCAGAATCAAGCTTGTCTGCAATAGTTGCATGCAGGAAGTTTGACTCACCAATAAAGTCTGCAACAAACTCGTCTGCTGGGTGGTAGTAAACCGTCTGAGGATCACCAACCTGGTCCACAACACCCTTTTTCATAATGATAATGTTGTCTGAAAGCGCCATTGCCTCTGACTGGTCATGTGTGACGTAGATGGCGGTAATACCGGCCTCCTGCTGGATACGACGGATCTCGTTACGCATGTCAACGCGGAGCTTCGCATCAAGGTTTGAGAGAGGCTCGTCAAAGAGGAGCACGCTTGGTTCAATAACCAGAGCACGTGCCAAAGCAACACGCTGCTGCTGACCACCAGAAAGCTGGTTGGTCATGCGCTCTTCCATGCCCTCAAGTCCAACAAGATCAAGAATGTGAAGGACCTTCTCGCGAATTACGTTCTTGTCCATCTTGCGCAGCTTAAGGCCGTAGGCAACGTTATCGAAGATGTTGTAGTGAGGAAGTAGCGCATAGCTCTGGAACACCATGGCGGTATCGCGCTTGTTTGGAGTAAGCTCATCAATCTGCTCATCGCCAAGGAAGATTTTTCCCTCATCAGGGCTCTCAAAACCAGCAATCATACGCAGAATAGTGGTCTTTCCGCAGCCAGAAGGGCCAAGCAGCGTAACAAACTCGCCAGGAGCAATAGTGATGTTAGCGTCTTGAACTGCGTAGAAGTCTTTTCCAGTCTTCTGATCCTGATAAATCTTGGAAATGTGCTCAAGGCGAACGCCTTTTTTCTCTGTAGCCATGTGTTACTCCTCCTTGAGTGCTCGGCTGGTGCCAAAGTGTTTGATGGCCCAATTCATAAGCAATACCGAGCCATAGGTAATAACAATCAGAATTGTTGCAAAGGCGCAGGCCATACCATATGAACCCTTACCAGCAAACTCATTAATCTGAACGGTGATGAGCAGGAACTCTGGTGTGACCAAGAGGATAACTGCAGAAATTGCGGTGATAGAGCGGACAAACGCTGTTACCAGGCCAGACAAGAACGAATCTTTAATTAGCGGCAGTGTAACGGTCATAAACACCGTAAAGCTGTCGGCGCCCATGTCGTATGCGGACTCTTCAATTGATTTATCAATCTGTCGAAGTGCCGAGATGCCCGAGCGTGTTCCTGTAGGAAGCGAACGCACGACAAAGACAATAATCAGGATAAGTCCCGTGCCATACAGGCCTTGCAAAAATCCTGTGTGCATAACACCGCTTGAGAAACCGCGAATATAGCCAACGCCCAAAACCGTACCAGGGACTGCCATAGCAAGCATGGATACAGCCTCGATAAAACCACGGCCACGGAAGCGACGTTTTACTACCAGATAAGAAATGATCATCGAAAGCAGAGCAGTGATTGGTGCCGCAATAAGCGAGAGCATAAACGAGTCACTAAACGCCTGCAGACCGTGGTACTTGGTAAATACCTGCTCAAACCACTTGGTAGTTAACTCGTAATTAGAGCCCCAGGAACGAACAAATGAACCATAAGGAACGCAGAGGTACATGCCAATAACAAAGAGTGCGACTAGTGCGCAAAGAATGGTAAGTGGGATGCGAACAGAATTGTCTGTAATAAGCATCCTAGCTCGCGTTGCTTTACCCGAAAGTGTCGACGTGCTCTTTGCTTCCAATACAAACTTCTGAACAACAAACATGAGCAGCGTAATGGAAAGAAGAACAACAGCCATAGCAGCCGCGCCTTGCTTGTCGTACGCGCCTGTAATCTGCAGGTAGATAGTTGTTGCCAGGGTATCGTAGGAGCCACCAATAATCATTGGGTTAGCAAAGTCTGCAATTGACTCAATAAATGAGACGAGAAAAGCATTGCCTAGGCCAGGCAAAATAAGAGGAAGTGTAACGCTGGTAAATACTTTCCAGCGGCTTGCACCCATGTCACGTGCTGCTTCTTCAAGGGATGGGTCAATGTTTTTAAGCAGGCCCTTAAGCATCATGTAACACACAGGGAAAAACGACATGGTCTGAACAATAAAAATGCCCCAGAATCCGTAGATGTTGTTGTCAAAAATTCCCAAAAGACCGCGGGTAATCAGGCCTTTCTTGCCAAACATCATAATCATGGAAAGGGACAGTACAAAAGGCGGAGAAACAACAGGAAGCATGGATACCACACGGAAAAGGCCTGTCATAAACTTTGTACGAAGCTTTACGTACACTTCAACATAGGCAAAAAGAAGGCCAATAATCGCTGATAAAATGCCTACCGCAAAACCAACTCTGAGGGTGTTGGTAATTGCATGGCTAAAGGATGGCATGGCCAAGATACGAGTAAAGACATCAAAGGTAACTCCGTTATCGGAGACTACAGAGTCAACCATAAGAATGGCAAGTGGATACAAAATAAAAAGGGTTAAGAAGGCGATAAGAACGACAATGGTCGTTATCAAAATTGGATCGCCAAGGAGCTTTTTTCGCTCAAGTTGAGCGCTCTGGGATTTTGCCATGCTGGTCCTAACTCTGAAACACTAAACCTATACGCAAAGCTCTATGTGGAACTGGGTAGGCAGATCTCTGCCTACCCAGTATAATCTGCCACTCAGATCTTGAGCAACAGCATTGTTTGCTTGCTTGCGTTGGTTTTACTCCGTCTTGAAGCGGCTGTCTCCGCCACCAAGTGCCTGCATAACGTCCTTGACATACTGCTCAGTATTTTTCTTAGCATCCTCGAAGTTGTAGTCCATAACGTTATTTGGATCAAGACCGTACTCGGTAGCAATCTCTGGCTGCTTTGCATTATCAAGTACCAAGAACTGGTAAGAACCATTCTTCTGAGCAAGATCGACGCAGGCTGGAGACAGTGCATATTCAATCCAGAGCTTAGCTGCGTTTGGATGTGCGGCACCCTTGAAGATTGCGGTTGCACCAACCTCGTATGATGCGCCAGAGCTTGGAATCTGAAGACCAACGTTTTCATGCTCTTGGTCAACAATCTGATAAATACCATCGTGGAGCATACCAATTCCGATGGTGCACTCACCGGCTCCAATAGCCTTGGAAGGACCAGAGCCACTCTTGGTGTACTGAGCAATGTTCTTATCAAGGTCAACAAGATACTGAATGCCCTGATCGTGACCGTACTTCTGAATAACGGTATTGATAATCAGCTTTGCAGTACCAGCGGTGTTGTAGTTAGAAGACCAGATAAGACCCTTATATTTAGGATCGATAAGATCCTTGTAGTCCTGAGGCACGTCAAGCTTAAGACGCTGTAGCTCTTCCTTATCGTACAGAATGCCCAGGATGCCCTTATAAATTCCGTACCAGTCCTTATTTGTACTCTTGAACTTGTCGGAAATAAGGTGAGACGCATTCTTTGGCTCGTACTGCTCAAGAAGACCCTTTGAGGAGGTGACATTGTAAGGATCGGTTGTGCCGCCGAACCAAACATCTGCTGATGGATGACCGTTCTCTTCCTCAATCTTTGCAGCAACTTCTCCGGTTGAGAGACGCTGTGCCTGAACATCAATGCCATATAGACTCTTGAAATTGGCGCAAACTGCGTTTATATACTCTTCCTCACAAGAGCCGTAAACAATCAGCTTACCCTCTTCTTTTGCTGCCTTTACCAGCTCTTCTGGTGCTCCAACCGCATCTGTAGAGTTGGTGTCAGATTCTTTTTTCTCGCCAGCATCAGAATCGGACTTTTTGCAGGCAGTGATACCCAGGCCTGCTACAACTGCGCTGACTCCAAAAAAGTTACGACGAGTAAGGTTTGACATAAGAACTCTTTTCTCTCCTTGTGGTCACCCACAGCTCCAATGAAAAGAACATACTCCTGTGTAAATCGTACTCAAACTTTTTCGAAAATATTTCAACTATTCGATAAGTGGCTGATATTGGCGGCTATCGGTATGTTTTTGCATATCTAAGCAAAAAGGCCAGGGACAAAATCCCTGGCCTTGAACATTTGGTGGAGAATAGGGGGATCGAACCCCTGACCTCAGGCTTGCAAAGCCCGCGCTCTCCCAGCTGAGCTAATTCCCCGTACTGACTTCTGGTTGGGCCCAGAAGGTTTTAATAATCACCCCAACGGCGACTCGGCTAACGTTGGGGTGACTATTGTCACATAAAGTGGTGGGCCTGACAAGGTTTGAACTTGTGACCTCCCGGTTATCAGCCGGACGCTCTGACCAACTGAGCTACAGGCCCAACGCAGGGAAAAATAATACCTCCATACTTCTCGTAGGTCAACACTTTTTTTGTTTTGTTTTAAAGTTTCTTGAAATTGGGTATGAAGTGAAAACAGAGAGTCGTAGGCTATCTGCCCAAAGATTGATAAATAGCGTACTTTTTGGAGTTTTTGTGTCACTAAAACGTATGGACATACAGACAGTTGTTGTCGGAGGAGGTCCTATCTCTTCCGTTATTGTCCTGCGTCTTCATGATCCACGCGGGGTCTCCACGCTCAGCCTACCTATCAAGATTGGCAACATTGAAGCCTCTGCTATTAGTCTTGGCATAGACCAAGAGTCTACCCAGAGACCACTCACACACGATCTTCTCCGCTCTGTTCTTGATTCTCTGGACGCAGATATTAAGAGCGTGCGCATTGTAGGCGTCCGCGGCACCACGTTCTTCTCGCAAATTGAGCTCATCTCTAAAGAGGGAGAGCATATTTACGTGGACGCTCGTCCGTCAGACGCAATTGCGCTGGCAGTAAGAACAAACGCTCCCATCTTTGCTGACGAGAGCGTTCTGGAAATTGCTGCTGCTCCAGATTTTACTGATGTCGAGAAGGACGTTCAGGCCCAAGAACTTGAGGAGTTCCGTCAGTTTATTGAGGATATCTCTCCTGAGGATTTCTCTTAATCAAATCTTTCTTGAACTACGCAGCGTTTTTTACTCAGGGCGCTTTGCGAACTTTTCTTTTTTTCTCTACACCAAACTCCATGCCGTATGGTCAGTGTGGAGCAACTCGTGTGCGCGCTTAGAGCCTCGCTCCCCAAGGTAGTTGTCGTAGCAGGCAATAATCATGGGATTCTCGTGACAGAAACGTACCTGTGCGTCTTTGTCTAAAGCACGCAAAACTCCCATTCTGTCTGGAACACTGTTAATGCCGTCGTGAATGGGCTGTCCGCCTCCACCAACACATCCACCAGGACAAGCCATTACCTCAACAAAATCGTATGATGCGGTTCCTGCTGAAATTGCTTCGAGTAGCTCTGAGGCATTCTTCAATCCGTGAGCAATAGCAACGTTGAGCTTCTTACCAGGTAGATTAAAGGTTGCTTCTCGCCAGCCCTTCTCGCCACGGATGACTTCAAATGTGTCTACGCTGGGATTTTCTCTGGTAATGAAGTTATATGCGCTTCGAAGCGCCGCCTCCATAACGCCGCCTGTAGTGCCAAAGATGGTGCCCGCACCAGATCCAAAACCTAGAGGTGTATCAAGCGGTTCTTCTGCAATTTGTGTCACGTCAATGTGAGCGGCTTTGATCATGCGACAAAGTTCTCTGACCGTAAGAACAGTATCGACATCCTGGTCTTCTCCGTTTGCGCTGTTCATTGACGGGTATGCGGCTTCTTCTTTCTTTGCAATGCAGGGCATCGCAGAAACCGAGTAAATATCTTTTGAGTCAACTGCCAGGGCTTCCGCATAGTAGCTTTTTGCAATAGCACCAAACATTTGCTGCGGAGACTTAGCGGAGGAGAGCTGTGGCAAAAACTCTGGATAGCGAGCCTTCACAAATCTTACCCAACCAGGGCAGCACGAGGTAAAGAGTGGAAACTTGTGCTCTTTGCCGTCGGATAGCATATGGATGAGCTCGGTTGCTTCCTCCATGATGGTAAGGTCCGCCGCAAAATCGGTATCAAAAATGTAATCAAAACCAATTTTTCTTAGGCAGGCTGCCAGGCGCTCTACCGTTGCCTTTTCTCGCGGTAAGCCAAGTTCTTCTCCCCATGAGGTACGCACCGATGGAGCAATTTGGATGAGCGTGATTTTCTGCGGATCATCGATTGCCTTAAGCTCGCGCTCGGTATCATCGCGTTCTCTCAGCGCGCCCGTTGGACAGTTCACCACACACTGACCGCAGATAACGCAGTCTGACTCTTGAATGGTCTTTTTACCTCGAACGTTAATGGATGCATGGATAGTTCTATTAGAGATGTCCCAAACGCCAAGTGTCTGGACTTTCTCGCATACCTGGATGCATCTAAGGCATTTAATACACTTGTTGTTGTCGCGAATCAGCGGAAATGCCGTATTCCATTCTTCATTGGGAAGGTTTTTCTCGTATGGTTTTGAGTAAATTCCCAGGTCATTAGCAAGTGACTGCAACGAGCAGTTCTGTGAACGCACACAACTGGTACATTCAGAGTCGTGTTGAGAAAGCAGAAGCTGCACGTTTGTCCTGCGAACTTCTCGCGCCTTTGCACTATTTGTTTTTACTACCATGCCTTCGGCAACAACCGTGGTACAAGATGCCACAAGGTGGTCTACGCCTTCTACCTCAACCGCACAAACACGACAACCGCCCACCTCGTTAATGTCCTTAAGAAAGCACAAGGTAGGGATTGCAAGTCCAACAGAACGAGCGGCATCCAAAATGGTTGTGTTTTCAGGAACAGAGAGTTCAAAGTCATCAATTATGAGGTTTACCATTGGTGATTCCTTCCCCCTCTGAAGGCACCGTAGCCAAAATGGTCACAACGCAGACAACGAGACGCTTCTTGATGAGCCTCTTCTTCTGTCAGTCCAATCTCAACCAAATTCCAGTCGTGAATGCGCTCGGAAGATTCTCTTTCTTTCATCTCGCAACGGCCGCACCGCCTGAGACCCTTAATCTTCAGCGATGGAAGCTCCACGTTAAGCGTGACTTTGTGATCGCACCCAAGTGAACGGTCAATGTTTGCGGCAGCAACTTTACCTGCCTCGATGGCTTTGATGACCGTAGAAGGTCCAGACTTACAATCTCCGCCCGAAAACACACCCGGGAAGCCCTCAATGGAACCATCCGACGCTGTCACAATTCTGTTTTTCTGTACGGGAATGCCAATTGCCTCAAAGCTCTGATATTCAATGTCTTGTCCAATAGCAACAAATACTTTGTTACAAGGAACAACTCTTGTTTCCTCCTGCGACGAGCGAGGAGCAGGACGTCCCCACTTAGGAGTACCAATTATCTGCGGTTGGACGAGAAGACCGCTCACGTTTCCAGCTCCATCAGAAACGATAGAGAGTGGAGAAGTAAGCTCTAAAATCTCGCAGCCTTCTGCCTGGGCTCCTGCGATTTCTGCATCTTGTGCGGTCATGTCTGCAGTTCGCCTGCGGTAAACAATAGAAACTTTCTTGGCGCCTAGCCTGACACTGGTACGAGCGACGTCCATGGCAACGTTTCCGCCACCAATGACCACAATTTCCTGACCAGAAAGATCTGGAATGTCGTAGTCCCCTACCGCTCGTAGGAGTTGAACTGCGGATTCGACACCATTAAGATCTTCTCCCTCAAGACCAAGTTTTTTATCGGTGTGCGCGCCAATGCCTACAAAAACGGAGTCGTATGTTTTTCGGAGCTCTTGAAGTTCTTCTCCTGAGACGGAGTGTTCAAGTTCAACTTCAATACCTGCAGAAAGGAGCCAGTCGATCTCTGATTGCAGGCGTTCACGAGGGAGGCGATAATTTGGGATTCCGTAGCGAAGCATGCCGCCCAAGTGTTTTCTCGCCTCAAAGATCTTTACGCTGTGTCCCATAGTTGCCAGGTAATAGGCACAAGAAAGACCTGCAGGACCTCCGCCAATTACAGCAACTTTCTTTCCAGTTGCCGGGAAGCACTGAGGAGTATAGGCCTCTTCCACGTGCTCAGCTGCATAGCGCTTAAGAGCCAGGATGTTAAGAGGATTGTCTACCATGGCTCGACGGCAGTGCATCTCACAAGGATGCTCGCAAACAAGACCGCAAACCAGCGGCAACGGGTTGTCTTTCCTGACAACCTTAATGGCGTCGGTGTAACGACCCTCTTCTACCAAGGAAATGTACGCTGGGATATCAACGTGAGCAGGACATCCGCGCACACACGGAACTTCTCCCTGCACATCGTAGCCACATGAGTGCTTTTTAACGTGTTGTTCAAAATCATCCCTAAAGCCAGAAAGTGCGGTAAGCACCATCTCTCCTGCTTCGTAGCCAATTGCACAGTCGCTTGAGAGATAGGTAGTTTTGGCTGTTCGTTCAAGCAGATCAAGCGTGTACTCAGTTGCTCTATTCTCAAGTACGTCTTCAAGCAGATTACTAAGGGCGCTGAGACCAATTCTACAAGGGGTACATTTTCCACAGCTCTGAGTTGCACAGAGTCTTACCAGCGCAGCAGTAAATTCGACAGGGCAAGGCACAATTGAACTCACCGAGAGGCGACGCTCAAGAGCATCTCGCAAATCGTCCATTACGGTCTGTGCGTGGCTAAGCTCCATAACGTGAAGTCTGGCCATTGTTCTCTCTCCGTAGATTCCAAAAGACTATGACGTGCAAATAGACGCTAGTCGTTCCCAACTTTAGCCTAGGGAAAAAGGACAACTGACTTATCTTTTATATAAAAATCATTACCGTTAGCGCGCTGATTTTCTCGGTAAACGAAAAGAGCCCAAGGGAATTACCCCTTGAGCTCTTCAAATTACGTATAGCTGAAATGCTTATTCGTCATCATCCAGCAGTGAATCGTCCAGTACTTCCTCTTCATCTCCAAGGTCAACAGACTCTGCCTCGTCAGCATCACGAGCGCCTGCTGCCATTAGATCAAGCATACCTTGGTTTTCTGCGTGCTTAGGAGCCTTCTTTTTGTTGGCAACCATACGAGCAACTGCAGAAACAACGTCGCTACCAGAGAGGTTCATAACCTTGACGCCCTGCGTAGAGCGGCCCAGCTTGGAGATATCGCCAGCCTTGACGCGGATTACAACACCCTCTTCGGACATGATCATAATCTCGTGCTGAGGACCAACAACGCGACAGGCAACCAGGTTACCCTTCTTCTCCGTCATTGTGATGGTAAAGACGCCCTGGCCACCACGCTTATGGACTGGGTACTCAGAAATTGCAGTGCGCTTTCCGTAGCCCTTCTCGGTAATAACGAAGAGGTCGCCATTGCCGTTGGTAATCTCCATGCCAAGCATAGTTGCGTCGCCCTTGAGCGTAATACCACGGACGCCTGAGGTGCCACGGCCCATGCTTCTTGCCTCAGCCTCGTCAAACAGGATTGCCTTGCCGTCAGAGGAGCACAGAACAACCTTGTCACCTGGGTGAACGCGACGGACGTTAACAAGCTCGTCGCCGTCCTTGAGGTTGATTGCAATGAGGCCGTCCTTGCGTGTACGGTCGTACTCAGACATTGCAGTCTTCTTAACCATACCCTGCTTAGTAGCAAACATCAGGTAGTTGTCTTCTGGGAAGTCGCGGGTAGTAATAACCGCCTTGACCTTCTCGCCCTCTGCAAGTGTCTCGATGACATTGATGATGGCGCTACCCTTTGTAGTTCTACTACCAACAGGAAGCTCGTGGACCTTGAGGCGGTACACCTTACCAAAGTTGGTAAAGAACAGCACGTAATCGTGGGTAGAAGCAACAAAGAGGTTCTCGACAAAATCGTTCTCTTTGAGAGAGACGCCCTGAACACCCTTGCCGCCGCGCTTCTGAGAGCGATAAATCTCAACAGGAACGCGCTTTACGTAACCTGCATGAGTAACGGTAACAACCATATCCTCTTCGGCGATAAGATCCTCGACGTCCAAGTTCTGAATGTCCTGGTCGGAGATTTGCGTACGACGCTTGTCAGCGTAACGGTTGGAAATCTCACGGAGCTCATCAGCAATAACAGCCAGAATCTTTTCCTCGTGAGCGAGAAGATCCTCGTAGTAGGCAATATCAAGTCTGAGCTGGGAAATCTCATCAACAAGATCCTGGCGAGCAAGACCGGTGAGGCGGCGCAGACGCATCTGAAGGATTGCCTCGCCCTGAATCTCATCCAGGCCAAAACGCTCGTTCATGCGCTTCTTTGCCTCAGCATCATCCTGCGAGCTACGGATGATGTGGACAATCTCGTCGATGTTATCAACTGCGGTCAGAAGCCCTTCCAAAATGTGGACACGCTTCTGTGCCTTATCCAGATCAAACTCAGTACGACGGCGTACAACATCAATCTGGTGATCAATGTAGTGACGAAGAATCTCGCGAAGAGAAAGGGTACGAGGAACACCGTCAACCAAGGCCAGGTCAATGATGCCAAAGTTGGACTGAAGCTGAGTCTTCTTGTACAGGTTATTCAGAACAACCTGTGGAACAGCATCACGCTTGAGATCCAAGACGATGCGCATACCCTTACGGTTGGACTCGTCGCGCATGTCAGAGATGCCTTCGATTTTCTTCTCGTTGACTGCCTGAGCAATCTTCTCCTGGAGAAGACCTTTGTTAACCTGGTAAGGAATCTCGGTGACAACAAGGCGCTGGCGACCACTCTTGACCTGTTCAACGTGAACCTTTGCGCGGACAGTAATAGAACCGCGACCAGTTTCGTAGGCATCCTTGATGCCCTGAGTGCCCATGATGATGCCGCCTGTTGGGAAGTCAGGACCAGGTAGAACGGTCATGAGCTCCTCAGTGGTAACGTCAGGGTTCTCAATCATCATGCAGACAGCGTTAGTAGCCTCACCAAGGTTGTGAGGAGGAATGTTGGTAGCCATACCAACTGCAATACCTGAAGAACCGTTAACCAAAAGATTTGGGAAACGAGCAGGAAGAACAGCTGGCTCTGTCAGAGACTCATCATAGTTTGACTGAAGATCAACGGTGTTTTTGTTAAGCTCTGCCAGCATCTCCATAGCACTTCTGGTTAGACGTGCCTCGGTATAACGCATTGCTGCTGGTGGATCACCGTCGATAGAACCAAAGTTTCCGTGACCATCAATCAGAGGAAGTCTCATCGAGAAATCCTGAGACATACGGACCATGGAGTCATAAATAGCGAAGTCACCGTGTGGGTGGTACTTACCCATGACTTCACCGACTGCCCATGCAGACTTCTTATGTGGACGGTTTGGCGTAATGCCAGCCTCGCTCATTGCGTACAAAATACGGCGGTGAACAGGCTTAAGGCCGTCTCGAACATCTGGAAGTGCACGAGCAACAATAACGGACATGGAATACTCGAGGAAGGAAGTCTTCATCTCTGAGGACAAATCGGTTGGCTTAAGCGTGCCACCGTGAATGTCTGAGAGGTCAAGACGAGTACCAGCTTCATCAGAGATAATATGTGAAGTTTCTCCCGTTATTAGATTTTCCCCAGTCTCTGGGTCAAACTCGTCAGAGTCTTCTTCAACCTCGTCATCTTCGTATTCTTCATCCATATCGTTTTGTGCATCAAGGTCTTGATCCTCGTCTGCACCAAAAAGATCATCATTCATATTTTTATCGTCTGCCACAAGTTACCCTTTCATTTTCTGTCTAATGATTTAGCGAGAAACCATTAAATGTCCAGGAAGCGGACGTCTTTTGCGTGTGTTTGGATGAAGTCTTTACGCTTCTCAACCTGGTTGCCCATAAGGTCAGAAACTGCACGATCAGCTGCAAGAGCATCATCGATGGTTACTTTAAGAAGAATACGGTTCTTTGGCTCCATAGTGGTTGCCCAAAGCTGCTCTGGGTCCATCTCACCAAGACCCTTATAACGCTGAATGGTGAACTTGGTGTTGTCCTCAAACTTCTTTGTCTCTAGAGCAAGTTCTTCATCGGTATAGATGTATTTACCGTTCTTTTTACCCTTTGGCTTAATCTGATACAGAGGAGGCTGAGCAACGTAGATATAACCTGCGTCAATCATTGGCTTCATGTAACGATAGAAGAAGGTAAGCAGAAGAATTCTAATGTGAGAGCCGTCAACATCAGCATCGGTCATGATAACAATCTTGTGATAACGGGCCTTCTCAATATTAAATTCATCTCCAACACCAGTACCAATAGCGGTAATCAGCGAAGTAATAGTGTCAGAAGAAAGTGCGCGGTGAGCCTGTACGCGCTCAACGTTCAAAATCTTTCCGCGAAGTGGAAGAACTGCCTGGATAGAACGGTCACGTGCCATCTTTGCAGAACCACCTGCGGAGTCACCCTCGACGATGAAGAGCTCAGTCATCTCTGCATCGCGAACGGAGCAGTCTGCAAGCTTTCCAGGAAGAGCAGCTGACTCAAGAAGTCCCTTACGACGTGTTGCTTCACGAGCTTTACGAGCCGCAAGACGGCCTTTTGCAGCCTGAGATGCTTTCTTGAGAATCTCTTTTGCCTGATTTGGATGCTCTTCCAGGTACTCTGAGAGACCCTGAGTGACAATCTTGTTGGTAAGAGTTCTCATGTAAGAACTACCAAGCTTTGCCTTTGTCTGTCCTTCAAACTGAGGATCTGGCAGCTTAACTGAAATAACAGCAGTTAAGCCCTCGCGAATATCGCCGCCCTCAAGCTTAGGGTCTTTCTCTTTAAGAATTCCCTGCCTAGTGCCGTAATCATTTACTACTTTAGTAAGAGCAGTACGGAAGCCCTCGAGGTGCATTCCGCCTTCCTCAGTGAAAATGTCGTTTGCAAAAGAAAGAGTTCTGTCACTGAAGTCAGTATTCCACTGAATAGCAACCTCTACCTCACCCATCTGAGACATTGGAGCGTCAGGGTCTGACTTACCTTCAATATAGATAGGGCGAGAAAGTCCTGGTAAAACGGTTTTCTCGTCATTAAGGTACTTAACAAAATCGATGATGCCGCCAGCATACTGGAAATCAACCTGACGAGGAGTGAGCTCACGCTCATCAACAAGAGTAATTTTAAGGTTCTTGTTAAGGAATGCGGTTTCCTGGAGACGGTCACGAAGTGTGTCAAAGTTATACGTAGTGGTCTCAAAGATCATGTCGTCTGGCCAGAAAGTAATGGTAGTACCGTTAGATTTTGAAGTACCAATTTCCTTCATCTTCTGAACGGTTTTACCGCGCTCAAAGACCATCTCGTAGATTTTGCCATCACGCTTAACCTGCGCAACAAGTTTCTTTGAAAGAGCGTTTACAACAGAAACGCCAACGCCGTGAAGGCCACCGGAGACTTTATAAGCGTTGTTATCAAACTTACCACCTGCGTGAAGGATAGTAAGAACAACCTCAAGAGTTGGGATCTTTTTCTGTGGATGAAGGTCTACAGGAATACCACGACCATTATCTTCAACAGAAATAGAGTTATCTGGATGAACGGTTACCTTAATTTTGGAGCAATAACCAGCCATTGCCTCATCGACTGAGTTATCTACAATCTCCCAAACAAGGTGATGCAGACCAGAAGCTGAAGTTGTACCAATATACATACCTGGACGCTTACGAACAGCCTCAAGGCCTTCAAGGATCTTAATCTCTGTACCGTCATACTTATTTTCTTTTGCCACGTAAGTCCTCTCTTCAATTGTGAGCGGAATGATATAGGTATTTTACTATGAAATCGCCAAAATCAACTCGGCACAGAGAAATTTCATTGTTTAAAAAGTAATATTTGGTATCTGAGAGGCTCTGTAAAGAGATTTAAGGACAGATTAGTGACAGATTAGACTAAAGACTCTTTTTTTGTCTAAAACTTGCTTCAATCGCTTTATAAGCCGTTGACTTAAGTGGCTCAGAAAGTCCAGAAACTAACTCAGAAATTTGTAATTTCTCTTCTGGTGTGAGTTCTGGAAGATCTTTTTTCTCTTCTTTTTGGCCCTGTGCTTGCTTTTCTGATGAGTTGGCTTCTTTATCAGCATGTCTATTGTATTTGTCCAGCTTAAATTCAAGGTCTGAGAACTCCAGGCCTTGCTCTGAGAGCCTGGCTCTATAAATTTCTCTCTGTGCAAGAAAATCAATCATACACATACGATTGTCTACATAGACAGTAAGTACAGGGTACTCTCTACCAGCAACTTCTCTAACAAATACGCCGGTTGTATGTTCTGTCTCTCTTTCACCATTTGCTTCAACCCACGCAAGATAGGCACGACGATTTTTTGACATGCTCTTAGAATCTTTGAAGGTTCCAAGCAGAGAACTCATTAAATCTTTTGCATTTTCATTGCCACCGCGCGCAGGTGTTTCTTGTTGATTATTCATCGCTAAACCTAACTATCTGCGCTTTTTCTAAAACCTCTTCAGAGAAATACCCAAGGTTTGTAGTGGTAATTACCGTTTGAATGTCATGGAATGCAAATTCCATGATGGCTTTTCTGCGGTCTTCATCAAGCTCACTCATAACATCATCTAAAAGCAGCAAGGGTTTCTCGCCAAGTATTTCTTCTGAAAGGAGAACTTCTGCCATCTTAAGTGCTAAAACGACAGTTCTAATTTGGCCTTGAGAACCAAAATTTCTAGCATCTTTGCCCTCAATTAAAAACTCAACGTCGTCTCGATGAGGTCCTTTTGTACTTTGCTGACGACGAATATCATCCGTGCGAGCTTCACTTAAAGCCTTCAAGAATTGATCAGTAATTTCTTCTCTAGTGGCCTCAAGAGATACCTCTCCAATTGAAGAAATATAGTTCATTTCTAGGTGTTCTCCACCAGAGAGTTCCTGGTAGATCTCACATGTCTTCTTTGCCAGACGATCAAACAAATGAATTCGTGCATGAAGAAGCGTAGCCCCTCCTCTTGCAAGTGAAAGATCCCAAGCATCAAGCAAGTTTTCATCTGGCCAATCAGATTTAAGCAGCTTATTTCTTTGCTCAACTGTCTTGGTATATGCCGAGAAGACCTTGAAGTAGCTTTTATTTGCCTGGCGGCCAAAGTCATCAAATTCTTCTCGGCGATACGATGCGCCACCTTTAATCATTGAAAGGTCATCGGGATTAAAAAGTACCGACATCAGTGTTCCAGAAATATCTGCAGCCTGACATTTCTTACCATTCTTTAAAAATTGACGGCGCCGTTCTGTAATGGTGCAGGTATTTTCTAGCTTTCTTCCATCTCCTGTAAGAGAAATCTCTATCTTTGCCTCAGAAGTATCTGTAAGAAGGAGCTGTGATGGTGTGGGCTTTCTAAATGAATATCCAGCAGTAAGGAGTTGTAGTGCTTCAACAGTATTTGTCTTACCTGCAGCGTTCTTTCCTACAAAAATAGTAGTTTGTGCAGATAAATCTATCTCTTTCGAAGAAAAACAACGAAAGTTATACAGCGAAACATGTTCAACTTTAAGTCCCACACAACCCCTATCAAATTAGAGGCGAACAGGCATCAGAAGATACAAGTAGTTAACCTTGCCGTTTGATTTGAAAATAGCTGGCTGAGAAGGACCTTGTAGCTCGAGGCGCAGAAGATCCTTAGAAGGAGCAGCATTTACACAATCAAAGACATAGTGATAATTCAAAGCAATTGAAAGAGAATCTCCCTCAATTTGAGCTTCAATGTGCTCGGAAGACTCACCCTGATCTGGTGAGGATGCAGAGAGCTTAACTTCTTTACCATCGGCGTCAACATCAAAACGAACTGAAGGATTTGCGAGTGCAATAACAGAGACACGCTTCAGGGCTGCAGAGAAATCTTCAACGTTAATATCAACAGAGGCGGTACAAGATGTTGGAAGTAGCTGCTTATAGTCTGGGAAGTGACCTTCAATCTTACGAGAAATGTGAGTGGTATTTCCAAACTGGAAGACTACCTGGTTATCTGTAGTACCAATCAAAACCTTCTCAGTCATGCTACGCATGGAAAGAACGTCATGGAACACTTCACCAGAGATAATTGCAGTAAAAGACTCACCTGCTGGAGTATCTGTGTTGGAATCACAAACGGCAAGACGGAATGAGTCAGTAGCAACAAGACGAATAGTGTTGTCCTCAACAGTAAGAGAAATTCCCTGAAGAATAGGACGAGAAGCTTCCTTAGAAGTTACTCGATACACTTTATCAACCATAGTTGATAGAAGCTGGCTTGGGAGCTCACAGGTTTTCTCAAGATCAAACTCTGGGAATTGAGCCCAGTCGTGAGCAGAAAGAGTATTAAGTCTAAAAGAAGAACGCTGACATGTTACAGAAAGTGTGCGCTCTCCACCTTCAAAAGTAATTGCAGCATCAGGAAGATTTTTAACAATGTTCTGGATAACCTTTCCAGAAACAACTGTTTCTCCTTCTTCTTCTACGTTTGCTGCAATTTGATGCTTAATAGAAATAGTTAAGTCGCTGGATTGTAACTCAAGCATGCCATTAAATGCTTTGAGGTAAATACCAGAGAGAATAGGAAGTGTTGTATTAGAACCAATACCCTTAGAAACAATATCAAGTGCCGTCTGGAGAGCGGATTGACTTACGGTAAATTTCATGACGACCCTTTCTATTATTTCTTAGATAAGAATAAAAATATCGTAGTAATAATAAGCTATGTTGAAAAGAAGAAAGCTTTACATTTCTAGAGGTAGAAATATATTTCTAGAGGTCAGATTTGTTTGCTTATTTTTGACATTCATAAACAAAGTAAAACTCTCCCTCTTAAACTCTCAACAACAAACCATTACTTCTCTTCACCAATTAACATCTTACTAACAGGTTTTAAACACTAACTTTGTTCAAGGATAGTCTTCTTTAGTTGAGAAATTTGATCATAGAAACTTTTATCTTCTTTAATTCTCTCTTCTATTACCTCAATGCTGTGCAAAATAGTTGCGTGTTTTCTTCCACCAAAATGCTTACCAATATTTACCAGTGTGTATTGGCAAAGGTCGTGAGCAAGATAAATTGCAACGTGACGAGGTTCTGCAATCTCTTTATTTCTCTTGTTACCAACAATATCTCGATGACTAATGCCATAGATATTTTCTACAACTTCTTGGACCTTCTCGATATTTACGGTCTTTGAAACGCGGCGCCAGAGCGTGTCTGCAATCTTATCGATTTCTTCCTGTTTAATATTTGTGCCAGATTCTTTTGCCTTAATCTGACCAGTTACACAACGATTACAGAAGCCTTCAAGTGTTCTAATACTTTGACCGGCTTTGTCAGCCATGTAGCGACGGATGTCCTCTGGTAAATCATCTGCAGTAAGAGAAGAATTTCTCTCTTTAAAAGCTCGGTCGCAGAAGACATGAATAAGATTGAGTTTCATCTCGTAGCTTGGAGACTCAATACCAATAACGATGCCACCACTCATACGAGAAGTAATACGATCATCAAAGCCGTCAGATCCCATACCAAGCTGAGCAGGTGTTCTATCTGCGGCAAGAATAATTTGCTTACCTCTATCAATAAGAGAGTTAAAAATATTGAAGAAGAAGTTAATAGTACCTGCTTTGCCAGCAAGTTTTTGGACATCATCGATGATAAGAACATCAATGTTTTGGTAGTTATTACTAAGCTCTGTTGCCGCGTTTCCTGACGCGTTTTTACGAACTGCATTTACGTAGTCATCAACAAAGGCATCTGCATCTTTGTAAACACAAACGCGTTCGATATCTTCAGAGTTGATGTAGTTTTGAACCGCGCGTAAAAGGTGAGTTTTTCCAAGACCACTTGCACCGTAAATAAACAGCGGGTTTGCCTTACCTTTTGCGTCATTTGCAACATTTAATGCATGCTGATGGGCAAGCTCATTCTCGTCACCAACAACAAAGCGATCAAAGGTGAGGTTTGAGTTGAAAGATGTCTCTTCATAAAGAGGATTACTCTTACGACGTTTTAAGGTCTGTTGTTTTAATTCTTCAAGGCTTTGCTCCTGGGATTCAAAATCTTGAATCTGGTCTGGAACAACTGCTCGTATAGGAGCAGTTGTTTGCTTCCAAGCATTGAACTCTTGAGGAGTCATTGTGGAAGTAGTGGTAACAGGGGTAGAAGACTTTGTAAGAGTAAGGCTCAAAATAATGTCTTCAAAGGCTGCTGCTGAAAGGCATCTCTCAACAATCGGTAGATTTTTAAGGATACGGTTATATGCCAAGCGCATTGGTGTTTCAGCACACAGTGCGTTATCTTCAACTTTAATTGGAGTGCAGGTTCTCAACATAGCGATAAAAGCCTCTGGCTGATTTTCTTCAACCAAGAGGTCAATTGCGTCTTGCCACAGAGCTACTGCGTCTGAATCAATTGATGCATCCATACGTGTCCAATCAAAATGTTGAAAATTGGGACACCTAGTATAGAGGAATGTTGATAACTTTCAGCGAATAATGTTGAGAAACTCTATGAAAGGAGAGTTTCTCCAATAGTAGTGAGCTTATATTTCTGCCCAACTTTTCCGATTATTCCTATGTTTACCAGTGATTTTAATTCTCTTGACCACGTTGGTGTTGAAAGTCCATAGGTACTTGTTAACTCTGTTGCTCCAACCCATTCATGTTCAGAAAGGTATTGAAGAACTTGTTTTGCTCGATCTGTAAGTACCAGATTAGGAAGCTGTGCAGCTGTCTGATGAGATACTGCTTGTAGATCACGTAAAACTGTCTGTTGGTTCTGATTTACAGGTAATTCTTCAGTTTCTTCTTGAGTTGGAAGCGTCTGAATGTGCGCACCTTTAGAGCGGCGTGTTGACAAGGTAACAATGGTTCCGCCAGAGATATTGTCTTCGAGGGTAAGACTTCCGCCCTTCTCAACCATGTATTGTTGAGCATAAGGAAGGCCAAAACCAACGCCTCTAATAAACGATTTCATCTCTTCTGTTGCAGAAGAAGTACCAAACTCAAGAGCCCGATTTTTTTCTTTAATACCAGGTCCCTGGTCTGAAAACCTAATGGTATTTCCGTTATCCATGATTGAAATTGTAGGCGCTACAAATTGAGCGTGAATGAAATTTTCCACAATTTCACGCATAACCATAAAAGGAATTTTTCCACCCTGCTCGTGAGCAAGCTGGTTAACGGTAGCTGCAATTTCATCAAGATAAGATCGAACGTCTTTTGGTTCTACGAGAACAACACGAGGTGCTGCGGCTTTATCGTCATACACTGCAATACGTGCAGCATAACGGACGGTGAGAGAATTATCAGAACCAGCGTCTTTTTCATTCTGGTTTGTGTTTTCCTCAACAAAAGGAAAGAAATCTCTTGCCATGACACCCCCTTTTCAACAATTGTTAAACAAATGAAGAAAACTTTTCGTTTTCTTTCACGATGAATGAAAGTTTTCAACAAGTGTTAAACATCTGTAGATAACTTTATATCTTTGTGAAAGACGTACTGAATAATAGTAGCATTTAACGAACATATTTCAGCTTATAGAAATATTCCTTTCAACAAATTTCTTCACTTATCACAAGTGAAATTTTCAAAATGAAAGGTTTTCTCGCTAGGTTTTTTGAATAAAAAAGAGAAAAAGTTGAGGTATTTGCGTAAAAAATTTGACAGGTACCCATAAACGCGAGTACAATCTGTAGGCTTTTTAATCGATACTGTACCCGTTCGGGAGGAAATAGCTATGAAGCGTACCTACCAGCCAAATAAGCGCAAGCGCGCAACTACCCACGGTTTCCGTGCACGTATGGCAACTAAGAATGGTCGTGCCGTTCTCGCTCGTCGCCGCCTTAAGGGCCGTAAGCGCCTCACCGTCTAAGGAATGTTTCTGTGAAGACCATTAAATCTCGTTCAGAGTTTGAAAGGGTCTTCTCTGCGGGGAAGAGGGCTCAAAGTTCTGTTCTTCGTATACGAGTAGCACCATCCACTGAGGCACATCCTTCCGAGGTAGCCTTTGTAGCTCCAAAAAGATTAGGTAACGCCGTATTTAGAAACAGGTGTAAACGCGTTCTGCGCGAAGCAGCTCGAAAGAGCGGTTTACCTGTTGAGGGATACGGCATTATTCTCTTTGCGACTAAAGATACACACAGCACTAATCCTGCTGATATAAGCGTTTCTTTGGATGCTTTGTTAAGAAAGACAGGGGTCAAATGAGCGAGAAAAGACAAGATTCTTTTTTCGCAAACTTGTTCCTAGGTGCTATTCGTTTCTATCAAAGAAACATTTCTCCCCTTTTTAAGCCTCACTGTATTTATCGGCCCACTTGCTCCGAATATGCAGTTCAGGCCATACAAAAGTATGGTGTTAAAAAGGGAAGTTGGCTTGCTCTTAAGCGTATTGCTCGCTGTCACCCTTTTCATAAGGGAGGATACGATCCCGTTCCGTAAAGGAACGCACCGGAGGAAATATGTGGGATTGGATTGTTAACTTTCTATACACAGTCTTAGCGGGACTTCAATCATTCTCGGGAGACTGGGGTATGGCAGTTATCCTGCTTACCATCATCATCCGTATTATCCTGGTTCCAATGACCAACAAGCAGACGGCCTCTATGGCTCGTATGAGCGTTGTTCAGCCAAAGCTCAAAGAAATCCAGGAGCGCTATGCTGATGATCCAGTAAGACAGAACGAAGAAATGCGTAAGCTTTACGCAGAAATTAACTTCAATCCACTCGGTGGTTGTCTTCCTCTGCTTCTGCAGTCCCCTATCTTTATCGCACTCTTTACCGTTGCAAAGATGGTTCCAGTAGATTCTCGTTTCTACAACATTCTTCCTTCTATTGCACGAGCAACGTCTGACATTTTTGCTGTTGATGGCCTTGTTGCTGCTATCCCTTACATAATTTTTGTTCTTCTATTTGGTCTTACAACCTTCCTTTCTATGGCAGTAAATGCTCGTACAAGCTCTGGTGAGCAGCGTACCCAGCAGTACATGATGGGTGGCATGATGACCCTCATGATGCTCTGGTTTGGTTGGACTGTGCCAGCAGCTGTTCTTCTCTACTACGTCACTTCTGGTATTTGGCAGCTTGCTCAGCAGCAGCTTATTACCAAGCGCATTATGGAAAAAGAGAAACTTAAGGCTGAGGCTCAGATGGCTAATAAGCCAATCGAGGTTGACGTGGTGAGAAAAGAAAAGAAGCCACGCCCTCATAAAAAGGCTTAGTAGCTGGGGTTAAACAAAATAACTTTTGTTTACAGAAGTTGTTACAGTAGATTAATAGTTAAACTTTTTATATTGACTGGAGGACGACATGGAGGATGAGACTTTCGTTTCTGAGCCAAACGCTCTTAATGAGTCTCCTGTCGTTGATTCACAAGACGAGTTTGTTTCAATTCGAGAGCATTTTGAAGCTGGAATTCAGCTTACTGATGCTGAGATGAATAAGATTGCTGATACCGCTGTCTTTTATCTAAGAGAGCTTCTCTCCTTCTTTGGTGAGAATAGCTGTGCAATTGATGAGTATGACGGTGAAGATGGAGAACTTATTCTTGACGTAACCGGCGGCGATCTTGCAATTCTTATTGGTCGTCACGGTAATACGCTTGAGGCTCTTCAGATGGTTCTCTCTTCTTTGATGAGTGCTAAGCTTCACTTCCACTATCCAGTATCTGTTGATGTTGAGAGCTACAAGAGCCGCCGCCGCAATAAGCTTCAGGAGATGGCCCTCTCTGCTGCTGCTCGTGCTAAGAAGACTGGTAAGGTCTCTCTTGCTCCAATGAGTGGCTATGAGCGTCGCATTATTCACATCGCACTGAGAGACAACCTTGAGGTTACTACACACTCTGAGGGCGATGATCCATATCGTCGCGTTGTGGTAACTGCTATTAATAGCTAAGAACTTCTAACAAGCTTTAGTAATTTGATGAGGAAGGTTTACGCCTTCCTCTTTTTTTGTGACAATTCTTCTTGTTACAAGAAGTTTTGTCACAGGAGAAACAATGTCTGAATCAGAGAAGTCATTATACAATTCAAAAGAGAATGTACTGAAGGAACTTCTCCTTAACTATGGAATTAATTCAACAGAGCACCAAAGAAGACAGCTTCTGAAACATATTGAACTACTAATTGAGATAAATAAGAATCTGAACCTCACAAGAATTACTTCAGTTGATGACGCGCTAGTGCTCCATATTCTTGATTCTTTGTTACCACTCAAAGTGAGTAATGAGTTTTTATCTGGTACTCACAACTATATTGATATTGGTACCGGCGGAGGCTTTCCTGGACTGTCTCTTGCAATCATGAGTGATAATAAAACACTATTGGTTGATTCTATCGGAAAAAAGATCAATGCGGTTCAGTCAATAATCGACGAGATTGGTCTTAGTGACAGAGTCAGGGCTGAAAAGCTTCGTGCAGAAGAAATTCCAAATACCTACAAGCAGAAGTTTGATTTTGTGACATTTAGAGCTGTTGCGAAGGCAAATATTCTTTTGGAGTACGCAGAGCCTTTCTTAGCCCCACTGGGTACACTTATAGTAATGAAGGCCAATGTTGATGAGATAGAGCTGCAGGACGCCTCTCAGGCAGCCAAAATTTTTGGGTATAAAAATGTTTCACGTGAAACATTTGAGTTACCAAACAATCTTGGACATCGAGAAATTCTTTTATACAAAAAAGTTGCAAAGAGCAAAATCAAATTACCAAGAAAAACTGGAGTGGCTAAATCAAATCCGTTTGTTGCAAGAAGAGGGTAATTGTGGAATGTTTCACGTGAAACATTCTGTATTATTAAATAAACTTGGTCAAACGGAGGATAAATGAGCTACAAAGACCTTTCGAGGGGATTTCAGGATAGAGATCCTAAAGTTCTGGCAGTAATTAATCAAAAAGGCGGAGTTGGAAAATCAACTACCGTAATTAATCTTGCTGCTGCATTAGGTGAAACAAAGAAGAAAGTTCTCATTATCGATTTTGATCCACAAGGAAATGCGACAAGTGGTTTTGGAATTGATAAAGAGGAACTTGAAGCTGATATTTATGACATAATTCTCAATGAAACGCCAATCGAAGAGGTATTGCAGCAAACAGTTCAGAAATACGTAACCATTGCACCAGCAACCATTCAACTTGCAGGTGCTGAAATTGAACTTGTCTCCGTTGACTCAAGAGAAAACATTTTAAAAAGAGCAATCGACCAGGTTAAAGAGTATTTTGACTATATTTTGATTGATTGCCCACCATCATTAGGACTTCTAACAATTAACGCCTTAGTTGCTGCAAATAGCATACTTATCCCAATTCAGTGTGAGTATTATGCATTAGAAGGCGTTACTAAGATTGTTGAATCAATGAAGATGGTGCAAAAACAGCTTAATCCAGAGCTTGAAATCTTTGGCGTAGTAATGACCATGTTTGATAGCAGAACTTCCCTATCTAAGCAGGTAGTTAATGAAGTTTCTAACTACTTTGGTAACAAGGTATTCAAGACACTTATTCCAAGAAACGTCAAAATTGCTGAGGCACCAAGTCATGGTTTGCCAGTAACCATGTATGCACGAATAAGTATGGGCGCACTTGCATATAACAAACTTGCAAAGGAAGTGAATCGTCGTGGTTAAAAAATCAGGACTTGGCAAAGGCCTTAATTCACTCTTTAACGAGGTAGATGCAGAGGTTGGTAATAAAAAAGAAACCACCACGCTGCCTTTGAAGAAGATTAAGCCAAATAAAGACCAGCCTCGTAAGCGTTTTGACGAAGCTGAGCTCACTGAACTCAGTGATTCTATTAAGCAAAACGGTATTCTTCAGCCACTTCTTGTTCGCGAGAAGGGCGACCACTACGAAATTGTTGCTGGTGAGAGACGTTTCCAGGCTGCAAAACTTGCAAAATTAGAGGAAGTACCTGTTGTAATCAAAGCAATTTCAGATGAGGAAGTATTTAAGCTAGCTCTGATTGAGAATCTGCAGAGATCTGACTTAAGCCCAATCGAAGAAGCGCAAGGTTATAAGCAGCTCATTAAACAGGAAAACTTAACCCAAGACGATTTGGCCAAGGTTCTCTCAAAATCAAGATCTGCAATCACAAATACCCTACGCCTTCTTGATCTTCCAACAGAGGTACAGGCCTTGATGGTAGAAGGACGTATTAGCGCTGGACACGCTCGTGCAATTCTTTCCGTCAGTGGTAAAGAAGGAAGAATTAAACTTGCTCAGAAAGTAATTGAAGAGAACTTGTCTGTCCGCCAGACAGAAAACCTTGCTCCACTATTTTCTGTCACTAATGTAGAGAAACCAAAAAGGCAACCAACTCCACAGTCATATAAGCGTGCGGCAAGACAGTTAAGAATCGCTTTGGATACTCCAGTCAAGGTGCGAAATGTTCGCGGCAAGAATAAAATCGAAATCGAATTCAATGATGAGGATGAGCTTGCTGCTTTAGTTGAAAAACTATCAAACGGTGAAGAAGCATAATGAAGATAAAGTTTGCAATTATATCTACAGTTTCACTGCTCGGAATAGCTTTTCTCGCTAAGCACACCTTGTTGACTAAAGAAGCGCAAAGAAGTTTTCTTCACGCAATAAGAAGGTCGAGAAGGGCGCTTGATGCAATTCTCGACGATTATTCAGGTGGTGTTGATATAAAAACTTCAAAAAACATTCTCTCTCATCAAGCGAGAGTAGAAAAAGAATGGCTAAAAGCAATTAATTAGAACAAATGTTCTATAAATGAACTAAAAAAGAAGGGACTCGAGAGGGTCCCTTCTTTACCTGTATTGTGTAGGATATGCTGCCCTTAACGTGCATTTCTCTTTTGGAAGAGTTGTCCACAAGCCGCATCAATGTCAGATCCACGAGAAAGACGGATGGTTGCTTCAACGCCAACAGAATTGAGACTGTTTACAAACTCCTGTGCGCGGGCAGGAGATGTTGGGTGGAATTTAGAGCCCTCAATCTCATTAAGCTGAATGATGTTAACGTGGCAGAGCGTTCCTCGACAGAAGTCTCTCAAGGCTCCAAGCTCATTGTCGGAATCGTTAACGCCTTTGATCAGCGCATATTCATACGTTGGACGACGACCGGTCTTATCGACATACTCACCCATAATGTCGTACAGGTGAATCAGTGAGTATTTACGAACTCCTGGCATGAGGGAGTCGCGTGTTTTTTGCACTGCGGAGTGAAGCGAGACAGCAAGTGTAAATTGCTCTGGTTCAGAAGCAAAACGCTTAATCATAGGTATAACACCGCAGGTAGATACCGTGATATGGCGTGCGCCAATGCCGGCTCCGTCAGGGGAGTTGAGACGTCTCATAGCCGCGAGAGAAGCGTCGTAGTTCATGAAGGGCTCGCCCTGTCCCATGAGGACAACGCTGGTAACGCGTGCGTCAAAATCGTCGCGGACGTGCATAACCTGCTCGTAAATCTCACTCGCAGAAAGAGAGCGCGTGAGACCAGCAGCGCCTGTTGCACAGAAAGCACAGCCCATGGCGCAGCCAGCCTGTGTAGAAGCACAGACCGAAAGCTTATTGCCGGTTGGCATGCCAACGCACTCGACAGAAGTACCATCAGGGTAGCGAAGTAGATATTTACGGCTTCCGTCTTCAGAGACCTGGCGAACAATTTGTTCAGCACCAGCAAGCGTTACCTGCTTAGATAGTTCTTCTCGCAGTGTTTTTGGAAGATTACTCATCTGATCAAAAGAGGTAGCGCCCTTAGACCAGATCCACTCCTCAATCTGCTTTGCACGGAATTTTGGCTGGCCAAGGGAAGTCACAAGCTCAAGGATTTGCTCTGATGAAAGGCTTCTGAGGTCAGATTTGGCGGCAGCCTTCTGTGGGCGAGAATCAAACGCGGTGATGTCTGCGCCGTCAGCCGTAGTGTTTGTGCCGTCAAGAGTATTATTTGATTGCATTTTTGCCCTTCTCCAACTCTTCTAAGCTATCTGCGGTATCTTAGAAGAAATACGTTTACTAGAGTTTACCCTATGGGAGACTTATCTGAAGGAGCGGAAATGACACGTGAAGAGCTCAAAAAGCTTCATGTAGCAGTTGTTTCAGGTGGCTGGTCAGACGAGCATGAGATTGCAATGGAGTCTGGCAAGCAGTGTGCAGCAGCACTCAAAGAAGCTGGCTTTACCAGTGTTGACCTGCTTGATGTTGCAGAAAAAGACTTTGTAGTTACCCTTGCTCAGGGCGGTTATGATGTCGTGTACGTTGCTATGCACGGTCGTTTTGGTGAGGATGGCTGCATCCAAGGTCTTCTCGAGATTCTGCACATTCCTTACACGTTTTCTGGCGTCCTTGCGTCTGCTATGGGAACTGAAAAAGAGCTGTCGAAGCTCATGTATAGGGAGGCAGGCGTTCCAACTCCTAAGGGAATTGACGTTGCCGCAGGTACTGTCTTCACAGATGAGCAGGTAGACAAGCTTATTGAAGACCTCGGACTCCCTATGTTTGTAAAGCCTTCTGGCAACGGCTCCAGCTACGGCGTTACGCGCGTTACTTCGCGAGAAGAACTTCCCGCTGCACTTGAACTTGCAGGCGAGCAGGGCGAGCGCATCCTAATCGAGGAGAGCATTGAGGGAACGGAGATTACCGTTCCTGTCATTGGTAATGAGGACCCAACAGCTCTGCCAATCGTTGAGATTGTTACGGGCGATGAGTTCTACAGCATTAAAACAAAATATGAGCCAGCATCCCTGCACCATGTGATTCCAGCTCGTCTTGAGCCTGCAGTGTATGCACGTGCTCAGGAGCTAGCTATCAAGGCTCACAATGCACTTGGTTGCCGCGGCGTTTCTCGTAGTGACTTTATTGTTACGAAGGACGGCGTCCCAGTGGTACTGGAGACAAATACCATTCCTGGTATGACTGCCCGTTCTTTGCTGCCTGATTCTGCACGTACCGGCGGCATTGATTTCCCTGAGCTCTGCACTCGCTTTATTGAGTTTGCACTTGAGGATCGCCAGTAGATTTGTAGGTTATGACCAGCACTAAAAGCGCTACACAAAAACTAGAAGAACTTATTCTTCCGGGCACCCCCTCTGCGGTTCGCAAGAAGTATTTAGAACTTGCAGAGAGGGCGGAGCATGAGTCGTTTGATGTCTTAGAGGACGACATTGTTGTTTTGGATACCGAGACAACAGGTCTGTCCTTTAAGAAATGCTCTCTTATTGAGATTTCTGCTGCTAAATTGAGTGGCAGAGAGATCGTGGAGCGCTTTCAGACTTTTGTTGATCCAGGGTGTCCAATTCCAGAAGAGATTACGGCCCTCACTTCAATCACCGATGAAGACGTTAAGGGCGCGCCAAGCGCAAAGGAAGCAGTTGCTGCTCTTGCAGAATTTGTTGGCGGACTTCCAGTTCTGGCACATAACGCTACCTTTGACCGTACGTTTATTGAACGAGTACCTGGTGGAACTTCGGTCTCTGATACCTGGATTGATACGCTGTCGCTTTCACGCATAGCTCTACCTAGGCTTTCTTCGCACAAGCTTTCTAGCATGGCTGAAGCGTTTGGCACCATGAAAGTCACCCACCGCGCAAGCGACGACGTAGATGCCCTTTGCGGCATGTGGCGCATCTTGCTTTTGGGACTTATGAATCTGCCCCGCGGGCTTCTCGCCAAATTGGCGTCAATGCACGATGGAGTGGAGTGGACGTTTAGGCCGATCTTCTCGTATTTGTCGAAGATGAAAGAAGAAGAGGCTGTTCGGCGCGGCGTTGCAAAAGAAGACGCAACGGGAGCCGAGCTTGCAGACGCGGAGATTTCGGGCACGTTCTTCTCGCTCAAAGACATTCGTAGTCAGCTCGTTGCCGACATAAAAGCAAAGGCGAGAAGGGACGCGGATGACCCAGAGACGCCTGCTATGCTGCCGATTTCTAAGGACGAGATTCATCGGGCATTTGCTAAGCCAGGCGTTGTCTCACAGATGTACGACAAATTTGAGACGCGTAGCGAGCAGGTAAGCATGTCCGTTGAGGTCAGAAATGCGCTGGTCACTTCTTCACATAGAGAGCTTGAAGCTGGAACTGGCATTGGCAAGTCAATTGCATACCTGCTGCCTGAGGTGCTCTTTGCGCAGAAAAACGATGTTACGGTAGGTATTGCTACAAAGACAAACGCGCTGACCGATCAGCTTGTTGCGCACGACCTTCCAGCGCTTGCGAAGGCGCTTCCTAACGGGTTGAGTTTTTGCAGCTTAAAGGGGTACGAGCATTATCCGTGCTTGCATCGTGTTGATAGAGCTGCCCTTGAAGAGCTTCCGCTGACGCTGATTGACCAGGAAGGCCGCTCGAGCAATAGCGTTGCCTCAGATATGCTGACCGCAATTGCTGTGATTTATGCATACGCATGCCAGTCAGCCGACGGCGATTTGGATGCGCTGGGTATTCGTTGGCGTTCAGTTCCACGCGAGATGGTAACCATCAAGGCTGCAGAGTGTCTGCGCTCCAAGTGCCCCTATTACCCTCACGAGTGCTTTGTTCATGGAGCTCGTAAACGTGCAGGATCTTCAGATGTTGTGGTGACCAACCACTCTCTGTTGCTTAGAAACGTTACTGCTGACGGTAAAATTCTGCCTCCTATCAGGCATTGGGTAATCGATGAGGCTCATGGTTTTGAAGCTGAAGCTCGCCGTCAGTGGGCAGTAGAAATCTCTGCCAAAGAAATGCGAAACGGCTTTGAGCTGCTTGGAGGCATCAAGTCTGGTGCTATCCACGCCGCTATGGTGGGTGCTGCCAATCTTGAGGACTCTACGCTGCTCACCGGGCTTCTCACGCGCTCTGCTGCCGCAGTTCAGCGAGCCATGGCAGCAATGGGCAACCTTATGGCCACTGTGCATGAGCTAGCTCCGTTGGCTAAAAGTGATGGTGGCTATAACTCCCTTCAGCTTTGGATTAACGACGAGGTAAGAGAAACAGAGGAATGGAAAGAGGTCTTGGAGACCGCTTCAGTTGCTCTTTCTGCTCTTGAAGAAGCAGCGCTTCGTATAGGAAAAACCACCGAGGCGCTCATTGCATCAGCTCCAAACCTTGCAAGCAACTTGAGTGAGGCGGGGGTGTTCTTGAGCACCCTTCTGGAGTCGTTGAAGCTCATTTGCGAGGGAACAGACAAGAGTTACGTCTATTCAGCAAAGCTGACTCGACTGAAGCGTGATATTGGCTCTGAGGCTCTTGTGGCTGAGAAGCTTGATATTGGAGCAGAGCTGGCAGAGAAGTGGCTTCCTGAGACGCACTCTGTTGTGTTTACTTCGGCGACCATTGCCGTTGGAGATGATTTCTCGCATTTTGAGCACGCTGTTGGCCTGGATAGAGGCGCCTTTGAACACAAGAGTTTGCACTTAGAGTCAAGCTTTGACTACGAGAATCATATGGCTGTCTTTGTGGCCGAGGACATGCCTGCACCAACTGATCCAGGTTACCTAGACGCTCTGGAAAAGCTGCTATACGACGTTCATGTTCAGATGGGCGGCTCAGTGCTGACGCTCTTTACCAACAGACGCGATATGGAACGCCTCTATGAAGCGTTGGAGCCACGCTTGAGTGAGCAGGGCCTTAATCTTGCCTGCCAGGAGCGCTCTTCTTCTGCTCGACGTGTTCGTGAAAAGTTCCTAGCCGAAAAGAACCTCTCGCTGTTTGCTCTTAAATCGTTCTGGGAAGGCTTTGATGCTGCGGGAGACACGCTTAGGTGTGTAGTAATTCCTAAGCTTCCGTTTGCAAGCCCTAATGAACCGCTGGTCAAAGAGCGTGAAGCGCGAGAAGATCGTGCGTGGTGGCGTTATTCTCTGCCAGAGGCGGTAATTGCAACAAAGCAGGCCGCTGGTCGCCTTATTAGAAGTGCTGAGGATAAGGGCGTTTTGGTGCTTGCCGATTCCAGGCTAGTATCCAAGCGATATGGCAGCTCGTTCTTAAAATCGCTACCCAACAAGAACTACCAGCGTGTCTTGACAAAGGACATCTCCGAGCAAATTGCCAAGTGGCGAGAAGAACACGACGCTTAGCAGGGATGCGATTATCTGATTGGCTTAGAGCTGCTCTTCTGCAGCAAGCAAAGACGCAGCGTAAGTGCGCATTGCGTGCATCACGGCCTTGTCTTTGGTTGTTACTTTTCCCTTAAGGGCAAGCAATCGCTGTAGCAGCCACGTTCCGCCGTAGTAGGGGATAGTTGCTTTAATTTCTGCAGCATTGCGCTGGCTTCCAACTGTTTTAAGTCCCGGCCACGAATAGTGCGTAAGAGCGTTTTTATCAAAGAAGGTAAGCTCTACCAGCTGAGATTTTTCTTGCATAGCAGAACCTTGCACGCGTTCCGCAAGCTTTCTGTGCTCAAATGAAGCGGATTGCGTTTCAATGCAGCTCATTCGATTGACCCTAAAGACCCTTTGTTGCTCTAGGTCTAGATCAACCCCTTCAACAAGCCACCCATTTTCTCCGTATGACAGCTTATAGGGAAGAACCTCTCTCTGGCTAATTGCAGTATCTCTATCACCGCGAGCTTCTGCAACAGACGCCTCAGAGCGATAGTCGAATGAAATAACTTGTGATTCTGCAATTGCATTTGAGCAGGTGAGGAACGCGTTTACTTCTTTAGGGTGACTTTTGGAGACAAGAGAGACCGAAGACCCGCCCGGTGAAGAGCTTCTTGTATATGGAGGCTTCAAGAGGCTCCAAAATGCACTTTCTTGGGGCAAAGTAAGAGCGGTAAAAGCCTCTTTGAGCGCTAGGCTTTCTTCACCCGTTAAGACAAGTCTGCGAGCAGTAAAGGGAGACTCTCCGACAAGTGTCAGAGTATCTTGGTCTCCCGTAAGGGGGAGGGGAAGATAGCCATTCTCGTCCGTGAGCTGCAAAAGCTCCATCAGAATAGCAGCCTCTTCAGAGGAGATGCCAAATCGTGACTGAACCGCGCTTAGCTCAACGGCGTCAAAAGACTCCCTCAATGCAGAAGCAAGCAGTATGAGCTTATAGACAGCTGACGATATGTTTTTTCTTCCAAAAGAGGTGTTTTTAACAGCCATTGGCAACCTCGCTTAAAGACTCTTTCCACTTTGCGAGAAGAGACTCCGGAGACCTTGGAATTAATCCATGAGCAAGAATCCAAGACAAAGCGAGGTCTTCATGAGCGTAAGTTACGGTCCACAAAGCGCCATTAGAGAGGGGCTCAACATCCCCTTGCCCCTGAGAGAAATGCTCAAAAGCAGCGAGTATGTTTTTGGGGATAAATGTAGTAAGAACGCCAGTCTGTAATCCAAGCTGGAAATCAAGAAGGTTATAGTCTTTTGAATCAAATTCTTCTGGTATGGAGAAGAACTCATTTTTAAGAATTGCGGCATCTAAAACACGGTCAACACGAAAAGTTTTGATGGAAGCGGTCTCAGTGGTGGATGAAAAATCTTGGGCCACAAAGTAGAGAAGTCCCTGTGAAACAAAGAAATCCAGTACGCCCAAATCTTTTTGTTTAACCAGGTCCTGTGAATTTGTGTAGGTGATGTTTATCAGTTGTTTAGAGCTGAGAGATTCGTATAGAACAGGAAAGACTTTGCTTTGGGAAGAAGCATTGAGTTTTTGGCTGTCTGGTTTGCCTGAGTTCGAAGAATAAAAGTTACCCACAATTTTAGAGAGCGCGTTTCTCAAATTCTCTTGGTACACAAAAGTTGTATCAGTGAGAATTGCACTGCAGATTACAAGCAGCTGATTGGCATCTTCAGGGCTTAAGTCGTACGAGGAATCAAAGAAATTCGAGTCCGAAAGATAGAATGACTTTTCTTTTCCCGTTTTTACCTCTGTAATTGCAAACCCAAGCTGTTTCAAAACAGTGCGATCTCTTGAAAAAGTTCTTAAAGCAGAATCGGTAGATAAATCTGAGTAAATTGCCGTATATATTTCTGCCGAGGGTAGAGGTCCCTTTTGAAGTAGCAGCATAAATAGCGAGAAAATCCTCCAGGCACCCAGTTCATTATTACCTAGAGTTTGATCGTTTGGAGCCATATCCACCTCCCGCTTTTTGCTAGTTGAACTCAAATCTCTCTAAACATATACGAAAGTTTTTGATATTTAGTGCAGAATTTCTAAATTTGGACGTAAAAATACACTTTAACCGCTATATTTCGATATAAGACGTATACTAATGACGTATATATGAAACCTGTCAGAAGACATGCCAACGAAGGACGTAGTATGGCCATCACACATGACTATGTTGACTATCTAGACGAGCAGATTGATATTGCTCCTGCCGGTAGCCAAGAGGAGCTTCAGGCTGCTCAAACCATTGCTGAAGAAATGAAACTTCACGGGCTTGAGGCAACTATTGAAGAATTTGACGCTAAGTCTATTAAGAGTCTTGGCTACTCAATCTATCTAATCCTCCTCTTCATTGGCGTTATTTTTGCAGGCACTAGTAATGCAGCACTCATTGCTTTTGGCGTTCTGCTTGTCGCTGGTTTTGGCGCACTTACGTGTCTCAAGTATTTTGGTAATGACATTCTTGGCTCATTTGGATCTTCTATTAGAAGCCAGAACGTTGTTGCTAAACACGAAGCCACTGGTGAGCTTGTTGCAAAAGGCAATCGTCCAATCGTAATTGTTGCTCACTATGACTCTCCACATACAAACTTCCTTGTTGAGTCTCTTGTAGCAAAATACGTACCACTTGTACAGAGGTATGCGCGTTGGTGTGTAGTTGCCGTGTTTGTTGCTACGTTTATTCAGATTCTTCGTTTCCTTCCTGATCCAGTTCGTGTTCTTTTCTGGATTGTTGGTATTCTTGCAGCTCTTCCACTTGTTGCTCTTTCTGTCGCAACCATTGCAGAGCGTTTTGCACCTTGCACTATTGGCGCAAACAACAACAAGTCTTCAGTTGCGGCACTTCTTGGTATTCTCGAGAATGTCCGTCCTACTGGTCATCGACCCGAGGTTGTTCATCATTTTGCAGGAGATGCAGCTGCACTTATCCCAGAGCCTGATGAAGTGGAAGGCGTCCGCCACGGCGAGGAAGTTCTTAATTCACTGGGCATTCTTCCTGAGGATTGCGAAGTAAGCTACGTTGCTTATGACACTACTGGCGCAAGCCAGACTGCATCTCTCGAGGATGTTGCAGAGGCTGTAAATGCGACAACAGAAGAAGAGCAGACTGAGGATACTTCTGCTGACAACACCGTTGCGTATGGTTCTGTTGACGATGAGCTCAATGCAACTATGAAGCAGGTTCATGAGTCCGCTGACGCAGATGCAACGCAAGTTCAGCCTGAAACTGCACATGAGCTGCACGCCAAGAATGATTTTGCTCGCCGTGCATCCCTCTTTGATCTTCCTGATCCTTCTGGCGACGCCGTTGATCCTCTAGCTCCATCTTCCGAGCCAGCTCCTCACTATGTTCCAGCTCCAACATCTGCGCCTTCTCCAGAGGCAGAAGATGCAGAGAGCCCATTCGACACCATTTCGGCTGATGAGGGTCTCACAGAGGCACAGGACGCAAAGACTCCTGAGGCAAAGCGTCGCTCCTTTAGACTCTTTGGTCGTAACGACGGACCATCGGATGACTGGAAGGGCGGTGCAGCACCATCTGCTGAGAATCGTGAAGAGACCGACTCTGAAGATGCAGCCGCTATTTCTGAGGATGATCTTCGTAATGCTGTTCTTTCACTTTCTGATGACGAGCTCATTGCACACGACATTTGGTTTGTTGCACTTGGAGCCTCTGACTTTGACCACGCAGGCATGAGGGAGTTCCTTGCAAAGCACAGAACTGATATTCGCGGTGCTTTCCTCATTAACCTTGATTGTGTTGGTGCTGGTTCGCTTTCCATTCTTAAGAATGAGGGAATTGGCAACGTCCGCCGCGCTGATCGCAGAATGACTCGACTCCTTTCTACTATTGCAGCTGATCTTCATATTGATGTTGAGCAGAGTGCATTTGACTGGGGCACCACTGATGCAACTCCTGCAATGCAGAATTCAGTTCGTTCTGTTACCTTGATGGGCTTGAATGAGGATGGACTTCCTGCGCTTAGCCACACCGCTGCTGATGTTCGCGAGAACGTTAATGCTGGTCAGTGTGCTGACGCTGCAGCCCTTGTTACTGAGCTTATTAGACGCTCATAAACGAACAAGAAACTAGTACAAATTTTTAAGAAAGGGCAGAGAGTTCTGCCCTTTCTTTGTTTGTAAGGCCAGACTACACAACTAAAGAGGACGTCTTATTTTTGCTGCAAATACATGAGTGCATCCAATAAGCACTGATCCTGCCAGAGCAAGCAAAAGAGGAATTGCATACGCATTGTCTGCCGTACCCGGAAGATGGGGCTTAGAAGCTACGCGAATAGTCTGAGCTTTAGAGTGACTGTCGGTGTGCGATGCAACCTCTTCACCACTTTTTGAGACTGTTTCATAGGCAGTAACTTCTTTGCCCTCCAGTGAGGCGGTCCTTACAGAAAAAGGAACCGTGGCTTCTCCTGATGAGGTAGGAGCTTTGAAGTGGACAGTTCCGCGAGCAACAGGCTCTGCCGTACCTTTTTGGAGCTGCTTTGTTTCATAGAGTTCTCCAGTAATTTCGTACTCTTCCCCTGGAGCAAGCCCTTCGTATTTGATGTGGTCAACAAGATTGAGTACCTCGGTATATTCAGGATTTTTTGATCCCGCAGCATCTACAAGCATTGTTTGTAAAGAAATTCTTTCATCAATGAGCTCGGGCGCTTCTACAGTCTCTTCAGAAGTAAGAGTAACCGTTGGGTTCCATTCTTTGTTGAGAGAGAATCCTGCTGGAGCTATAACCTCTTTAAGTGAATAGGAACCAAAGGGAAGATCTTTAACCGCCGCCTCTCCAGATTCGTCTGTTTCTACTGTGATGACAACTTCGTGAGGGGCAATCCATTTTCCCTGATAGAAGATAGGTTGAGCAGAGCTATTAGTTAGCTCAATTTTGGCGCCCTTCAGACTTGGCATTTCATCTACTTCAGAATAACCATCAGATGAACTTAGAGAAGTGTGTCCGATTTTCTTAACTCTAAGACCTCCCCTTATTACCTCATCTTTAAAGGTAAAGGAGTGCTCAGACGAGGAATTCTCTTTTCCACTAGAAAGATTCGTCCAGATAAGATTGCCGTCTTGGTTTGATAGTTTCCAAGTTTGAAGCGAATTTTCCGGAAGCTTATAACCCTCAGGAGCTTGAATTTCTTCGATTTGGTAATACCCCAAAGGTAGCCAGGGTTTCTCGCCAAGAGTAAAGAGGTCATCTCCAGAAACCTTATGGTCTGCATCAAAAGAAACAAAACCTTGGGCATCTGTCGAGAAAACCCATGTTCTTAGTGTTGTTTCAGCAGAGTCACTATAGGTCACTTTAAAAAGCGCGCCTTGAAGCGTTGCGTTTCCTTGGGGAGAAGCGCTTTGCTGCTCAGAACGAGCGTCTTCGTCGAGGCTAGTGCTGTGGTCAAAGTCTTGTTTTGAAATGCGTAGATTAAACTCTCCGATAGGAGTATCGGTAACTGTGAAAGTGCTCTCTTTCTGGTTTGTTATTTCTACAGCATAAACCGACGGGTCAAGAAGAAAACCTTTTGGAGCAGAGGTTTCCTTTACATACACCGTTCTAACTGGAAGCTCATTGAGTGTTGCAGAACCATATTTATCAAGAGTGAGACTGCAAAGAAGATTGGTACAACTCTCGTCGGAATATACTCCGTAGACAGCGCCTTCTAGGGAGTAGTACTCGTTATTGGAGGTGACATCAGGCAATAAGGAACTTTTGGTAATTTTGAGTGAGCCAGATTGCTGTCCAAAGAAAAACAGAACCTGTTTGTCTCCTGTGGGTACAAAGAGCTTGGCAACTCCGTTTTCTGGACTGCCGCCGTTGGTTTGAGCATAGTTCATGGCATCGGAATAGAACTGCTCAATAGGCTGATGAAGTTCTGTCTGAGGAACACTTACCGCAAGTGCATGGGCTTCACCACGCATAACAGCCCACAGTGTAAACTGCGTGATGGCTCGTGCCTTCCATCCTGTATATCCATACACATCCTTTTCTTGGGATGCAGTAGCTCCATGATAGATGATGTAATCAATGGCTCGAAGCTGTTCATTTGTATACGTTCCACCGCGAGCGCCGTTGGCTGAGGTGAGCTTTGTATAAGATTGCGGGTCAACCACACTTCCTGTTGCTCCTGGCCACGCGCCATAGTGGTTAAACTCATCTCCACAGTAGAGATAGGTACCATCGCTAGCAGTCCACATGGGAATTTGCTGTCCACCAGGAAAATCTTCTCTTTGTGCAACGGTAAATGAGGGTTCTTGTGCAAAAGCAAGCCTATGAGCAGGCTTTAGGAAAAAATGGCTGAGAAGAAGGGCTCCAAGTAACAGAGGGATAAACCAGAAGTGAAAGACAGAAGAAGGAGTTTGTCTTCGTGCAGCTGTTTCCTTCTTAGGTTTTGAGGATTTTGTGATAAACATGCGTGCCTCCAAACTGAAAAATCAGAGGTAGATTGCGTATATAGAGATAATTGGTAATGCATAAATGTGAGCTTTTGTTGCAACATATAGACAATTAGTGTTAACGTATTCAGTAATCAGTAACACTTACTAATTAATGAGGTTATCGTGCGTTACAGCAAGCAACGTGAGGCAATTCGTACTTATATGGAAGGTCGCCATGACCATCCAACAGCAGATAGTGTGTATGCAGCAGTAAGAGAGGAGTTACCAAACATCTCTCTTGGAACTGTTTACCGTAACCTTATGCAGCTTGTTGACGCAGGCGAGCTCCAGGTTGTTAATACCGGCGATAATATCTCTCGTTTTGATCCAACTACAACCGAGCATGCACACTTCCAATGTCATGAGTGTGGCCGTGTCTTTGATGTTGACGGACCAGTTCTGAGGGACCTTACCAGCCTCACCAAGGATTCTTGCGGCGAGGTTGACTCTTACGCTCTGTGCTTTACGGGTATTTGTAACGAGTGCCTAGCTAAGAACCCAGCGCTCCATCACAGTGTTAACTAATGTGTTGCAACAAAACAGCTTTCTTTAGGACCGGTGCTTCACCGGTCTTTTTCTTTATGGGGGAGCCTCAGGTTTGCGAGAAAACCTGTCTGCTAGACGTGCCCGCAGACCCGCATGTCCTACAGAAGGGAAGCTACTTGGCATGACGGGGTCTCCGCCAAGCAGCTTTGCCCGAGGAAGGCGGAGTTGTCGGGTAGAGAGCAGGCGCCTATAAGAGATGGGATAGTGGTGTGCGGGGGTCTCTCGCCAGAAGTACTTTTGCATAGCGCTCCTTTCGTTGGAGAGCATGCTAAAGAGTGACTTTGCGCCTATTCTGACCAGCGCCTGTCCAGTTTCTGACGGAGAAAATTTGTGTAGGCGCATATTTGTTGTATATGCGCAGCTAGGTAGAAAACAACTCATCAAACTTTTATCTAGTTGCTAAGCAAGCAATCAAAAAGCAAAAAAATACTGTGATAAAATCTACACAATTGCGGGTATCGCCAAGTGGTAAGGCAATGGCTTCCCAAGCCATCATCCGCGGGTTCGAATCCCGTTGCCCGCTCCAAAGACATACAAGAGCCCTTCGGGGTTCTTTTTATGGACAAGATTGAAATTTGGCGTTGTGAAGAAGGTTGTTCGGGTAGAAGTTGAGCGGAAATATTTTGGATATATCTTTGATAGAGCGTGCTTAAGTACTCGAATTACGCGGACTGATGGTTGAAGGGAACAACATGGCACAAATTCCTATGACAGATCAAGAGGTAAAGATTGCCCTTGATGCGCTGTCAGATCAGATTGATAAATACGCAGAGCTTCTTGTTAAGAAGGGATGCGCAATTTCTGAGGGAAGTCAGCTGGTAATTAATGCTTCGATTGAGATTGCTGATTTTGCCCGTAGGGTTCAGCGAGCAGCTTATGCGGCTGGCGCAGAATTTGTCACAGTTATTTGGGGCGATCAAGAGTCCTCAAGAATTATGTACGAAAACGTTGACCTAGCGAGTCTCTCTAAGACACCAAGCTGGAAGATTGAGCAGCTTAACTCCCTTGCAGAGCAGGGTGCAGCATTTTTGTTTCTCTCGTCTGATGATCCAAATGGTCTAAAGGGAATTGATCCAGAAAAGCCAGCTGCTGTTTCTCGCGCAAGAAACCTGGAGTGCGACGTCTTTAGAAATGGTATGGACTTTGGTAAAAACGTTTGGTGTATTGCTGGTGTTCCTGCAGCCGAATGGGCAAAGGTAATTTTCCCAGAGCTTTCTGAGGCTGAGGCAATCTACAGGCTTTGGATTGCAATTTTGGACGTTGCTCATGCAAGCGGAGAAGATCCTCAGAGTGCTTGGGAGACCCACAATGCAACATTTGAGAAGACCAAGCGCTTCATGAATTCTCATCAGTTTGAAGAGCTTCGTTACGAGTCTTCAAATGGAACTAACCTGACTATCTGCATGAATCCAGGACATCTTTGGGAGGGCGGCGCTGGAAAGACTCAGGATGGAACGTTGTTCTTCCCTAACATTCCTACTGAGGAAGTCTTTACAACGCCAAACTATCGCAAGGTAAACGGCACTGTTCACTCTGCACTGCCTCTGATTCATGCCGGTCAGATTGTCAAAAACTTCTGGTTTACCTTCAAAGACGGCGAGGTTGTTGACTACGGCGCTGAGCAGGGCAAAGACGTTCTGACTTCTATTGTTTCTCAAAAGGGAGGTAAGTACCTGGGAGAATGTGCTCTTATCTCTAAGAACACGCCTATTCGCCAGAGCGGCATTCTGTTCTACGATACCCTGTATGACGAGAATGCTAGCTGCCATTTAGCACTTGGAATGGGCTTCCCAGAGTGCCTGAAGGGCGGCCTTGAGATGAGCCCAGATGAGCTCTTGGCCCACGGTGTTAATCAGAGCACTACGCACGTTGATTTTATGATTGGTGCAGACGATTTGAACATTTGGGGAATTTCTGCCGATGGAAAAGAAACACCAATTTTCGTAAATGGACAATGGGCATGGGAGTAAACTGCTACACTATCCTAGTTGCGTGGTAAAATTGCCACGCCCGATAATGGGCCGTTAGCTCAGTTGGTAGAGCAGGGGACTTTTAATCCCAAGGTCTAGGGTTCGAACCCCTAACGGCCCACCAGGTAATTCAAAGGTCGGGTACCATAGTGGTACCCGACCTTTTCCTTTAAGAGCAGAGGAGTCTCATCGTGGTAGATCGCTACACCGGCAAAGAAATGGGCCACATCTTTTCTTTGGAGAACAAGTACGCCGTTTGGCAGGAGATTGAAGTCCTTGCGTGCGAAGCACAGGCTGAGCTTGGTGTTATTGGCATTTCTCGCGAAGAGGCAGCTTGGATTCGTGAGTACGCTGCGTTTAATCGCGCTGAGGTAGACGAGATTGAGGCCGTTACCAACCACGACGTCATTGCCTTCCTGACCAATATGGGCTCCTACATCGATGCCAAGGTTCCAGAGGGTGAGCTTAAGCCAAGTCGCTGGGTTCACTACGGCATGACCTCAACGGACCTGGGCGACACCGCCCTTTGCTATCAGCTCACCCAGGCATGTGACCTGCTTATTGCTGCGGTTCGTCGCTGCGCTGCTATCTGCAAGCGTCGCGCATTTGAGGAGCGCGATACTCTGTGCGTTGGTCGTACTCACGGCATTCATGCTGAGCCTATGACCTTTGGCATGAAATTTGGTAGCTGGGCCTGGGAGTTTAAGCGCGACCTTGACCGCTTGAAGGATGCCCGCAAAAACGTCGCCTATGGTGCTATTTCTGGTGCTGTTGGAACCTACTCTTCTATTGATCCTTTTGTAGAGGAGTATGTTTGCGAGAAACTCGGTCTTGTCCATGATCCACTTTCAACCCAGGTAATTTCTCGCGATCACCACGCGTACCTTGCTGGCGTTCTGGCAACCGTTGCCGCTACCTGCGAGCGTATTGCAACTGAGATGCGTGCGCTGCAGAAGACTGATACCCTCGAGGCTGAGGAACCATTCCGCAAGGGCCAGAAGGGCTCTTCCGCTATGCCTCATAAGCGCAACCCTATTACTGCCGAGAAGATCTGTGGTTTGTCCCGCGTGGTTAAGGCAAACGCACAGGTTGCATTTGATAACGTTGCTCTTTGGCACGAGCGTGATATCAGCCACTCTTCCGCTGAGCGCGTGGCCCAGGCAGACAGCTTTATTGCTCTTGACCACATGCTGTCAAAGCTTGAGTTCCTGCTTGATGGCATGGTCCTGTATCCAGAGCAGATGATGGCCAACCTCAATAAGACCCGTGGCATGCTCTTCTCGTCAAAGGTTCTTCTTGCCCTGGTGAACACTGGTATTACTCGTGAAGAGGCATACAAGATTGTTCAGTCCAACGCTATGAAGGTCTGGGCAGATATTCAGCAGTGCAAGGAAGGACCATCCTACCAGGAGCTTCTTGAGGCAGATCCAGCCTGTACGCTGAGCCATGAGGAGCTTGAGAAAATCTTTGATCCTCGCGCATTCCTTAGCCGTTCAAACGTTTTGTTTGACCGTCTTGAGCATCTTGAATTGGACTAAATCGTGTCACTGTTTGGGAACATTTCTCGTCGAAACTTCTTTAAGACGGGAGCGGCTGGTGTCGTAGTTGCGGGTGCAATTAGCATCGCGGCTGGCTGTTCTCATCAAGAAGGTTCGGGAGATGCAGGAAAACCGCTGGTATTGGACGAGTCTTCTGGCACAAATGTGCTGGACTCTTATAGCTCGACGGAGTATTCTGCCCAACCTAGCCAGACCTGGACTCTTCCTCTGGGAAGCGTGCTGCATCCAGCCGATGGAAATTGGATTCCCGTCACTACGGCCGGCGCATCTGCTACGCCAATGGTAAAGGGCTCTGCTCTTTCGCTGACGTCAGGCCAGGTTGTTGACGTTGTTCCTACGGCTCAGATGAACAATACCACCGCCGTTATTTACGACGTTCGCTGCTCTGACTCTGTGTATGCATGGGTTGAGGTGGACACCACAACCTTTGACTGGGAGCTTCTTGCCGCACCATTTTCTGACGGTAAGCTTACTGGAGATGCAAAGGTCCTCTACAAGGCCGATAAAAACTGGGATCCGGCTCCGTTTGCCTGCGGAGACGATAAGGTGGTTTGGCTCGTCCAACCAGCTTCTTCTGGCGAGAAAACCCGTGAATCTTCGCACTGCTACGTGTGGCGTGTGGGGGATTCTGAGGGAACGGACGCCGTTGAATCTCCAGGTAGATTTGCCACTGCACCATCTATCTCTAAGGGCGTAGTTACCCTTACTCCTCGAGTTCGCGCCTCCGAAGGAACCTACTATGGCGTTACAGCATACCTGCTGGGAGACAACCTTAAAACCAAGGTTGACCAGCTTGTTATGCCTCAATCCGTCAAGCCTTTTGCAGCAAGTCGCGTAGACGATAAGTTCATTGTGTCGGTTGAAGCAAGTTATGACTCGGGCGGTCTGTTGGGCAAGATGGGAACATACATCCTGCCTGCTTCAGGCGAAAACCCTTACGTCATAGAGCGTGAACCTTATGCAATATCGGCAGGTAAAGGTAGCCTTTACATAGTTAAGAGCCGCGCCTCTTACGTGCTTGTTGATCCGCAAAATCAAACGGCAAACTGGCTCTATTCAATGGATAGAAGCGTTGATTACGGAGAGTTTCCTGCTCGAGAAGGCAACTGTGATTCTTTTGTAACCTACTCAACTGTTAAGGATCCTACCAGCGGATATCCGGCTTCCGTGACAGTTCGTGTTTTTTCTTTGTAGATTATTTGTAGGTATAGAGATAGAATGAATACAAATAATTAATGAATAATCGTAATGTGCCATACGCACATACATGCAGGGCAAAAGAAAAGGGGAGACAATGGCTTCCGACGAGAAGAAAATTCTGATTGTCGAAGATGAGAAAGTCATCCGTGACGCCGTCTCAGCATATCTTGAGCGCGAAAATTACGTTGTTAAGGGCGTTGGCGACGGTCAAAGTGCAGTTGAAGAGTTTGAAAAGCACGCATTTGACCTGGTGATTCTCGATCTTATGCTCCCAAAACTTTCTGGAGAGCGCGTTTGCCGTGCAATTAGAGATACCTCTAACGTGCCTATCATTATGCTTACCGCAAAAGGTGAGGTGGAAGACAGAATTATTGGTCTTGAGCTTGGTGCTGATGACTATCTTGTTAAGCCTTTCTCGCCACGTGAGCTGGTGGCACGCGTCCGCGCGTTGTTCCGTCGCACGTATTCTGAGCCAGACACTGCTGTTGACGTGCTTGATTACGGCACTCTTACCATTGATATTTCTGGTCACAAGATTCTCATTAACAACGAGGAAGTTGACCTTACCGCTTCAGAGTTTAAGCTGCTCACCACCCTTGCTCGCTATCCTGGCCGCGTGTACACACGTATGGAGCTTGTCGAGAAGGTCCTGGGTTATGACTTTGAGGGCTATGAGCGTACTATTGATTCGCACGTCAAGAATTTGCGCGCAAAGCTTGGCGACGACCCTCGTAATCCTCGCTGGTTGTTCACCGTTCACGGTGTTGGCTATCGCTTTGAGGCTGGCAACGCTAGCCACGAGTCCTAAGCTCTAGAGTTTTGGCGCTCTTCAAGAAACATCATTCAAATTCTCTTAAGAACCCTCCGGAAACTGAGGGTTCTTACAAAACTATTAAGCCTGATCCTGTTGGTACTCAGAGCTTTACCACCCGCATGGCGGCGTTCTTTGCGCTGACTGCCGTCATGACGGTATTGGTGCTCATCTCTGTTTTGGGCATTGTGTGGGAAAATCGTTTTACTACTTATACCAGGGAGAACCTACAAAACACCGTTGATACTACCGCGCTCAATATGTCTCAGGCATACGCGCGCGCAGAAGGCTGGAATGCCGATGTGCTTTCTATTGCGCGTCAGGCCTCTGCAACCAATTCCGATATTGGTATCCAGGTCTTAGATGTTTCTGGCGTGGTTCTGTATGACGACTCGGCGCCAAATGCTCGCCGACCTGGCGGAGAAAGCGCGCTGTCTGGCCCTCAGACGGGTGACGCCGTGGTTTATGCAGTTGTTCAAAACCTCCAAGGTGAACCTGTGGGCAGCATTAGAATTTGGACGTTTGGTTCAGAGCCGTTCCTGACCCAGCGAGACATTGCGTTCCGTAATGGCTCCTACCAGGCAATTAGTCTTGCTGCAGCCATTGCAATCTCGCTTTCTGGACTGATTGGTATTTTGGCTTCACGCTCGCTTACCAAGCCGGTACGCCGTATTACCGAGACGGCTGTCCAGATCAGAAGCGGAAATCTTGCAGCTCGTTCAGGCATACGTGGCGAGAATGAACTAGGGCGTCTGGGAGAAACCTTCGACGATATGGCGTCTTCACTCGAGAGAGACATTAAGCTTGAACGCCGTCTGACCAGTGATGTTGCACATGAGCTCAGAACTCCACTTATGGCTATCATGGCCACCGTTGAAGCAATCCAAGACGGTATCTTGCCCGCAGATGAAGAGCGCTTGGAAAACATTGTGTCTGAGAGTAGACGTCTTTCTCGCCTGGTAGACGCCATGCTCCACCTCTCAAGGCTTGAGAACGGAAAGACAAAGTTCAACCCAGAAAGCGTCAATGTGGTTGCTATGGTGGCGAGTCTTGTTGCGGTACAAGAAACGCTCTTTAAGGAAAACAACCGCACGTTGACCTTTGTGGATAAGACACCTGAGGGCAATTGTTTTGTTGATATTGATTCGGACATGATTCGAGAAGCCCTGACCAATTTGCTGAGCAATGCCATTCGCTACACCGACGACGGGGGTCATGTTGTTATAACCGTATCAATTGATGATACCGATGCGGTTATCTCCGTGACTGATGATGGTATGGGAATTGCTCCTGAGGACATTCCACAGACCTTATCGCGATTCTGGCGTGCAGAAGAAAGCCGCGAGCGCGCTTCGGGCGGTCTTGGCGTTGGATTGGCAATTACAAAAGAGATTATGGACCGTCATAACGGCACTATCTCGGTAGAATCCGAGCTTGGAAAGGGCACGACCTTCTCGCTGCATCTTCCTCTGCTTGCCCAAAATAATATCTCTGTAACAGATACTTTGTTGTAGGCCGATTTTTGGGCATTTTGCCGTACAATCAAAAGTCCTGCAATACAACGCGCTTTGCGCAGAAGTGAGGTCATTGTGGCTGGAGCTGAGCTTCGTCCCGATTCGCACGGTAAGGTTCGCGATATCTACGATTGTGGCGACAAACTTTTGATGGTTGCGAGCGATCGCATTAGTGCTTTTGATTTTATTCTCCCCGACGAGATTCCTTTTAAGGGAGAAATTCTGACACGTATCAGCGCTTTCTGGTTTAATCGCTTCAAGGACCTTCTGCCTAACCACATGATTTCTGTTTTGCCAGATCAGACTCCTGAGCAGTTTGCAGATTACACTGAGTATCTTGCTGGTCGCGCAATGCTGGTAAAGAAAGCACAGACCGTGCCAATCGAGTGCATTGTTCGTGGTTACCTTACTGGTTCTGGCAAAAAGACCTATGACCAGGACGGTACCGTCTGCGGAATTAAGCTGCCAGATGGCCTGACTGAGGCATCTAAACTTCCTGAGCCAATCTTCACTCCTTCCACTAAGGCTGAGCTTGGCGATCATGACGAGAATATCTCCTTTGAGCGCTGCTGCGAGATTGTTGGTGAGGATGTTGCTACTCAGCTGAAGGAAGCCTCGCTTGCAATTTATAAGGCTGCTGCAGAATATGCTGCAACTCGTGGAATTATTATTGCGGATACCAAATTTGAGTTTGGTTTTATCGACGGAAAACTTACACTTATTGATGAGTGCCTTACACCTGATTCAAGCCGTTTCTGGCCTGCTGAGGGTTATTCTGAGGGACATGTTCAGCCAAGCTACGACAAACAGTATGTACGCGATTGGCTGAAAGCCCACTGGGACATGCAAGGAGAGCCACCTCATCTTCCAGAAGAGGTTATTGAGGGCACGTCCGAGCGTTATCGTACAGCATTCCAGATTATTACGGGAACTGAGTTTGTACCACTGAAGGAGACCAATGTCACTGCGTGACACCATTACAGGCGCAACCAAAGAAGCGCGTGAGGCTACCGCAAGCCTTTCAAAGAAAGAAACCTCTGAGGAGACTGAGCGTCCTTCGTATTCCGCTTTTGGTCGCAAATCTGCTGCTACTGCTAAACCAGTGCGAGAGGCAGCTGCGTCTGTACGTGTGAGTGGCTCCGGCTCTGGCTCCAGTGCTCCAAAGAGCAAAGAGGAGAAGCGTGCTGCACGTGCTCGCCAGCGCGAGCGCGAGGATATTCGTAGTCGCGGATTTGAGGCTATGCTGCGCGCGGATCCAGACTATCATCGTGCCGAGCGCGTTTGGTGGGTCTTCCTGGGCCTTGGCTTTGTTGCAACCATCATTACACTGGTGCTTTCGTATATGGTTCCAGAGTCCAGAGACCTGAACACCGGCGTTGGTATGATTTCTGCCATCATGCTGGTCTTTGCTTACTTCTGCATCTTTGGTTCGGTTGTCTACAGCTTCTTTAAGATGCGTCCTCTTCGCAAGAAGATCGAGGCTAAGGTTGCTGGCATGACCGACAAGAAGCTCAACGATTTCTACCTCGAACGTCAGGCTGAGTACGACAGAAAGAGAGCCGAGCGCAAGGCTCGTCGCAAGTAGCAGTTTCGTGCTGCTGCCGGCGCCGTAAGCGATGGTGATATTTGCGTACGCGAGCCTACGTGAGTAGAATATCCCACATGCCTTCGTAGCTCAGGGGATAGAGCACCGCTCTCCTAAAGCGGGTGTCGGCCGTTCGAATCGGCCCGGGGGCACCATTGATTTCAAACCGGCAGCTTAGCGCTGTCGGTTTTTCTTTGCTGCAGCGAGTTAGCG
>CALHVU010000047.1 GCA_938036925.1 uncultured Atopobium sp.
ATGGAGCTGATGATGTTTGCTAAAAACCTCACCACCTCAACGGGAAACATGACGCCATATATGACGGCCGCTCTGTTCTATTTGGCAATTACCTTGCCACTTATTAAGGTAGTTGGCACTATCGAGAAACGCATGGAGCAGTCAGAAACTGGTAAAACAGCAATCGTCGCAGCTAGTAAGACCCAAGCTCTTTCTAAGGAGGGAAACTAATGTCTTTCTTTTCTTTCAAAAAGAAGTCGAATACAGAACAACCTGCCTTGGATGCTGAAGTTGCTGCACAAGAGGCATTTGAGCGCGATAAGCCGCTTACTAACCATGCTTTCGAGTCAGGTGAACATCCTATTGTTCGTATTGAGCACCTCAATAAGTCGTTTGGATCAACGCATGTCTTAATTGACGTTAATCTGACTGTCTGGCCAGGTGAAGTTGTGGTTGTGCTTGGTCCTTCGGGCTCTGGTAAGTCCACCATGCTTCGTTGTATCAATCTACTGGAGACTCCTTCTGCAGGTCATATTCTTATTGAAGATCAAGAGATTACGGGCACAAACGAGGCAGAGGTCAACGCCCTTCGTAGAGATGTCGGAATGGTCTTTCAGCAATTCAATCTGTTTGGTCATTTAACGGTCAAAGAGAACGTAATGATTGGTCAGAGTAAGGTTCTAGGAAAGTCAAAAGAGGAGGCAGAGGCAGAGGCGCTAAAGCAGCTGGAGGCTGTTGGTCTTGCCGATAGAGCAGACTTCAAGCCTGGTGCGCTTTCCGGTGGACAGCAGCAGCGTGTTGCAATCGCTCGCGCCGTTGCTATGCATCCAAATGTACTTCTGTTTGATGAGCCTACTTCCGCGCTTGACCCCGAGCTTGTTCGTGGTGTTTTGGATGTTATGCGTGATCTGGCAAAGAACTCTGGTATGACCATGATTGTGGTAACGCACGAGATGGGTTTTGCAAAAGACGTGGCAGATCGCGTGGTCTTTATGGAAGGAGGAGTGGTAGTTGAGCAAGGTACTCCTGATGTCATTTTCAACAATCCACAAAACCCTCGAACAGCTGAGTTCATTGGCGCTATTGCGTAAAACCCATACTTTTTAGAATTAATACGCAAACGAAAAAATAAATTAAGACGAGAAAATCTTCTCGCCCTAATTGCAGATAATAAGGTATATCTGCTCTTTATTCGCAGCTTGTGGTATGCTTTATAAGATTAAGCTTATCCTAGGGGGAATCGATGCATCACAAGAATATTCTTCTTGTATCTGCAACGACACGCTTACATGAACGTATGCGTGAACTTTCGCATGTCATTGATGTGTCTATCGCTCTTGCAAATGCAGCCTCATTTTCTCAGGCTGCGGCTTCTGGTCATACCTTTGACCTTATCATTCTTGATCAAAAAGACCTGTCCCAGGATGTTATTAGTACGGTTGAAAATTATTCCGCGCAAAATGGTGGAATTGCTCGCCTGTTTGTTGCTGACCTTGATAATCTTTCTAAGTTTGTTCTGCCTGTTCAGGGCAAGAGCGATTTTATTTTGTCTACTGCAACTATCCAGGAGTTTAGCCTTAGGTGCTCGCTGCTTTTGTGGCCAGGTACCGAGAGCACTTCTAGAGATTTGGTTATTGTTGACAACATAAAGATTAACCTGGCAACGTATCAGGTTTATATTGATGAATCTCCTGTTGATCTTACGTATATGGAGTATCTGCTGCTGTCATTCTTGGCAACCCATCCGTCTCGTGCATACTCACGTGAGGCTCTTTTGCAGCGCGTTTGGGGTTTTGAGTACTGCGGTGGTACCAGAACAGTTGACGTTCACGTAAGGCGTGTTCGCTCAAAGATTGGTCCTCAAGCAGCCGCTCATCTTGAGACGGTACGTGGTGTAGGCTATCTGTTTAGAGCATAATCGCAGGTACAAACTGCATTTAATGGGATCTGCAAACTTCTTTCTTACTAGTAGGACTCCCGCGCGTCTTTCTCATAATGAGAAACGAATTTTTGTCCGGTATAACGGGTAGAATACACATATTGAAAAATTGATGTTTAGCGCAGAATTATTTGCGTTAGTTGTTTGCATCAAAGTGATGTTAAGGAGGATGTCTATGGAGAACCAAGCACATGGTTTAACCACAGATTCCACTGTAAATAAGCGTTTTTCGTCAGTTAAGCAGGCTGGATTTATGTCTATGTTCAAAAGCTCAAGTGTAAAAAGAACAGCTTGTGCAATTGCTTTTGCCGTTGCTTGTGTTCCTACCATTGCTTTGGGAGAGGGAATTTCTCAGCTTCCTGCAGTATCTGGTCAGGCAACTATTTCTCAAGCAGCGACGTCTCGTCCTGCTGCAGAACCAACTGATACTAAGACGGCAGAAACGGTAGCTTCTAAGGTTTTGCCTTCGGTTGTGTCCGTTAAGGCTACCAGTGATTCATCAGGCTCAACCGGTTCTGGCGTTGTATTGAATGCAAATGGAGACATTCTTACCAATTACCACGTCATTGAGGGTATGGATACGTTCTCTATCTCCGTTAATGACAAAGAGTATGAGTGCACTGTCGTAGGAACAGATCCAACCTCTGACCTTGCTGTTCTTCATGCTGACCTTAAGGGAGATAGCCTAACTCCAATTGAGATTGGTAATTCCGATAACTTAGCTCCTGGTAGTTGGGTTATGAGTGTTGGTAGCCCATTTGGTCTTGATCACTCTGTTTCTGCAGGTATCGTGTCTGCTCTTTCTCGTGGAGATATGCTTGAGACAGAGGGTGGAGAAACCACTATTTATGCAAACCTCATCCAGGTTGATGCAGCTATTAACCCAGGTAATTCTGGCGGCGCTCTGGTTGACTCTAATGGTCAGCTTGTGGGTATTTGTACGTTGTTCTCGTCAGATACCAAGTCATTTGCGGGTATTGGCTTTGCAATTCCTTCTAACTATGCCATTGATATTGCAAATCAGATTCTTTCTGGCCAGCAAGTTAAGCATGCCTATATTGGTCTTTCTATGCAGACCGTTACTCCTCGAGTTGCAAAGCGCAATGATCTCTCGGTAGATTACGGTGCGTATGTAGCAGGCCTTCTTGATGATAGTCCTGCAGAGGGTGCTGGTATTAAAAAGGGTGATGTTATTGTCTCTATTGGTGGAGAGCGCGTAGTTTCTGCTGATGCAGCCATCATTGCCGTTCGCTCTCACAAGATTGGAGAGACCGTTCCTGTAGAAATCATGCGTGGAGAAGACCGCCTTACTATCAACGTCACGCTTGGTTCTGATGAGACGCTTTCTACTAAGAAAGAGAAAGAAAAGAACAGCAAGAACGAAACAAACAACGATACTGATGATAAGCAGGATCGTACTGAAGATGATGGTGATTCCTATAGGTATTATCGTCAGCAAAACTATTGGGAAGAGTTCTGGGATTACTTCACTAATCCTTATGGAGATAAAGACGTTGATTCCGATAATCCATTTGTGAATTTCGTAGAGAGCATTACCAATAGCATTGCAGAAGTAATCTACGGTATTTTTGGTTAACACTCAGATTGCGTTTGCTGTGTTTGCGTTTGTTTGTTCTGCTATGAGTTAGGGGAGTCTTGTGGATTTGCTTGTGCTGTTAGTTTTGGCTGTAGTTGTCATTGTGCTTATCGTGAGCCTTGTCACACTTTCCTCTAAGCTTTCGCAAGTAAAGACGCTGCAAGAGCAAAGTCAAACATCATCTGCAGAGCTTATAAGAAGCTCCCAAGAGTTGGATCGTCGTGTTACGGATAACATGGCAAAAATGCAAGAGCTTATGGATACAAAGCTTGAGAAGGTAAGAGAGGTAGTTGATCAAAAGCTCACCTCAACACTGCATAATCAGACGAAGCAGACTGATCAGCGTATTGCTCAGCTTGATGCTCGCTTTGATGCTTTTCAGCGTCGTGTGGATGACAACATGAAAGCAACTTCCCAGGCTTCAACTGAGCAGCTTGGTAAGGTTAGAGAGACTGTTGACAAACAGCTCAGCGACATGCGTAAAGAGAATGAAGCAAAGCTTGAGCTTATGCGTCAGACCGTTGACGAGAAACTCCAGAAAACGCTTGATGAGCGTATGACCCAATCGTTTCAGCGCGTATCTACGCAACTTGAGCAAGTTCATCAAGGCTTGGGAGAAATGCGCGGCCTTGCAGAAGGTGTTGGAGACTTAAAGAAAGTTCTTTCTGGCGTTAAGACTCGCGGAATTGTTGGAGAAATTCAGCTTGGAGCAATTCTAAGAGACATTCTTTCTCCAGAGCAATATGAAGAGAATGTTGCTACTGTTTCTGGTTCTACTGAGCGTGTTGAGTTTGCTGTTAAGTTGCCTGGAGAGTCAGGGGAGACCGTTTGGCTTCCTATTGATTCTAAGTTCCCAGGAGATACGTACGAGCATTTAGTGGATGCAATCAATGCAGGTAATGAGGAGGCGATTGCTGCTGCTAAAAAGGGTCTAGAGACTCGAATTAAGGCAGAGGCAAAAGATATCTCTACAAAGTATATTGCCCCACCAGAGACAACTAACTTTGCTATTTTGTTCCTTCCTTTTGAGGGACTTTATGCAGAGGTAGTCAGTCAGACGGGTCTTCTTGAGCAGCTACAGAGAGAGTATCGCGTTAATGTGTGTGGACCTTCCACTATGGCAGCACTTCTTAACAGTCTTCAAATGGGATTTCAATCTGTTGCTATTCAGAAGCATGCCGACGAAATTCAAAAGGTACTCTCTGCGGTTAAGACAGAGTTTGAGACGTATCAGGTGCAGCTTGAGAAAGCTCAAAAACAGATTAGAACTGCAGAAACCACCATTGATAAGATTCTTACTACTAGAACAAAGGCTATGAACCGCAAGCTCAGAGGTGTTACTGCATTAGAGAGCCTTGAAGATGCACAGAGTACTTTAGGTCTTGTTGAGGGAAGTGTAGAAGATCAAGAGGATGATGAGTAGCACGTATTTTTGAGTGCTGAGTTTCTCTTTTATAGGTAGATAAAAAACAGCGGCTTCGGTTGCTGTTTTTTTGTTGCATAAAAATACCTTATGGGGGTATACTGTTTACAGAAACTAATACCCCCTTAGGGTATGAAAAGGAGGACAGATGGCTCAGAAAGACAGCCAACCACAGGAAACTTGTTGTCATTGTGATCACAAGGCCACCCCTCGCTCAAGCGAGCTTAAAAGTGGGGTTTCTCGCCGTATCAACCGTGCAATCGGCCAGCTCAATGGCATTAAAACAATGATCGATGAGGATCGTTATTGCGGAGACGTCCTTATTCAGCTTGCAGCAGTTGAGTCTGCGGTTAAGGCTATCTCAAGAGAAGTAATGCAGGATCATCTGGAGTCTTGCGTGGTTGATCGCATCCAGTTGGGTGATACAGAAGTTATTGATGAGGTTATGGACCTCTTTAAGCGTTTTATGTAAGGTGGCGTTATGGATCAGAAAGTTTTTGATGTACAAGGAATGACGTGTGCAAGTTGTTCTGCACACGTAGAGAAGGCGGCAAACTCTGTTTCTGGTGTCTCTGAGGCACGCGTTAATCTGCTTAAGAATTCTATGGAAGTTGATTACGACGGTAATCCAGATACCCTCAAACAGATTTCTGACGCAGTACGTAAAGCGGGCTATGAGGCAACACCTCGTAGCGACAAAAAAGATTCTGTTGCAACTACTAAGGCAGATGCTACCGATGCTTCAGAAAAGGCGGTAAAGCAAAAGAGGATTGAACTTATTTCCTCAATGGCGTTTGCCATTCCACTGTTCTATCTTGCCATGGGTGAGATGATGGGAGCACCTGTTCCACCTGCTGTTTCTGGCATGAATGGCATGATGAACTTGGCTCTTACCGAGCTCTTGCTTTGCATTCCTATTCTCTTTATTTGTCGTCACTATTTTATTGGCGGATTCCGCTCGCTGTTGCATGGCGCGCCTAATATGGACTCGCTCATTGCACTGGGCTCAGCGGCATCGTTTGCCTACAGTGTTGTCAGTTTGTACCAGATGGCAAACGCTTTTGTTGCAGGAGACATTACTGCAGCTCACCAGGCAATGCACGGCATGTACTTTGAGTCCGCAGGTTTGATTCTTGCTCTGATTACCTTGGGTAAGTTCTTTGAGGCTCGCGCAAAAGGTCATACCACAGGTGCAATTAGTGCACTTATGAACCTTGCTCCAAAGACGGCTATTCTCGTTAAAGACGGTGTTGAGCAGGAAGTTCCTGCAGAGACTGTTATGGTGGGGGACGTGCTTGTGGTAAGGGCGGGTCAGTCGATTCCTGTTGATGGCCAGCTCATCGAAGGAGAAGGATCTGTCGATGAGTCCGCTATTACCGGAGAGCCCGTTCCTGTAAGTAAGGTTGTTGGCGATTCCGTAACAGGCGCAACGGTATCTACCGGCGGCTGGTTTAAGATGCGCGCCATCGCTGTTGGCGATGACACTACCCTTGCAGGTATCATCCGCCTGGTTGATGAGGCAACAAGCTCCAAAGCACCTATCGAGCGTCTTGCTGACAGCATTGCAGGTGTTTTTGTACCTGTTGTCATTGGAATTGCACTGGTCACGTTTGCAGCATGGTTTGTCTTTGTGGCTCCCGGTGACTTTGCGGTTGCTCTCTCGCACGCTGTTGCTGTTCTGGTTATTTCCTGCCCTTGCGCACTTGGCTTGGCAACTCCTACCGCCATTATGGTAGGCACTGGCCTGGGCGCTTCAAATGGCATTTTGGTCAAGTCCGCCGAGGCGCTTGAGGGTGCGGTTAGAGCGACCGTGGTTGTTCTTGATAAGACGGGAACGCTCACTGAGGGCAAGCCAAGTGTAACTGATGTACTTTTTGCAGATAGTACCTCCGAGGATCAGCTGCTTGAGTATGCATATGCGCTTGAGCAAAAGAGCGAGCATCCACTTGCACAGGCAATTGTTACGTACGCTCAAGAGAAGCTTGGAGAGTCTGCAGGCAGCTCTCTTGATGTGCAGGAGTTCTCACAGGTTGCAGGCGGAGGCCTTACAGCAAAGGTTGGCGAGAAACTCCTTGTAGCGGGAAACGCTCGTCTTATGGAGCAGGAGGGTATCAGCACACAAGAGTTGACTTCCCAGACTCAGCAGCTAGCTGAACAGGCAAAAACACCGCTGTACTTTGCACTTGAGGGCAAACTTCTTGGTGTCATTGCTGTAGCCGACAAGGTTAAGCAGACCAGTGCGTCTACCATTGCTCGTCTTCGTGCTATGGGCGTTAAGTCTGTCATGCTTACCGGCGATCAGGCAACAACGGCAAACGTTATTGGTAAAGAGCTTGGCGTTGACCAGGTTATCTCTGACGTCTTGCCAAGCCAAAAAGAGTCTTACATTAGGCAGTTCCAGGATGCTGGAGAAAACGTTGTTATGGTTGGCGATGGCATCAACGATGCTCCAGCGCTTGCGCGAGCAAACGTGGGAATTGCAATTGGTGCAGGTACCGATGTTGCTATTGAGTCCGCTGACATTGTCTTGATGAAGTCTGATCCAGCTGATGTTGCAACTTCAATTGAGCTTTCTCGCGCCACCATGACCAACATCAAAGAGAATCTGTTCTGGGCTCTGTTCTATAACACCATTTGTATCCCTGTTGCTATGGGCCTGTTGTATCCATTTGGCATTTCGCTGAACCCTATGATTGGCGCAGCTGCCATGGGCTTCTCGTCAGTCTTTGTTGTATGCAATGCACTGCGCCTGCGTACCTGGAAGCCAAAGAATACCAGCTCAGCAACTCGCCAAGACGCTCATGACACAAAACCAGTCATTGACGTTCAAACTAAGTCCACAAACGACGCATCCGCGTCACAGAAGGAGGAATCTTATATGGAGAAGAAACTAAACGTAGAGGGCATGTCTTGCCAGCACTGTGTTGCACACGTCACACAGGCTCTTGAGGCTGTCGAGGGTGTTTCTAAGGCAACCGTTTCACTTGACGAGAAGAGCGCTGTAGTTGAGCTGTCTTCTGATGTCGCTGATAGCGCATTGGTTGATGCTGTTGTTCAGGCAGGATATGAGGCTACTATTGCCTAAGGTAGGCAAGTAGACGGTCCTTCTCGCTAGAATCACTAAATACCGCACGTGCAGCATTTTCAGCAAGCTCACGTGCGGTATTTTTGTCTAGACCGCAGTGCTGCTGCAAAAGATCAAACTCGCGCGAGAGGGTAGTGTTTGAGACAGTCATGTTGTCCGTGTTGATAGTGATCGTCAGACCAGCATCAAGCAGTTGCTCAAGCGGGAAGCGCTCTATTGACTCAAAGATGCGCGTTTGAAGGTTGCTGGTAGGGCAAATCTCAAGTGCAACATTTACAGCTTTAAGGTCCTGGATAACGCCTGCGTCCTCCAAAGAGCGAACGCCGTGGCCAATACGTTGTGCGCCAAGTCGAAGCGCAGCCTTGATGCTTTCTGGACCAGCGGCTTCTCCCGCGTGAATGGTAAAAGGAACGTCTTTTCTTTGCGCTTCAGCAAAAAGTGACGAGAAATTCTCTGTGGCAAAGAGCGCTTCTGCTCCCGCTAAGTCTGCTGCTACGACGCCATTTCCAAGGTACGCTGCAGCCAGATCAATTGACTCTTCATTTTTGTGCTTAAGCTCTTCACCTGTGCCACGCATAGCGCAAATAATGTATGCCGTGTGGAGTGCTGACTGTGGATGCTCTGCATAGAAGTCAGCTCTACCAGCAAGCGCAGCCTCAAGAACTTCTTGCTGAGAAAGACCTCCTGCAGTAAGACTTCCTGGTGCAAAGCGAGGTTCAGCGTAGAGAATGCCCTCTGCGTCAAGCTGCTCATGAAATGCCTTTGCAACCGTACGAATACCCTGTGCTGATTGCATAAGCTTGAGCGGCAGCTCAAATGTTGCAAGATACTGGTTAAGATCCTGGCAATGAGCTGGGACTTGCATCTTTTCTTTGAGTTCAGCCAAAGAGAAATCAAGTCCCGCATCTGCTGCAAGTTGAGCTGCGGCAGATAGTGGAATTGATCCATCAAGATGAACATGCAAATCGATAAGAGCACAGGAGCTCATAGCGCCTCCTACAAGAAACGTATGCTATGGTGCAAAGAGCGCAAACTAGATAGCTACATCATATGGTAGGGAAGTGGCGTTTTCCAAATCGTTTGCAAGTTTTTCAAACTGGTATCCATTGACGCGCTCAAGCAGATGCACTTCATCAGGCAAAACGTCATAGTGAATCTGAGAGCAAATAGCGCAGGCAATAGATCCAATGGTATCCGTGTCTCCACCCATCTCCGCGGCTATTCTCGCCGCTCTTGAGACTTTGCCCTGAGAGAGCTTTACTACCGCAAGAACTGCAGGTATGGTCTCTATGGTTTCGTAACCACAGCCACAGTAGTCGTAGATGTCTCTTGATGCTGCTAGGGGAACCTCAAGGTTTTTGGCGCCCTCGCAGAATTCCAGCGCCATGATGCATTTTTGGTACATGCTAGGCATAGGCATTTGTGTACCAATTTTTGTGTAGAGAGCTCGGTGTCCGTAACTTAAAGCAGTTTCAAGAGCGTCCTCTACTGTAAACGAGTTTTCAGAAAGACCTCTGCTTATGGCGGCCACAATCATTGATGCGCCCATGATAGCTACGTTGGTTCCGTGCGTGGGAAGCGCAAGTTCAGTAACACTGTTAATGAGCGCATGTTTGTCTTTCCAGCTCACAATTGAAGCCATCGGCGCACATTTCATGGCACATCCGTTAGTGGTTCCAAGGCGACCACACGTTTTAAGCGAGTGGCCAGAAAGTCGATTGGCTAACGCAGCTCTTGTGGAAGGGCCAACTACCTGAGCAGCGTTTGGCTCTGTTGCCACATAATTTTCTAGCGCATCAAAGTAGCGGGATTGGTTAAAAACTCCCTGGTTATCAATGATGTTTTTAGTCAAAATGATTGCGTTTGCGGTGTCATCTGTAGTTTGACCTGCGGTAAAAGGTCTTCCAAAAAAGTCATTTTTAGGTGGATTTGAAAGACTTTGAACTCCATCAGGAAATGCAAAATCAATTTGGTGTGGTGACATCATCTCTGTTGGCATGCCATAGGCGTCGCCATAGGCAAGGGCCGTAAGCATCCTATAGAGTTTGATTTTTCTTGCCGTATTCATGTTACTCACGCTTCTTTATGTCAGAAGAACGTGATGTTTTGGCTCTGCAGAGACTCTTGTTACCTGCAGAGATAAGCTTCTCATAGCAGCTTGCCATGATTGCTCCCCTCAATTAGATATTCTCTGTCTTTGCAGGTTTTTTCTTTACTGTACCGTAAGGAATGCCTCACTCCTTAGATCCTTACTTTCCCAGCTTGTAGTCGCAATACAAGCTAGATGGCTCAGACAGAAAATATCTCCCCCAAGTATGTTTAAAGATATCAAATATTTAAGTATTACTACAGGGGGTAAGGCGTATTAATCGGTAGGCGGTAGCTGAAGAGAGCTTAGAGGTAACTTGCTCACAATAGTGACTACATGCTGTTTTATATTCTCTCTAACGCACTGAGCCATTGCTGGGTAAAATGGATGGTAGCAATCTGAAAGGAATGGACATGCCCGCAATTTTGACTCATGACTTCTTTGGCAAGGATGCCTTTGATATAGCTGCAGGCAAACTTGGTTTTTCTACGATGGAAGAGCGAGAAGCTTTTCTGTTGGGCAACCAAGGTCCAGATCCGCTGTTTTATTTAGCAGCAGATCCGCTGCTGCATCGCTACGCTAAATATGCGTCGATCATGCATAAAGAGAAAACGCCCGAACTTCTTCTTTCTATGCGAGATGCAATTGCGCCTCTGCCACTTAAAGACGTTGCGGTTGCTCGCGCCTATATTGCGGGATTCCTCTGCCACTATATGCTTGATTCCACTGCTCATCCTTTTGTTTATTATTGGCAGAATATGCTTATCTCTCAAGGTGTTGAGGGCCTGGATGAATCTGCTAAAAATCAAGTACATGCAGAAATCGAGAAGGACCTTGATGAGGCAATTCTTTACGCTCATCTTGGTAAAACGGTAGCTACCTATAGGCCTTATAGCGAGGTTTTGAAGGCATCGCTGCATACGCTTTACGTTTTGGATAGGGTGTTTTTCTTTGCGTTGCTATGGACGTATGAAAAACCTACCGATACCAGGATTTTCTCGTCAGCTGCTGTTGATTTTAGGATTATCCAACATCTAGCATATTCGCCAACAGGTAAGAAGAGAAAGCTACTTGGTCATCTTGAACGTACCTTTGGTACAAACAGGTTTTCTTTGATTGAGGCACTCTCTCACGGGGCAAGGGAATCCTCTGATTCTGATTTTGATAACAGAGCGGGAAATGAGTGGACTGATCCTTTTACGGGAGAGGTGCGCAAAGAGAGCTTCTGGGATTTATATGATCATGCGCTGGCAAATGTACCATATGCACTTGACGTTTTCTTCTCGCCAGACTTTAATCTTGATACTGCAAAAGAGCTTACGCAAAATCTGAACTTTGATGGTCAGACGCTTGCAGATGAAGATTCGACAGAATAGGTTTTTGTGGCAACGTACGTTTTTTCTGATATTCACGGTCATGTGGAGCCGCTTAGGCGTGCTCTAGAGCGTATTAATCCAACCGAGTCAGACGTGTTCTATTGTCTTGGCGACATGATTGACCGTGGCCCTAGCTCGCTTGCCACTATAAAGACAATTCGCGAGCTTCCTAACTGTACGGTTTTGATGGGCAATCATGAGCAGCTTGCGCTGCAAGCGTTGGACTCAGAAGCCGATATTGAAGCTCAGTTTATGTGGCAGATTAACGGGGGAGACGCAACGCTTGCTGAGCTCAAGACGCTTTCTGAAGAAGAATATAGTGAGCTGATTGACTGGTTGCAGGCGCTTCCTTTGTACGCCACCGTTGAGGTCCAAGGCAGAGATTTTGTTCTGGTACATGCGGGCGTAAAGTCTAATGGCGTTCCCTTGCCAACCGCCTGGGATAAGGCTTCTTTGGAGCAGTATTTAAGCAAGCAGTCTGAAAATGATCTTTTGTGGATTCGTGAAGAGTTTTGGCAATATCCTACGGATTTCCGCACGTCAGAAGTAGCGTATCCTATTGTAATTTGTGGCCATACACCCACTCCTTTGTTAGCAAGTTTTGGTGCAAAAAACTTGGATCGCAGCGCCACTACTCCTGATGGCCTTGCGCAATGGGTCCAGTCAGATGGCGATAAGTGGGGAATTGACACAGGCACTACAGGTGGAGCCGGCTATGGCCAAGTAACTGTACTGCGCCTTGATGATTTGCAGGAGTTTGTTGAGCCGCTACAAGAAGGCGAGTAGCTGTGGCTGCGAAGATGCCACGGCCTGCCGGCGATGCTGTCAAAACTGCGCTTACGCATGTTGAGAACACGCTTGATCCCATTATCTTCCCAGACTCTCGCGTGCTGCTCTTGGGATCAATGCCTAGTCCCAAGTCTCGAGAAATTGGCTTTTATTTTGGCAATCCTCAGAATAGATTCTGGCGCGTAGTTGCCGCGTTATATGGCGAGAAACCCCTCAAGTCCATACCTGAAAAGATTGACTTCTGTAAAAGACATCATCTTGCTCTTTGTGACGTGCTTAAGGCTTGTGACATTAAGGGTGCAAGTGACGCTTCTATTGCAAATCCCATTCCACACAACATTGGCGCTCTAATTCAAGATTCATCAATCTGCGCCATTTTTACACTTGGTGGGACGGCAACAAAATTTTATAAGCGATACACCGAGCAACAAACTGGTATTTCCGCACGTCAACTACCCTCTACAAGTCCTGCTAATGCCCGTATGTCAGTTGATGATTTAGTGGAAGAATTTTCCATTATCAAAAAATTTACCAATTGTGAGTTGACAATATCCTAGTTGCAGCTAGGATTATACGCATGCGAATTATGGCTACGACATACACTGCACTTTGTGCATGCACCGCGATGTGTCTGGTGCCCGGGTCACATACGACCAGGGTGTAATTGTCGCTGAGCAAAATTTTCCTGGTATAGACTCGGGCGTAAAGCTATTTTGTAACTCTTGTGTGAGTATTCACACATCCCGAGAGGATTTATTCGCATGGACTGGAGCTTCATAGGGGAACACCTCCCACTGTATGCAGAAGCTGCAAAAATAACGCTTACTATCTCTTTCTTTGGAGTTTTCTTCTCGCTTATCGTTGGTTTGATAAGTGCTCAGATTTCGCTGACAAAAATTCCTGTTTTAAGTCAGCTTAATGCTGTTTACGTTGAGCTTTCCAGAGGAACACCCCTGCTTATTCAGCTGTTTCTTATCTACTTTGGTCTGACTAAAGTTGGTCTCAAAATGGATGCAGAGGTAGCTGCTGTTGTGGGTCTAACGTTTCTTGGTGGCTCCTATATGGCAGAAGTGTTTCGTGCAGGTTTTGAATCAGTTGCAGCCATTCAGTTTGAATCTGCACAGGTTTTGGGCCTCTCAAAGATTCAAGCTCTCCAGCACGTTATTCTTCCACAGGCACTTTCTGTAGCAATTCCAGGCCTCGTTGCTAACATCATTTTCTTAATCAAGGAATCTTCCGTTGTTTCCGGCATTGCTCTTGCAGATTTGATGTACGTAACCAAGGACATTATTGGCATGCAATACGACACTACAGAAGCCCTCTTTATGCTGGTAATTGCCTATGTGATTATCCTTGTTCCTATTTCTTTGCTTGGCAGCTGGCTGGAGAGGAGGCTTGACTATGCCCGTCGATAACATTTTGCTGCAGGAAGGAGTGATAACGCGCCTTCTTGGAGGTCTTGCAACAACGGTGCACATTGGCCTTATCTCTGTGGCACTTTCCATTCCTCTTGGTATTCTTGTTGGACTTTTTATGACATCCAACAACAAGGTTGTTCGTGCAATTCTTCGCGTTTACCTCGAGATTGTTCGTGTTATGCCGCAGCTGGTGCTGCTCTTTGTGGTGTTCTTTGGTACTTCTGAATGGTTTGATGTCAACTTTGATGGCATTGAAGCTTCAATTGTGGTCTTTACCTTCTGGGGAGCAGCCGAGCTTGGAGACCTGGTACGAGGGTCATTGGAGTCAATTCCAGCATCTCAGTATGACAGCGCGTTTGTACTTGGCCTTTCTCGCCAGCAGACGTTCTTTAAGGTCATCCTGCCTCAGGCTTTCAAGCGTCTTTTACCACCAGCCATTAATCTGATTACGCGCATGATTAAGACAACGTCACTGTGTAATCTGATTGGCGTGGTTGAACTGCTCAGAGTTGGAAGTCAGATCACCGATTTTTATCGCTTTAAGTTCCCAACCGACGGAGCACTTTGGATTTACGGAGCTATTTTCTTCCTGTATTTTGCCGCCTGCTTCCCACTTTCGTATCTTTCACGCAGGCTTGAGAGGAGCGCCTCACATGAGTAACACCGTTTTAGCAGTTAAGGACCTCACTAAGGTATATCCCTCAAGCCAGAAACCCGTGCTTGATAAGATCTCGCTCTCCATCAATAAAGGCGAGGTAGTCGTGGTGTTGGGACCTTCCGGTTGCGGTAAGTCTACGCTGCTTCGCGCCATTGTTGGCTTGGAAGATATCCAAGGGGGAGAAGTGCTTCTCCACGATCAGGTTATTTCTGGTCAGAAGAGGGAAAGCGCCGCAGCAGGCATTGGTATGGTTTTTCAGAGCTATGACTTGTTCCCCAACATGACGGTTTTGAAAAACGTAACCCTGGCCCCTCTGGTAGTGCAGAAGCGCTCAGAGGATGAGGTTTTGGCACAGGCAGAAGAACTGCTGCGTCGTGTGGGACTGTGGGAGAAGAAAGACTCCTATCCATCAGCTCTTTCCGGTGGTCAAAAGCAGCGCGTGGCAATTGTTCGTGCGCTTATGACTAACCCTGAAGTGCTTTTGTTGGACGAGATTACCGCAGCGCTTGACCCTGAGATGGTTCATGAGGTTTTGCAGGTAGTTATGGAGCTAGCAGAGCAGGGAATGACCATGCTGGTGGTAACTCACGAGATGCGCTTTGCTCAAGCAGTTGCTGATCGAGTCATCTTGATTGATCAGGGACACATCGTAGAAGAGTCGTCCGATGCACAAGAGTTTTTCTCGGCACCTAAAACAGAGAGGGCACAAGAGTTTTTGCGTACCTTTGAATTTGAACGTGCACATAAGTAAACAACGTGTTTTTGCACGTAGATGATGTAGTAATTGATACAACTTGTTAGGATTTGAAATGAACTTCTTTGAAAATACTTCCGCTTCTCTTTCTCGCCGTGCTTTCCTTGGTGCAAGCGCACTTTCTGCTGCAGCTCTTCTGGCAGCTTGCAAGAAAAAGGATTCTGACGGAGCTCAGGGTGGATCTTCTGATACAGACTCAAAGTTTAGAACCCTTGATGACATCAAGAAGGCAGGCACGGTAAATATTGGTGTCTTCAGCGATAAAGCTCCTTTTGGTTACGTTGATGCAAACGGTAATTACGCTGGTTACGACATTGTTTTTGCTGAGCGACTTGCAAAGGATATGGGTGTTAAGATCAACTACATTTCCACTGATGGACAAAATCGCATACCTTTCTTACAGTCAAACAAGGCAGATATCATGCTGGCAAACTTTACGGTAACCGATGACCGTAAAGAGAAGGTCGATTTCTCCCTGCCATACATGAAGATTAAGCTGGGCGTTGTTTCTCCATCTTCTGCGCCAATTACAGATGTTTCTCAGCTTGACGGCAAGAAGCTTATTGTTTCTAAGGGAACCACGGCTGAGGTTTGGTTTGCTAAGAACGCACCTAAGGTTGAGCTGGTCAAATTTGATAGCTATGCCGATGCATATAACGCACTGCTCGACGGCCGCGGCGATGCTTTCTCAACCGACAATACCGAGGTACTTGCATGGATTAAGTCTAATCCTGGTTTTGTTGTTGGCATTGATGACCTGGGCGACTCCGATACTATTGCCGCTGCAGTTCACAAGGGCAATTCCTCGCTGTTAGAGTTTATCAACAACGAGATTACCGGCCCTCTTGCAGAGGAGAACTTCTTCCACAAGGCTTATGAAGAGACACTTGCTCCCATTTACGGTGACGAGGTAGATCCAAATACTATGGTCGTCGAGGGCGGCAAGATCTAAGTTTTAGTCGCTGAGTCGTCTTTAACAGCTCAATACACCCATTTCGCGAGAAGACCTTGCAGTTTGTAAGGTCTTCTTTTGCTTTGTAGCCAAATTGTTAATTTGTACAGTACTTTTTAAAAATGTTTCTTCCTGCTGATAAAGTAGGTCAACTATTTTTTGACCGACTAGGGCAAAGGAGCTGATAATGGCAGCTGAACAGCAAAAAGCAACTCGTAAAATTGGCGTTCCCAGGTTCCCCGGCGATATTATGCTGTATCCGCTTTCTGTAGGTCTACTTCTTCACTCATTTGTTCCTCAGGTTCTAGAAATTGGTAGCTTCACCACTGCTGTTGCTAAGGGAGCTCCTGCAATTGTTGGCATTGTTTTGCTGTTTGTTGGTGCTTCTATTGATCTTAAGACGGTTCCCAAGGTTTTGAAGACTGGCCTGACCATTCTTATTCCTAAGCTCGCTATTGCTATTGCCTTTGGTCTGTTTGTTGCTAAATTCATGGGCGATAACTTCTTTGGTCTTAATGCACTTTCCATCATTGGGGGCATTACCTTCTGCAATGTTGCTTTGTACATTGGTATTACTGCTGAGTACGGAACTCCTGATGAACAGGGAGCGGCTGCAGTTTTGTCCCTTGTTGCTGGTCCTGCAGTTACCATGATTGCTCTTGGTGCAGCAGGCGTTGCAGCAATTTCTCCAACCGCACTTATTGGTACGTTGCTTCCTCTGGTTCTTGGCGTTGTTCTTGGTAACCTCAGTCCTTTTATCAAGGGACTTTTGGTTCCTGGTATTAACCCTTGCATTGCCGTTGTTGGTTTTGCGCTTGGTTGCGGCATGAGTGTTGAGAATCTTATTACTGGTGGTCCATCAGGCATTCTCTTAGCAGTACTTTGCATCATCACGGGTATTCTTACCATGCTTGTTGAGCGTCTTCTTGGCGGCTCTGGTAAGGCAAGTCTTGCTAGTGCAACTATTGCAGGTACCGCAACAACCACTCCTGCTGCAGTTGCTTCTGTTGATCCAACGTATACGGCTCAGGTTGTTGCAAACGCAAATGCTCAGCTTGCTGCCGCGGTAGTTATTACTGCACTGGTAGCTCCAGCATTTACGGGTTGGCTTGATAAGAAGCTTGCAAAGAAAAATGATGCCGGTGAGGTACAGGCTTCAGAAGAAGCGTCTGCTACTGAGTAATTAAGTAGGCTACATAAAATGAATAAAACCCTCTTCTACGTTGGTGGAAGAGGGTTTTTAGTTACATAAAATAAATAACATGGCTAATCTCAAATACGAGAACAAATGCAAGAAAAACTAAAAGTGAAATCTTTACCCATTTTTTATTTTCGCTTCTAAAAACGAGATAGCAATTAATAACCTCAGTCAGAATTGATACTAGAAAAAAATAGTAATGGTGAAATAAATCCTTGTTTCCACAGTAGCCGCATTCCCTGATAAGTCAGAAAACTGACCAATATTACAATACGAACTGTTTTTCTAGAAATCGGTTCTGAAAAATTAAAAATCTTCTCGCTAAACATATCTGTTGCCTCCCTATGGACAACAAGAGCAGTTTATTTGTTACTAAAGATTGTAATACTCTCTATTAACCTCGTAGTATATAACTATAGTAATTTAACTTGTGATTGGAGGTGCCTATGGAAGTGGGAGAGTGGAGCATTAGTTCTCCAGCATCTAAGTTTTTACTTGGTGCGCCGTGGTCTGAAAAGCTTGCTCACGGATGGGTCCATCCGCTGCGTTTCTCTTCCAATCAACTTAGAGTCATTGGCTCCTGCTCTTCTTGGCACCCCGGTCTTTTTAAACAGATGGCAACGTGCACTTCAGATATTCAAGTTGCTTTTACCACGGACAGCTCAGAAGTGGTTCTTGATCTAAAAATTGATGAACTTCCTAAGGGATCCTCGTCTGTTTTACAGCTACTTAAAGCCACGTATTTTAAAAAGCTCAGCTCTGTATTTGTGACAGTTGATGGCAAACCTTACAAGAACTTCTCGCTGGATGATGCGGGTGAACATACACTTTCTATTCATCTAGAAACAGAAACCTCTGAAGATGACCTTGCTAGACTTCCAGGTTTTAATGACACGCATCACGTGAGTGTTTATTTGCCTTGTTTGCAGAGTGCTTCCGTTAAAAACCTTCGTGGCAGTGGCACGTTTTTCTCGCCCGATGAGCCTAAGAAAAAATTGGTGGTGTTTGGCGATTCTATTGCGCAGGGTTTTGTTGTGGAACGCCCAGACAAAACTTGGCCACGCTGTCTTGCTAAACGCATGAAGCTTGAGGTGGTTAACCAGGGAATTGGTGGACAAGTTTATCAGCCTGGCTCGTATGCGTTCATTGAGGATGCTTCTTTAGTTGTTGTTGCACTAGGAGCAAATTATCGATACGAAAAATGCTCAAAATCACAGGTAACGTACGATATTCAAAATTCGCTCTGGCAGATTTCTCAGATGTATGCAGATACGCGCGTGGTGGTTCTGACACCTACGCCTTATTTTGAGGATGCGTATCCCACGCACCCTTATTCTTGTTATGCTGAGGTTCCTCAAATTATTGAAGAAGTTGCTGGTAAGTTTGGTTTGCAGTGCATCTCTGGAGAAAAGTTGTTGCCGCAGGAGAAGAAATATTTTGCTGACGATGTGCATCCAAATTCAAAGGGAACCGCACTTTTGGCAAAGAATCTATTTGAAGCCTTAAAACAACCAGTTCAGGATAGTCTTTTTTAGATACCAGACTTTCATAAAAGCTTTCTCAAAATTCAACACGACTTTTTGTCCGGTGAAACTTCTACACTAGAGGTGAAAAACATCTAGAAAGGATACACATGAACATCACTAATCCTTTTGCACCTCATTTGACCGGGCAGCTTACAGAAGAAACTCAGGCCCTTGTGGCTGAGCAAATAGCCAAGGGTTCCTTAAGTCCTTACGCATGCAAAAATGAAGACATCATTCGCCGAGATTCCACCCATGACCAGGCATCACTTTTGCGTCCTGCTTTTATGCGAGATGTCGAGAAAATCATGCACACCCCTGCGTATAACAGGCTAAACGGCAAAACACAGGTCTTCTCGTTCCGCGCGCATGATGACATTACGCGTCGTGGCCTTCATGAGCAGCTTGTTTGTAGAGTTGCTAAAGATATTGGACGTGCACTTGGCCTTAACCTTGATTTGATCGAAGCAATAGCTCTTGGTCATGACGTAGGACATACTCCTTTTGGTCATGCAGGGGAGTATTTCCTCAATGATATTTATCACGAGCAAACGGGACGTTGGTTTTTCCACAACGTACAGAGCGTGCGTGTGCTTGACGGCCTCTATGCAAGAAACCTTTCTTTGCAGACACTTGATGGAGTAATTTGCCACAACGGCGAGTTTGAACAGCAGATACTTCAAATGAGTGATCTTTCAACTTTTGATGAGTTTGATAAGGTGGTAGAAGATTGCTGGGAGAGAGGTCCTCAGGCTATTGCACACCTGCGTCCTATGACGCTTGAAGGTTGCGTCATGCGCATCTCTGACATTATTGCGTATGTTGGAAAAGATAGACAGGATGCGCTTCGTGCTGGCGCTGCAACAGAAGAAACGTTTGATGATGGCCTTGGTGGCGCCTATAACGCATGGGCTACTTCTGCTTTTGTTGCAGACATTGTTCAGAACAGCTTTGGTAAACCTCAGATTTCTCTTTCTGAAGAGGCATTTAAAGAGATGAAACGAGCAAAGCGCGAGAATTACCAGAAGATTTATGGCGCATCAGAGGCCAATGGTGATTTCTCTGAGGACATTAAGCATCTGTTTGAAAAGTTGTACGAATACGAGTTGTCCTCGCTTAAATCTGGTGATCAGAGCCTTGCAATCTTTAAGCATCATATTGAGCCGGTGAGTAGGCATCTTTCTAGGTACGGTCATGCGTATGACTGGAAGAGTGACGTGCATCGTACTGTTGTTGATTTTATTTCCGCAATGACCGATGACTACTTTGTGGCTACCTGTGAAGCACTTTTCCCAGAAGCTCAGGAGCTCTTTCCAAAGAGGAGCTACTTTGCAGAAGGGGTACGTGCGTAAGGTTTACCACTCAGTCACGGTGTGGCAAACGGGCACGTAAAGAGCATTTGTGCTGAGCGGGCTTCTCGCCAAGCTTTTATGTTTGAGACGGGGTAAAATATCTGCATGGATACTTTATTTTCTGGCATGGAACGTGCCGCTAAAAAAGCTAATGCACCACTTGCTGCCCGCATGCGTCCTACCACGCTTGATGGATACGTGGGTCAGGAAGATGCGGTTGGCCAAGGCTCCTGGCTGCGCAAGGCAATTGAGCACGATACACTCTCGTCCGTTTTGCTGTATGGTCCAGCTGGCACTGGAAAGACTACGCTTGCGCGCATTATTGCTCATACAACGCACGCAGAATTTGTAGAAGTATCTGCAATTACAGGCACCGTTAAAGATCTTCGCAGAGAGATTGAGGCCGCAGAATCAAGGCTTTTAACTGCAGGTAGAAGAACTATTCTGTTTATTGATGAAATTCATCGTTTTACGCGCTCTCAGCAAGATGCCTTGCTTCACGCAGTAGAAGACAGAATAGTTGTACTTATTGGGGCTACTACAGAAAACCCCTACTTTGAGGTTAACAGTGCTCTGATTTCTCGCTCTCGTGTAGTGGAACTGCATGCATTGTCAGATGCAGCAATCGATGAGCTCATTCAGCGAGCACTTGAATCAGAGGATGGCCTAGCAGGCGCATTTGTCCTGGATGAAGATGCTCGTAAAGAGATTGTGACGCTTGCGGGCGGAGATGGCCGCGCAGCCCTAACTTCTCTTGAGCTTGCCTCTCAGATGGTTGATGTTCCAGAATCTGCTGACAACAAAGCATCTGAGCCGCTTGTTATCACCAAGCAGAACGTGCTTGAGGCAAATCCTCGTCGCGGACTTCCCTACGATAAAGCAGGAGATATGCACTATGACATTATCTCTGCGTTTATTAAGTCCATGCGTGGCTCAGACCCAGATGCCGCACTCTATTGGCTTGCGCGCATGATTGATGCAGGTGAGGACCCTAAATTTATTGCTCGACGCATTATGATTTTGGCCTCAGAAGATATTGGCAATGCCGATCCTCAGGCGCTGCTCATTGCACATGCAGCATTTAGGTCAGCTGAGGTCATTGGATATCCTGAGTGCAGAATTAACCTTGCGCAAGCAGTAATTTATATGGCGCTTGCTCCAAAATCTAATGCTGCAGAAGCAGGTATTGATGCCGCTCTCCATGAGGTTAGAACAGGTCCAAGGCGAGAAGTTCCAAGTTACTTAAGAGATCGTACGCGTCCTGGTTCTGAAGAGTATGGCAATTACCTCTATCCTCACAATTATCCTGGGGGATGGATTGAACAGCGTTATCTTCCAGAAGGACTTGAACGTGGTGCGTTCTTCTCGCCATCTCCAAGAGGTTGGGAAGCGTGGAGAATTGCAGCTACAGAGCGTGATCGTCACGAGGAAGCCTAGGAATTTGAATTACCCAAGTGGGAGCATTAAGAAGGCGCTCCTCGGGTAAAATAGAAAGAACTGTAACCGTTAGCTTTGAGGGATGGCATAGATGGATTACCTACAGATTGCCCTTGTAGCCTTAGCCGTAGTTGGTGTTTGGGCCATTGTCGAGGTCGCTCTGACCCTAAGAACAACAAGAAGGTCAATTACTGAGATTACACTCTCAGCTAACAACACTATTGAGCAGATTCAGCCTGTTATTTCAAAGATTGATGGCATGGTTGATGAGCTTGATCCAACCATTAAGCAGCTACCTGCACTCATGCAGAAGGTTGATGAGGCTGCAGAGAATGCTAACACTTCTCTTGAGAGCCTCAACGTAGTTCTTGGTGATGTAGCAACTGTTTCAGGTGCTGCATCTGCAGTAACTGCAACAGTCAGTAAGGCTGCAAGCGATGCGGTAACAGGCGTTGTTGAGTCTGTTTCAAAGCTAGGAACTGGTCTTGGCGGATCTTTGAATCCTTCCAAGCTTGCTGAGGTAGCTCAGGCTCGCCTGAGCGGTGCGACAGCTTCCGCACAACAGAGTGCACAGCGTGCTCAAGAGTATCTTGAGGAGCTTCCTCTGCTTTCTCAGGACAAGACAAAGCATTCTAAACCAGCTCGCACTGAGCAGTTCTATATCGAGTACGGTTCTGAGTCTTCTCAGAAGACTGAGGAGTAGATTGTAATGGCACAAAAAATTGTTGAACTTTCCGCTCCTGCAGATCCAACATTTGCTCGTTCCGTCAGAATGATGGCTGCTAATCTTGCCGTTTTGTGCAAGATGAATGTTGATGAGCTTGAAGATGTCAAAATGGCCGCAGAAGAAGGCTTTGTCTTTGCTTGTGGCACTCAGAAAGACTCTGTAGATATTACGTTTACCCTCGAAGACAATACTATGGCTATTGATTTTGATTTGGGTGATGAGGATCCAGTTGAGTCTGAGGAAGATAATTCTCAGCCACTAGAACTTGTAGAGTTACTACTCTCCGCTATTTGTGATGAGTTTGCGCTTTGTGATGACGGTTATACGCTTCATCTTGTAAAGATTTCTGGCGGTGCACATGCCTAAACCTGAAGCTAACGAGGCAGTACAGGCATCTGCAGAAGAGCAGAAAGCCGCAAGAAGAGCTGCTCGCCGTGCTTCTAAAGGTACCCCGGCCTGGGATAAAGATAGAACACGAAAGCTCTTTGCCCAATATAAAGAAACAAAAGACCCTGAGGTAAGAGACCAACTTATTGTGAGTCACTTAAACCTCGTGCGCTTTTTGGCCTCCAAGTTTAAAAACCGTGGAGAACCTCTTGATGATTTGATTCAGGTGGGAACCATTGGACTTATCAAGGCAATTGATAGGTTTGAGCCTGATCGTGGTCTTGAATTTACAACATATGCAACGCCAACCATCATGGGAGAAATCAAGCGTCACTTCCGCGATAAAGGCTGGTCAGTACGTGTCCCTCGTCGTTTGCAGGAGCTTTCGTCCAAGATTAATCAGGTCACTGATGATTTGACTAAAGAGCTGCAAAGAAGCCCTTCAATTGAAGAGATCGCCCAGCGCCTTGATACTAACGTTGAAGAGGTTCTTGAGGCTATGGAGTCCTCTAGCGCTTATAGCTCTGTTCCTCTTGAGGGAGGCGGCTCTGGTGCTGATGGCGACGAGACTCCTTCAATCATTGATCAGTATGTGACCGAAGATGAGGATCTTGCTGGTTCTGATGACCGCATTGTTCTTGAAGAGGCCATTAGAGACTTCTCGCCACGAGAGCAAGAGATTATTCGTATGCGTTTTGTTGAAGGTCTTACCCAGGTAGAGATTGCGGAGAAACTTAATATCTCCCAGGTACAGGTTTCAAGGCTGCTTCGTCGCACCTTAAAGCGTATTCAAGAAAAGATTGACCCAGAAAGCGTGAACCGTTAATGGATCAAAAGCATCAAAACTTCTTTGATTCAGCTCAAAAATGGAAACAACGTGGCTTAATGGTGTGGACAGTCATTGGTCTGACTGCATTGTTTGCACTTGCACTGTATGTCCTTGGCATCCTGGGGCAGGCTGTTGAGCTGCTCGCCATTGGCGCAATTGTTGCGTTTGTCTGTAGCCCTGTTACCAATTGGCTTGAAGACAGGGGAGTGCCTCGTGGCATTTCCGCTCTTATCGCGCTTGTTCTTACGCTCATTGTGTTGGTAGGATTTTTGATTTTGATTGCGCAGCCATTGGTATTTGAGCTTACTACGCTACTCAGAAACGCTCCTTCGTATGCAAGTCAGATAGGAGCAATGGCAAGGGAGTTTTGGCAGAACTTTGACACCCAAAGTAACCCTGCTGTTAGACAGACGGTGGAACTTGCAATTGAACAGGCATCAAGTATTGGAATATCAGTTGCTTCTGGTATTTTGAGTTGGCTTTCCACATCTGCTTTAGGCAACATCTCTTCTATGGCAAACCAACTCATGGTCTTCTTCTTAGGCCTAGTGCTTGCCTATTGGTTGGCTAAAGATTATCCAGTTATTGTCCGTGAGATGGCTATTATTGCTGGTCCTCAAAAAGAGAATGAGTTCAGACTTATTCTTGCAATCTTAAGTAGATCTACCAGTGGATATATGCGAGGCACTATCATTACCTCTGCGGTTAATGGCATTCTTGTGTACTTTGGGTGTCTGATTTTAGGCAACCCTTATGCCGCTCTTATTGGCATGGTTACAGGAATCTTCCATATTATTCCTGTAGTTGGACCGGTTTTCTCGGCAGGTATTGCTCTTATTTTGAGCATCTTGGTAGACCCTGTCATGACCGCATGGACTATCGTTATCTTGATGGTTGCACAAAACGTTGTTGATAACGTGCTTTCACCTTTGGTTATGGCAACGAGCGTTAAAGTTCACCCGGGTCTTTCGCTCGTTGGTATTGTCATTGGCAGCGCTCTTGGCGGAGTAGTTGGAACTATTCTTGCCATACCTTTGACAGCAGCACTGAGGGGCATCTTTGTGTACTTCTTTGAGAAGTATTCGGGCAGACAGATCGTCTCGCCAAATGGCGCGCTTTTTAACTCGACGCAGTATGTGGATGAGTCTGGAGCTATTCTGCCAGAGTATGATGCCCTAGATGACCCAAAGTTCTTTGAGGAGTCGCGTCTTGTTGATCAAGACACTACGGCTCATGTGCGCAGTAAGTCGTCAATTCCCGCACCAAAGATTCTTGGTCATGATTTTTCTCAGTTACTTTTTAGGAATACTCAAGAAGTTACTAAGGAACCAGATAAACCATCGTCAGATGCGGTAGACTCAGACAGTACAAAAGAGTAGTTATTTGAATACGGAGAAGTACTTTATGGCTGACTATAAAACAATGACAACAGCAGAGATTCGTGAGGACTTCCTAAGCTTCTTTGAGAGCAAGGGTTGCAAGCGCTATCCTTCTTCATCTCTGGTGCCTTCTGACCCTTCACTGCTTCTTGCTAATGCTGGCATGAACCAGTTCAAGGAGTATTACCAGGGCATCAAGACTATGAAGGAGATTGGTGCTACATCTTGCCAGAAGTGCCTTCGTACTAACGATATTGACAACATTGGTGACTCTCGCCACCTCTCATTCTTTGAGATGCTGGGCAACTTCTCCTTTGGTGGTTATACCAAGCGCGACGCATGTACCTGGGCAATGGAGTTTATTTCTTCTCCAGAACACCTGGGTCTACCTCTTGATCGTCTGTACTTTACTGTCTTTACTGACGACGATGAGGCAATTGAGATCTGGAAGTCTCTTGGCGTAGCAGAAGACCACATCACCCGTCTGGGCGAGGATGACAACTTCTGGGCAGCTGGCCCAACTGGTCCTTGCGGTCCTTGCTCTGAGATTTACTTTGACCAGGGTCCTGAGTTTGAGGGAGAAGCCCCTGGAGACGACGGTGACCGTTACCTTGAGTTCTGGAACCTCGTCTTTACTCAGTTTGATCGCCAGGAAGATGGTTCTCTACCTGAGCTTCCTCATCGCAACATCGATACCGGCATGGGTCTTGAGCGTATCGCAGCTATCATGCAGCATGAGGGCACCAATTACGAGGGTGACATCATGCGTACCCTCATCTCTTTGGGCGAGAAACTCTCTGGTAAAAAGTATCACTCAACTGATGAGATTGACCGCAGCCTGCGTATCCTTGCAGACCACTCTCGTGCAGTTACCTTTATGATTGGTGACGGAATTCTCCCTGGTAACGAGGGTAGAAGCTACATTCTTCGCCGCCTGCTCCGTCGCGCTGTCTACCACGGCCGCTTACTGGGCATTCAGGGCACCTTCATGGCAGAGTACGCGCATGAGGTTGCTGTTCTGCTTGGCGCAGAATATCCAGAGCTTGTCGAGAAGAGCGCTCTTATCGACGGCATTCTGACTGCAGAAGAGGAGCGCTTTGGCGCTACGCTTGACGCAGGCGAGTCTAAACTCACTGCAGAGCTTGAGCAGCTAGAGGATGGCGCACAGCTTTCCGGTGAGGTTGCATTCCTTCTGCACGATACTTACGGATTCCCTATTGATCTTACTCGTGAGATTGCTGCAAATGCAGGTCACGTTGTTGACATGAACGCCTTTGATGCTGCAATGACTGAGCAGCGTGAGCGCGCTCGTAAGTCTGCTAACCGCGATGCCTGGGGTAACGCTCAGAGCATTTGGGTTGCACTCTCTGACCGCCTTGATGAGACCGTCTTTGACGGCTACGACAACAACGAGCTCTCCGGCGTTCGTGTTGTTGCTCTTGTTCAGGATGGACAGGAGGTTGAGTCCGCTTCTGCTGGCTCTGAGGTTGAAGTTGTGCTTGACCGCACACCTTTCTATGCAGAGATGGGCGGCCAGGTTGGTGATACGGGTAAGTTGACAGCTCCTGGTCTCTACGTTCACGTCACTGATACCAAGCACCGTGACGGCGGCCTTGAGTCCCACGTTGGCGTGGTAGAAGAGGGCACCATCTCTGTTGGTGATTCAGTCACCGCAACTATTGATGCCGGCCGTCGTGAGCTCATTCGCCGCAACCACACGGCAACTCACCTGCTTGACGCAGCCCTCAAAAAGGTTCTGGGCGACCACGTTAACCAGGCTGGTTCTCTTGTTGCTCCAGATCGCATGCGTTTTGACTTTACGCACTTTGAGGCTCTTACCAAAGATGAGCTCGATCGCATTGAGGGCATGGTTAACGCAGAGATTTTTGCTGCTAAGCCTGTTGTTACTCAGATTATGAGCATTGAGGACGCAAAGGCTGCTGGTGCTGTTGCACTCTTTGGCGAGAAGTACGGTGATGTCGTACGCGTTGTCTCTGCTGGTGCAGAAGACGCTCCATTCTCTCGTGAGCTCTGTGGTGGTACTCACGCACGCAACACAGCAGACCTTGGCCTCTTTAAGATTATTTCTGAGAGCTCCGTTGGTTCTAACTCAAGGCGTATTGAGGCGGTAACTTCTATGGGCGCTATCGAGTACGTTGATGAGCGCCTGGCTCAACTTGATGAGGTTGCCGCAGCTTTGAAGGTTCGTCCTTCTGCTGTTGCAGACCGCGTTGAGCAGCTGCAGCAAGATCTTCGCACTGCAAACCATAAGCTTGAGGCTGCTCTAACTGGAGCAGGTAGCAATCAGGTAGCAGAAGCACTTAAGTCTGCTGTTCAGCTTAATGGCTATAGCTGTGTAATTGCTAAGCTTGAGGGCCTTTCTGGCAAAGAACTCCGCTCCGCATGGGACGGCATCCGCGATGCATCTGACGGCCAGCCTGTTGCTTGCGTCATTGCATCCGCAACCGCTGACGGTAAGGTTTCCCTGCTTGCAGGTGCCACTGATTCTGCAGTTGCAGCGGGCTTCTCGGCAGGAGACATTGTCAAAGAGATTGCAGAGCTTGTTGGTGGCCGTGGTGGCGGTAAGCCAGCAATGGCGCAGGCAGGCGGTTCAAATGCTGCAGGAATTGACGCAGCGCTTGAGGCTGCAAGAACAAAGCTTGGTGCGTAACGTTTGCGCGTTTTAGCTTTAGATATTGGTGAAGTTCGCATCGGGGTTGCTGTAAGTGACCCCGATGGTGCTATTGCGTCACCTGTTTGCGTGCTACCTGCGCAAGAGGTGCTCTCACATGCACGAACGTTTAAGGCTGTGCTTGAAGATTGGGAGCCAGAGCTGCTTTTATGTGGTCGTCCTAAAACGCTCGCCGGCGAAGATGGACCACAGGCCCAAAAAATTACCGCTCAAGCTGAGCAAATTGCGAAGAACTGCCAACTTCCATTAGAATTTACTGACGAAAGACTTTCTTCTGCGGAAGCAAAGAAGATTCTTCGAGCGCAAGGTTTATCTGAAAAAGCCATGCGTGGAAAAGTTGACATGGTTGCTGCTTCGCTCTTTTTGCAATCATGGCTTGATGCACAGATGAATAAGGGAGACTAAATGCCCACCCTATCAAATGGTTCTTCTCCGCGTCGTCAGGGCGCACATTTTTCTTCTCCTGTACCAGAAGGACAGGCTCAGGAAGAGCAGGCTCATCAGGAACAGATCACGCAGCCTTCAGTTGAGGCTACAGGATCGCTGCCTGCACTTACCGGTGGCAAGCTTTCTTCAAGAAGCGCTCAAGTCACTCATATGGCAAAGAACAAGCAGGTAAAGCATAGAGATAAGAAGGCTTCAAAGCGTTCTCGTATTTTTGCGGCACTTATCGCTTTTATCATGGTTGCGGCCCTTGGTATCTTTGTATGGAAAGTAGCGCTTCCAGAGCTTTCTCGCGCTAATTCCGATACACAAGAAATTACCGCAGGTCAACAAGTTACCGTTACTATTCCAGATGGTGCTGGTGCGCAGGAAGTCGCAAAGATTCTTTTTGAGAACAAGATTATTGCAACTAAGAGCGAGTTCTTAAATCAGGTAAAGCGTCAGGATGCTGAGCAGAAAATCAAGAGTGGTATCTATGTTATTACCACTGGTACCAAGCCAGCAGACATCGTTCATCTGCTTATTTCTGGCCCTAATGCTCCTGGTAGTGGCTTTGTCGTACCAGAAGGTTATACCGTTTCTCAGGTTGCGGATTTGGTTCAGGACTACTTTGGTATTTCTCGCGATGATTTCTTGAATCAGGCAAAAGCATCCAATTATGTTGCTGACTATCCGTTCCTTGCAGGTGCGGTAGATGCTAATGATTCTCTTGAAGGCTACTTGTTCCCCAAGACCTATACCTTTACAGAAAGCAATGTAACTGCCGATACGGTCATTCGTGCCATGCTTGATCAGTTTGAGACAGAGACAGCTGATCTTAACCTGGATGCCGCTCGCATTACGCTTAATAAGCGTTACAACTTGAATCTTACTAACGAGCAAATCATTATCATGGCATCTATTATTGAGCGAGAAGCCCTGACTGATGATGACCGTCCTAAGGTTGCATCTGTCTTCTACAACCGTCTGTACGATGATATGTATCTGCAAAGTGACGCTACCCTTGCTTATTCCCTTGGTAGGGAAGCTACTGCAGAAGACCTCAGCTCGATGACAAGCGACCCATACAACACCTATGCGTTTAAGGGTTTGACTCCTACGCCTATTTGCTCCCCAGGTTATGCCTCTATTAAGGCGGCTATGGATCCAGCAGCAACCAATTATTACTACTTCTGGATTACCTCGGATGAGCACGTCTTCTCAGAGACGTACGACGAGCATCAGCAGGCTATTGAAAACGCACGCGAGCGTGAAGCCGCAAGTAAGCAATAGCTGGTGTGGCATGAGTTTGATCAAAGCAACACAATACGTTTCTGCTGTTGAATACATCTCAATAGAGGATTTGGTTCAGCAGGGGATTAAGCTTGTGCTCTTAGATCGCGATAATACCTGTGTGCCCCGAGACACCAAGATGGTGCCGCCAGAGGTTTCTGCTTGGTTTGAGAAGGCTCATGCAGCTGGATTAACGCTCTGTCTCATCTCCAATAACATTCACCTCAATGAGGTCCAGCGTAGCGCTCACGAGCTGGGAATTGAAGGAGAGGGCTTTGCGTGTAAGCCGCTTCCTCGCGCGCTAACTGCTGCTATGAAGCGTTTCTCGGCAACTAAAGAGCAAACCTTGATGGTGGGAGACCAGATTTTTACTGATGTTATTGCAGGTAATTTGGCTGGTGTTTCAACTATTTTGGTAAAGCCGCAGTCCAATGAGGATCTTTGGTACACCAATATCATTCGTCACGTAGAGCGCCGCATTTTAAAAAATGTAACTTTTACGTCATAACAAGACGGCTTTAGTTTACTTGCTCCAACTCGATGATAGAATCATCTTGAAAGGCTGGAGGAGTATGGAGCTTCGCGATTCAAGATACGTTGTACATGAGGGCTGTGATCATATCTTTTTTGTAGGCTTTCTGGGTGCCGGAAAGTCTACACTCGCACGTAATTTGGGCGAGCTGTTTCACCGCCGTTATGTTGACACCGATCGCCTAGCAGAGCGTATAGCAGGTAAATCACTGGCAGAAATCTACGAAGATGACGGTGAAGAGCTTTTTAGGCAGGCAGAAACTGAGGTTTTACACACGCTTAAGTCTAAGAAGTCACTGCTCGTAAGCTGCGGCGGTGGAATTGTCGAGAAGGACATCAATCTTGCGCTTATGCGCGAGATGGGAGTCATTGTGTTTCTCGACGGTGATCTTTCTGACTCACTTCGTCAAATTCAGCGCACGGATAGACGCCCTGATTTGGGAAGCTTTGAAAACGCCACTCAGCTTTATAGGCGTCTGCGTCCACGTTATGAGGCCGCCGCTGATATTACTATTGATATTCGTGAGAAAACGTTTGAGCAGGTAGCCATTGATTCTGGCAAGCTGCTTTGGGAAAGAGGTCTTCTATGAGTGACAATGTCCAGGCTGAGCTCGAAGAGGAATTGCCACCTGTTCAGATTAAACAGTGGGTTTCTATTCCTGGAGGCTCTATTGCACTTCGTTCTGGTGCGGGCGTACTTTCAAACTTTGGTACCGAGCTCAGAACCGCAGTGGGAAGACCTCATCGCTGTGCTTTTCTTGTCAGCAATCAGGCAGACGAAGACCTTGCTGAGCTGCTGCGTAGAGACCTCACTACCATTGGTTTTCTCGTCACACGTGTAGATGTAGAAGATGGCAAATCAACAACTACCGTGGCAACTGAGGCACAGGTATTGTCTGCTTTGGCAGAAATGCACCTGACAGCTGATGATTTAGTAGTTGCCGTGGGTCACGAGGGTGTCATTTCTCTTGCTAACCACGTGGCAAACAAGTGGTGTGGGGGAGTCTCCCTTGCTACTGTTCCACTTGATTTAGCAGCAGTTATTGTCTCGTCTATTACTCCTCGCGCGCTTGATACTGACGATGAACATCAGCGTCTTGTTACCACTAAGCCTTGTGCTCGTTTCTGCTTTGCAGATCTTGAGGTTATGGATCTTTGCGATGACAGCGCTAAGGTTGCGCAGGTATGTATGGTTGCAACGGCTATGTCTGATAACGAGGCGGAGTTTGGACGCATTTGGGATAGAGCAGATAACCTCTCCTCTGGAGTTGCCGATATAGTTGCAGAACAGCTGGCAGAGTCTACTAAGACCCGTGGCCGTCTCTCTGATTCTTCCGCTATTGCTATTCAGCAGTCTGTCCCTTACGGTTGGGTTTTTGTGGAGGCACTTCGCCCGCTCATCCCAGCTGATCAGCCTCTTTCTGCACTTTATGCAGACGCACTGCGTTTCTCGGCAAGAATTGCAGTAGCTAAAGAGGCGCTTTCTTTTGACGATATGCTTGCCCAAGACGAGATTCTTGAGCGCTTGAATATTGGTTTTGTTACCTGTGACATTACTTCTGAGCAGCTTATCGAAGCGCTCAAACAAGAATGTTTCCATTCTACTAATCGTTTTATGTTGCCGATTCCAATGTCTATTGGAAGGGTAAGATTAGCATCGGTCGACGAGGAACTTCTCGCCGAGCATGCCCGCGCTTGGTGTGAGGCTCACGCTTCGCATTAAAGTGCCGCATCTTGCAGTAAGGAGCCTGTTTGCTGAGGCGACTCCACAAGATGCAACTCTTTGTTGTAAACATCTCGAGAAGGGATTTGAAATGGCAGATTTACAGGCAGCAGCAAAGCGCGTTGCGCGCTTTCGCGAGGTAATGGCTCAGAGGGGTTACGACGCTGTTGTTCTACGTCACAACCCAGATCTTCGTTGGTTGACTGACGCTGAGCGTGTCTTTGACTTTGAGCAGGCACATACTGCATTTATCACGCAGGATAAGCTCTTCATGCACACTGACTCTCGTTACTACAACACATTCCTGGAGCGCCTTGGTGCTGATTCTCCATGGAAGTTTGACCAGGAAGTCACTACTCCTACCGAGTGGGTTGCCACTCATATTGCTGAGGCTCGTGCTCGCGTAGTTGCTATTGAGGACACCGTTGATCTTGCGTTCTTTGATGGCCTTGAGCAGGCATTACGTGATCGTTCTGTTGCTGCTTTGCTTCCACGCATGCATGGTGATATTGCTGAGCTGCGTATTGTTAAAGACCCAGCTGAAATTGAGCTTATGAAGCACGCTCAGTCAATTACTGACAAGGCGTTCCTCCACATCTGCAAGTACATTAAGCCAGGTCTTACTGAGCAGCAGATTCGCGCAGAGCTTGAGAACTACATGCTCTCTAACGGTGCAGATGCCCTGTCCTTTGATTCCATCATTGCTTCTGGTCCTAATGGTGCTAATCCTCACGCACAGCCAGGTGAGCGCGTAGTTCAGACAGGCGACATGATTGTTATGGACTACGGTGCAGGTTACCTGGATTATCACTCAGATATGACCCGTACTGTTGTTGTTGGCGCACCTTCCGAGGAGCAGCAGCACGTCTTTGACGTTGTCCGCAAGGCAAACGAAACTTGCGCGGCAGCTATTCATGCAGGTGTCACTGGTTCTGATATTCATAACCTTGCAGTTAAGGTTATCTCTGAGGCTGGCTACGGTGAGTACTTTGGCCATGGCCTTGGCCACGGTGTTGGCGTTGAGATTCACGAGCGTCCATTCTTCAACCCTCGCTGGAACAAGGTTATTGCAGCAGGTTCAGTTGTTACCGATGAGCCTGGTATTTACCTGCCTGGTAAGTTTGGTATTCGCCTTGAGGACTTTGGCGTTGTTACTGAGGACGGCTACGATGTCTTTACTCAGTCCACACACGACCTTGTGTCTGTTGGCTGCTAACTAGACGCGATATACAGAATTTTTATGGCCAGAAGCTTTAGGTTTCTGGCCGTATTTTTTTACCGTATCTCCTAGGGCGAGAAGACCTTCTCGCCTAAAAATTAGCTTATAAAACCTAAAAAATTTAAAAAGAGTTAGGTTAGTGGAGGTATGTCTTAGACTTATGTAATAAAATCAGAAAAGTAAATGTTATTTTCATTGTTATGTTTACAGTTTCATTTGTTTTATTAGGTAGAAAAGAAGGAGGTAGAAGTGGTTAGTATCGTTCTAGCCAGCCATGGCAAATTTGCCGAGGGCATCAAAGATTCTGGCGGCATGATTTTTGGACCACAGGAAGGCGTTGTAGCTGTAACGCTTACTCCTGATATGGGCCCAGATGACCTGCACCAGAAGATTCTCGAAGCAATTGCCACGCTTGAAGATCAAGAGCACGTTTTGTTCTTGGTTGATTTATGGGGTGGCACCCCCTTTAACCAGATTTCTCGCGTTCTTGAGGAAGAGGGTAAAGAGGATTGGGTTGCTGTTACTGGCCTTAACCTCCCAATGCTTATTGCAGCTTATGGCTCTCGTCTTGGTGTAGATACCGCAGCTGAGGTAGCAAAAGAGATTTACTCTGAAGCTCGTATGGGCGTGAAGATTAAGCCAGAAGAGCTTGAGCCACAAGAGGCAACACCTACTGATGTTCCTGCCGCTCCTGCAGCACCTCAGGGAGCAATTCCTGCAGGTACCGTTATTGGTGATGGCAAGCTTAAGATTGTTCTTGCTCGTATTGATACCCGTCTTCTGCATGGTCAGGTTGCAACTACGTGGACAAAGATGACCAAGCCAGATCGCATTATTGTCTGCTCTGATGGTGTTGCTCAAGATGAGCTCCGCAAGACCATGATTGTTCAGGCAGCTCCTCCAGGAGTACATGTCCACGTTGTTCCTATTAAGAAGATTATTGAGATTGCTCACGACACTCGTTTTGGCAATACCAAGGCAATGCTTCTGTTTGAGACTCCTCAAGATATGCTTCGTGCTATTGAGGGTGGCGTAGAAATCAAGGAAGCAAACCTTGGTTCTATGGCTCATTCTGTTGGCAAAGTTGTTGTTACCAACGCAGTTGCTATGGATGAGGACGATGTAAAGACTCTTGAAGCTATCCGCGAGTGCGGTACAACGTTTGATGTTCGTAAGGTTCCTGCAGACAGCGCAGAGAACTTTGAGGCAATGCTTAAAAAAGCTAAGTCCGAGCTTGGCGCCCGTAAGTAACTAGAAGGAGGTAGAAATGACACCTATCACAATACTGCTTGTCGTAATTGTTGCTCTTCTCGCTGGCATGGAAGGTATTCTTGACCAGTGGGAGTTCCACCAGCCCCTGGTTGCTTGCTCACTGATTGGCCTTGTGACTGGTCACCCTGCTGAGGGAATTATCCTCGGCGGTTCTCTTCAGATGATTGCTCTTGGTTGGGCAAACATCGGAGCTGCAGTTGCACCAGACGCAGCTTTGGCATCTGTCGCATCTGCAATCATTATGGTTTTGGCACTTAACGGCGGAGACACTGACACCACCGCTGCTATTAACACCTCTATTGCACTTGCAATTCCTTTGTCCGTAGCAGGCCTGTTCCTCACCATGATTGCTCGTACTATTGCAACTGGTATTGTCCACGCAATGGACGCAGCTGCCGAGAAGGGCGATTTTGCTGCAATCGAGCGTTGGCACATTGTAGCTATCCTCATGCAGGGCGCACGTATTGCCGTTCCTGCAGCTGCTCTTTGCTTCATTGACCCAGCTATTGTCACTGATGCTCTAAACGCAATGCCTAAGTGGCTCACTGGCGGTATGGCAGTTGGCGGCGGCATGGTTGCTGCTGTTGGTTACGCAATGGTCATTAACATGATGGCTACTCGTGAGGTTTGGCCGTTCTTTGCTCTTGGCTTTGTCTTTGCTGCTATTAACCAGCTCACTCTTATTGCTCTTGGTGTTATTGGTGTTTGCCTTGCTATTCTCTACATTGGTCTTAAAGACCTTGCTAAGCAGGGTGGCGGCGCAGGTGGCGGATCTGGTGATCCGCTCGGCGATATTATTGACAACTACTAATTCTGAAGGAGCGTGAAACTAATGGAGAATAAGATTCAGCTTTCTAAGAAAGACCGTATGTCTGTTGCTCTTCGTCATCAGTTCCTTCAGGGTTCTTGGAACTACGAGCGTATGCAGAACGGTGGTTGGGCATTCTCAATGATTCCAGCCATCAAAAAGCTTTATCCAAACAAAGAAGATCAGGTAGCAGCTCTTAAGCGCCACCTTGAGTTCTACAACACTCACCCTTATGTTTCTGCACCAGTCATGGGCGTTACCCTTGCACTGGAGGAGGGACGTGCTAACGGTGAGCCTATTGACGATGTTGCAATTCAGGGCGTTAAGGTAGGCATGATGGGCCCTCTGGCCGGTGTTGGTGATCCAGTCTTCTGGTTTACTGTCCGTCCAATTCTTGGAGCACTCGGCGCATCTATTGCCGCTGGTGGTTCTGCACTTGGCCCTATTCTCTTCTTTGTTCTGTGGAACGTCATCCGCCTTTCCTTTCTGTGGTACACCCAGGAGTTTGGCTACAAGGCAGGCGCTTCAATTTCTTCCGATCTTTCTGGCGGCATGCTGGGCAAGATTACTGAGGGTGCTTCTATTCTTGGTATGTTTATCATTGGCGCCCTGGTACAGCGCTGGGTTTCAATTTCATTTACCCCAGTTGTTTCTACCATTCCTCAGCAGGCAGGCGCCTACATTGACTGGACAAGCATTCCTTCAGGAGTAGACGGAATGTATCAAGCATTAAAGCTTTACGCTGCTCTTGGACCAAACGGTCTTGATCCAGTCAAGGTAACTACACTTCAGAACAACCTTGACTCGCTTGTTCCTGGACTGGCAGCTGTTGGTCTGACACTGCTTTGCTGCTCACTGCTTAAGAAGAAGGTCTCTCCAATTGCTATCATCCTGGCTCTCTTTGCCGTTGGTATTATTGGTCGACTCCTTGGCTTTATGTAATGAGTAAGAGTACGTTCTAGTACTTAAAGTCGCACTAATATGGGTCGCGCTCTATAATGGGTGCGACCCATTTTTTGAAAGGATTGTATGGCTCAGTCTCAAAACAGTACGGTCGATTTCACCGCAAAGGCAACGTCATTCCATGGGCTAGCTACGTATGGCGATATCCTTATTGGCAATAAGGCCTTTGAGTTCTACAACCAGAAAAATCCCGAAGATTACATCCAGATTCCCTGGGATCAGATAGATCATGTGGCCGCCTCAGTTATGGGACGTACCAAAAGCATTTCTCGCTTTGCTATCTTTACTAAAAGTAATGGTAACTACTCGTTTTCTACACGAGACAATAAAGCAACACTCAGGGCAATTCGCGCCTATATAGGTGAGGAGAAACTCGTACGTTCTCCAAACTTCTGGTTTGTCTTTAAGCACGGACTTATGGCAATTCCACAGCTTCCTCGCCTTATTAAAGAGAGTTTTATTAAAAAGAAGTAAGCAAATTTTGCATTTTCACAAGAGCCGCCAGCACGGAAGGCGTGAAACTGATAAAATCCAACATGCATATACGTGTCGCGGGTAGTTTGAAAATTCACGTTCTTCTCGCGACTTTATCGAGTGAAAAGAGTTAGACGTGGCAACTATCAGCACCGCAGATTTTAAGAACGGCCTTGGCCTTAAGATTAACGATAAGTACTACACCATCGTTGAGTTCCAGCATGTAAAGCCAGGTAAGGGCGGCGCTTTTGTCCGCTATAAGATTCGTGACCTTCGTTCTGGCCGCGTTATTGATCAGACCTGCAACGCTGGCACCAAGTTTGAGAACGTTCTTCTGCTCACCAAAGAGATGCAGTACCTCTACAACGACGGTGAGTCCTTCTACTTCATGGACAATGAGACTTACGATCAGGTAGCCGTTCCTGCTGATTTCATTGGCGAGAAGAGCGTCTGGTTCAAGGAGAACGATAACGCACAGCTTCTCTATGCAGACACTGAGCTTCTTGGTGTTGAGCCTCCAATGTTCATTGAGGCAGAAATCACTGAGACTGACCCAGGCTTCAAGGGTGACACCGTTCAGGGCGGCACCAAGCCAGCAACTATTGAGACTGGCGCCACGCTTCAGGTTCCAATGTATCTGAACCAAGGTGAGCGCATTAAGGTTGACACTCGCGACGGCAAGTTTGTTTCTCGCGTTTAATGCATTCTCTTTGGGTGCATAAGCATCCAACAGTATTGAGTAATTATTTCAAAGACAGTTTGTCTTTTTTAGGGGGTAGACATGGCTGAAACAGAGCTTCGTATAGCAGGCATCGGCATCTCAAAAGATGTAATTTCAACGGTTGTCTCCGGCGCAGCTGGAAGTGTTGAAGGTGTTGCCTCCGTTGGCGGAAACGATACACTGGCATCCAACCTTATTAACGTCTTTACCAGCAGAAGCCTTGCTCCAGAGAAGGCTGTAGAAGCAGGTGTAGAGAACGGTCAGCTCCATCTTGGAGTTCACCTTACCGTTTTCTATGGCTATCCTTTCACAAAGCTTGCGTCTGAGGTAAGGCTTGCTGTTGCAACTGCTGTAAATGAGCAGATTGGCGTCAGCATTGCTTCCGTTGATGTTTACATTGACAGCCTTGTTTTTCCTAAGGAGTAGGCTTGAGCGTTAAGTTTTTTGGACGTACCCGCGCCCGTAGCCAAGCACTACAGCTTTTATTCCAGGCTGAAGCCACTAATCGCAGCGTTCTTGAGGTCCTCGACGGAGACTATACGCTCTCCGAGGGACCTCTTGATGAGTATGCGCAGTCGCTGGCAGTGGGAGCAGATGGCATTAGAGATGACCTTGATGACATCATTGCTGCTTACTCAAAAGACTGGGCAATTGATCGCATGCCTTCCGTAGACCGAAATCTCTTAAGAATTTCTCTTTACGAGATTCTTGAGGTTCCTGAGGTTGATGTAGCTGTTGCTATTAACGAGGTAGTTGACCTTGCTCGCGCTTACTGCGGCGATGATTCTCCTCGCTTTATTAACGGCGTTCTTGGTCGTATTGTTGATGACATTGAGGCTGGAGAAGACATTTATTCTCTGTGCCATAAGCAGTCTGCTGAGCAAGACGTTTCTGAAGAAGAGCCAGAGAGCTCTGTGGAAGATGCAGAGTAGTCATGGCAAAAATCGATACGTCTGAATATCAGAGCTTTGACCAGATAACCGCAAGACTTGATTCAATTGTTGATCAAGTTCGCGATAAAAACGTCTCACTGGAGCATTCTCTTGACCTCTTTGATGAGGCAATTGCTCTAGGCTCAAAGGCTGTCAACATGGTTGACACCACAGAGTTTACGCCAGAAGAGGAAGAGCGTCTGGTTCAGGCTCAGGCTGCAGGAGAAGCGTCCAACGAAGAAGCTGCTTCTGATGAGCAGACTTCTGATGAGCAGGCTGAGGCTTCAGCCGCAGATGAAACGTCGTCTGATGATGCAGTTTCAGAAAGCGATGAGCACTAGTGGCTCAACGTGTTTCTCGCCAAAGGCTTGATAAAGAGCTGGTTAGGCAAGGATTTTTCAAAGATACTCAGGCTGCGCTGCGCGCAATTCTTGCGGGCGATGTTTCTACGAGCGATAGAAGACTGACCTCAGCGGGAGAGCTTGTTCCTGAGGGATTATTTCTGCACGTAAAAGGCGCTATTCCGTACGTGAGTAGAGGCGGACTTAAGCTCCAACGCGCCTTTGAAGTTTTTGATTTTACAGCACAGCATAAAAAATGCTTAGATATTGGCTGTTCAACTGGTGGTTTTACCGATTGCTTGCTTCAAAATGGAGCTGCTACGGTTACCTCAGTTGATGTTGGCTATGCGCAGTTTGATTGGTCGCTTAGAAACGATAGCAGGGTTGAACTGCTAGAACGAACAAATATTACTTCGCTGCCGGAATTGGGCTACTCTCACGTCTTTGATGTAGCTGTGTGTGACGTGTCGTTTACTTCAATCCTGTCAATTCTTCCCTCTGTCTTAGATGTTTTAGCTCCTGAAGGAGTATTTGTTACGCTGGTCAAACCGCAGTTTGAAGCTAAGAGGGAAGAAGTGGGTGAGGGCGGTATTGTGACTGATGCCTCCGTGCGTCTGCAAACGCTGCAAAAGGTTTCCGATGCGTTTAAGGAAGCTCATATGGGTCCTTTGGGCTCGTGTGAAAGTCCTATTCACGGTGCTAAGGGCAACGTGGAATATTTACTGTTTGGACAGCTTGAGGCAGGTTCGCATGATTTGGATCTTGCTTCAGTGGTATCGAGTCATTCTGTAGAAATAGTGAAATAGAACGAATGTTCTATTTTGTAGTATTGTTTGTATTTTTTTAGGTATACTAAGTACATCGAATCAGACGCTTTAACTGTTTCAGTTGTGCAATCAAGCAAAATCAGGAGAGTGGTTTGCGTGAAGGTACTTCTTGTTCCAAATTATTCAAGAGAAGTTGCTGTTTCTGGTGCACGTGAACTTGAAGAATGGCTCTTTGAGCAGGGCTGTGATGTTCAATGGGCACACGATAAAAAGCTATTCCCGGATAAAGTTGTAGATTGTTCTGATTGCCAGCTTGTTATTTCTCTTGGTGGAGACGGAACGCTTCTGAGGGCCGCCAAAATTGTTGAGTATTCAGAAATTCCAATTTTGGGTATCTCTTATGGTCACCTTGGCTTTTTAACTAGTGCAACTCCTCATCAAATGATTGAGATGGTAGCTGATGCTCTTGCTGGAGAGCTTCACGTATCTAGAAGAGCAACACTTGCAATAGAAACAGAGTATGAGCTTCCATCTGGAGAAACTTACGTCGAGAAGACCTTCTCGCTCAATGATTTTGCAGTTTCCAGAGGTGGAGCAGGCGATATGGTTGAGTTTACAGTTTCTGTATCAGGCAACCATATTGATAAGCTTCGCGGTGATGGTTTTGTTGTTAGTACAGCAACTGGATCCACCGGCTATGCTCTTGCTGCTGGTGGCCCTATTGTTACACCAGAGTTCTCGGGAATGGTTTGCGTGCCAATCGCACCACATACTATTTTGGCTCGTGCATTCCTTACCTCTCCTTCTGATGTGGTTGAAATTACCATGTCAAAAGATAGGCCGGCGACATGTCACTTCTTCTCTGATGGGCAAAACATTAAGCATCCAGAAGAGGGTGTGGCTACCAAAGCTCGTATTAGCCGTGGACCAGGAGATATCATTCTGCTTGATAGAAGCGCTGATAGTTTCTATCGTTCAGTTTCTCGCGTGTTTTATGGTAAAACTGGTCAGTAAGCAGGTCATATATGCTTGATGAACTTCGCGTGCAAAATGTTGCACTTATTGAAGACGCTTCTCTTGCACCCGCCTCAGGTTTAACTGTTTTAACAGGAGAGACAGGTGCTGGTAAAACCGCTCTTTTATCTTCCATTAAGCTCTTAGTAGGAGAGCGTGCGGATGCTTCTGCAGTAAGAGAAGGAACAGACGCTCTTAGGGTTGAGGCACGCTTTTTTACCTCACCAGAAGATCAAGAGGGAATTGTAGTCTCTAGAAAAGTCTCTGCTGATGGCAGAGGCAGAGTAGAGATTGATGGCCACATGGCATCAGTTAAAGAACTGGCCGGAGGTATTGGAACATCAATTGATCTGTGTGGTCAGCATGAGCATCAAAGGCTGCTTGACGTAAAGAACCATGTCAGCATGTTGGACGCATGGATTGGATCAGATATTCAATCTTGTCAGACAGAGTATGTAGACGCTCTTCATGCTTACCATGCTGCAGTCGCTGAACTTCAACGAGTTATTGAAGTAAGCCAGTCTAGCAATGCAAAGATTGATGAAGCGGCATTTCTTGTTCAAAGAATTGATGAGGTCTCTCCTAAAGAAGGAGAGCTAGAAGATCTAGAAGAGCAACTTCCTCGGTTTGAACACGCAGAAGCTCTCCTTCAAGCTGCAGGAGGAACACACGAGTTACTCTCAGGTGATGAGGGCGTTATTGATTCTCTCTCTGATGCAGTTCAGATGCTTCAGAGTGCTGCAACGTTTGATGCTACGCTAGGTAATTATGCAGAGTCTCTTTCAAGCGCACTTATAGAGATTGAGGATGTTTCTTCAGAGCTCAGAAGCTATGTTGGATCTCTCGATTTTGATGAAGAAGCACTTGAAGAGATGCAAAGTCGTATGGCTCGTCTTCAGGGTCTTATGAGAACGTACGGTCCTGGCATGAAAGATGTATTTAAGAAATACCAGGCAGCTCAAAATCTTCTTGAAGTTACAAGAGACACAAAAAAGCTTGTCCGTGAGGCACAGACAGAAGTAGATAAAGCAAAAGAAACTCTTACCGTAAAGGCTCAGGCACTTAAAAAGGTTCGTGTTGCTGCAGCTCCAAAACTTTGTGATGCTGTTACTAAGCAAATGAGTCATCTGCAGATGGGTTCAGCTCAGATTGAATTGAACTTTGAAGATCTTCCTTTTGAGCAGTGGAATAAAGTTGGCTCTACAAAGATTGAGCTTATGTATAAGCCTTCAGCTCAGATGACTGCTCGTCCGCTTAGAAAGATTGCCTCTGGTGGTGAGGTTTCTCGCGTCATGCTTGCATGTAAAGTGGTTCTAGGAGAGTCTGACGTCTGCGATACGCTTGTATTTGATGAGGTTGACGCTGGCGTTGGTGGAGCTACTGCCGTTGCTCTTGCAGAGGTTTTAGCGCAGCTTGCTAAAACACATCAGGTGATTGTGGTGACTCACTTGCCACAGGTTGCTGTTATGGCCTCTAAACAGTATGTAGTCTCAAAGACAGAAGAACATAACGCGCTCCCTATAACTTCTCTTACAGAGGTTTCTGGTACTCAGAGAGAAGAAGAGATTGCACGCATGCTTTCAGGCTCTATAACTGAGGCTTCTTTGGCTCACGCGCATGAGCTGCTGTCAGAAGTCCGCTAGATTTTTCAGAACTATATGGACATAACAATGTATTTGTTTGGAGATTAAATTTCTCGGCACTATGGGCCTTAAAGCGGAATAATATAAAGACCCGTAGAAATGTAATTGGCTAATCTTACCTACGGGAGTAATCCATGACCAAGCACATATTTGTAACAGGTGGCGTTGTTTCCTCTCTTGGAAAAGGAATCACTGCTGCATCTCTCGGCCGACTTCTTAAGGCTCGTGGCTATAAGGTCATGATGCAAAAAGCTGACCCATATCTCAATGTTGACCCAGGCACTATGAGTCCTTTCCAGCATGGTGAGGTTTTTGTCACTGAGGACGGTAAAGAGACTGACCTTGACCTTGGTCATTATGAGCGCTTTATTGATGAGAACCTTACCAGGGAGTCTAACTTCACCACTGGCCTCATTTATCAGTCTTTGATTCAGCGTGAGCGCGCTGGAGACTTCCTTGGTGGTACAGTTCAGGTAATTCCTCATGTAACTGATGCAATTAAGGCTCGTTTTGCTCGCATTGAAGAGGTTACTAATGCCGATGTAGTCATTACAGAGCTTGGTGGCACTATTGGTGATATTGAGTCTCAGCCTTTTGTTGAGGCAATTCGCCAGTTTAGAAAAGAGCGTGGCGCAAGCAACGTTGCTATTATTCACGTGAGCCTTGTTCCTTATATTGCTGCTGCTCATGAGGTCAAGACTAAGCCTACACAGCACTCCGTAAAAGAGCTTCGTTCCCTTGGTATTCAGCCAGACTTTATCGTGTGCCGTTCTAGCCATTCTGTGGATGACTCTATTCGCGAGAAAATCGCTAATTTCTGCGACGTTGATGCAGATTGCGTTTTTGAAAACAATGATCTGCCTTCAATTTACGATGTTCCAGCACACCTGGCAGCACAGGGATTTGACAAAAAGGTACTTGAGCGTCTTGGTCTTGAAGTCCGTCCAAGTGATCTTGGCAGCTGGGAAGCATTTACTACTGCTATGCATAAGGCAAATGCACTTGAAGACGCAACAAGAATTTATGTTGTCGGCAAGTATACGCAGCTGCCTGATGCTTACCTTTCTGTTATTGAGGCACTTCACCACTCTGGTATTTTCTATGGCAGGCACGTTGATATCCGCCTGGTAAATGGTGAAGAGCTGACAGAAGAAGACGTAGAGCAGGAGCTTGCTGGTGCGGACGGCATTTTGGTTCCTGGCGGCTTTGGTCTTCGCGGCGTAGAGGGCAAGATGGTTGCTATTCGTCGTGCTCGTGAGCTCAAGATTCCTTACCTTGGTGTTTGCCTTGGCATGCAGATGGCTGTTACTGAGTTTGCTCGTGACGTCTGCGGCATGGAGGGTGCAAATTCAGCAGAGTTTGGTCCAGATACTCCATACCCTGTCATCGATCTTATGCCTGATCAGGAGGATATTACTGACAAGGGCGGTACCATGCGCCTTGGTTCTTATCCTTGTAAGGTTGTTGAGGGAACTCTTGCACACGAGGCATATGGCAACAACTTGGTTTACGAGCGTCATCGTCACCGCTATGAGGTAAGCAACGTATTCCGTAATCAGCTTGTTGAGGCTGGTCTGGTAGTTTCTGGTGTTTCTCCAGACGATCGCCTTGTAGAGATGATTGAGCTTCCAGAGTCTGTTCACCCTTGGTTTGTTGCAAGTCAGGCACACCCAGAGTTTAAGAGCCGTCCAACTCATCCTGCACCTTTGTTCCGTGAGTTTGCACGTGCAGCAATCGCTCATCATGAGGGTGTTGACCGTCATGATGTAAACCAGGCCCTTTAAGCAGAATTTTTACTAGGGAAGAATACGTATGGACCTCGCTCAGGCGCGTACAGAATTTTTAGCGTACGTTGCTGTTGAGCGGGGTCTTTCTGTCAATACGCTTGATGCCTACACCAGAGATTTAGAGGGTTATCTCCTCTGGTTAAGTAGCAAAAAAATTACTTTGCCCAGCCAGGTGACTCGCTCTGATGTAGAAGAATACATTGGCTCTCTTAGAGATTTAGGTATGGCTCCAGCTTCAGTTGAACGCCATACTGCTGCTATTAGAAACTTCCACAAGTTTATGGCTGTCGAGCAAATTTGCGAGTCATCGCCAGCTGAAGATTTACCTACTGCAGCAAGAATTCAAAGGCTTCCTGATGTTATCTCTCAGGAGAAGGCAGAAGAGCTGCTTGACCAGCCATTCCCTAATTCACCTCTAGGAATTAGAGATAGAACCATACTTGAATTGTTGTATGGCTGCGGACTTCGTGTATCTGAGCTCTGCGATCTTGAGGTGCGTGGAGTCTTTCTAGAAGATGAGCTCTTACGCGTTTTTGGTAAGGGCTCTAAAGAACGTGTAGTTCCTGTATTAGGCTCTGCGCATCGCGCGCTTAAAACATACCTTTATGAGGCTCGCTCGCTTTTGCTTAAGCACGGTCAGGTGTCTGAGGTGTTTGTAAATGCCAGAGGTGGACGCATTTCTCGCCAGTCGGTACATAAACTGGTGGCAAATTACGGCAGGGTAGTGGGAATTGAGGGTTTGCACCCTCACACGCTGCGCCACAGTTTTGCCACACATCTTCTAGAAGGCGGCGCTGATCTTCGCTCGGTGCAGGAGCTTTTGGGACATGTTGATATTTCAACTACACAGCTCTATACGCACGTAGATAGGTCTCACATTAGAGATGTATATCTTGAGGCTCACCCAAGAGCTCATGTTCGTACGGACAAATAGACGAGCTTGATGCTAGCTTGGCTCGCGTTTGACCCGCGCTTCAATCGCGCTTGACTTGCGCTTGACGCAATCGCGGAGCAAGCGTGGGATAGGTGTGGGGCAAAGTGGTGACTGCGTAAAAGCAGAGCAAAGGCTTTGTCAGAGCAACGTGTGATTTTCGCCACGAGTTCACCACAATTTCCTCAAAAATTATTACGACATAAAAAATTTAATAAATCGAGCTTAAGGCTAAGAAAATCCGTTCTTTTGTAGTTCGGATTTTTTTAAACACTACATATTGTGGTCTTGCTCTATCAATTCACATCTTCGTTAAGCCCCAGCTAGACCATAAGAAAAATACTTGGTGTTGGAAAGTGTTTTCTAGTGTGTCTAAGTGTCGGAATGAGTTATATTTATTTCACGTTCAATCGACGGACTATGCCCAAGCATTGCCGCGCACACACAACACAAACACAGCCCGCGCGGCAAGGGGCGCCAACGTGAAAGGGGGAGACATGCTTACTGGTCAGTATCAGCGTTCGCTGGACTCCAAGATTCGCGTGACTCTTCCTGCACCTCAGCGCAAGCAGCTTGGCGATGTGGTCATCTTGCTCCGTCGACAGGACGCGCTTTACGGCTACTCACCTGAGGCGTATGAGGCTTGGATTGCAAGTCTGAACCTCAACCCAAGGAACCGTGACGACGTCACAGCACTTCGCATGCTGAACGCAGCAGCAACAACCGTCGACATTGACTCGGCCGGCCGCGTTGCTCTGGGAAAGATTGACGAGTCCGATCCACAGGCTAGGGAGAAGCTCCAGCTTGACCGCGACGTCACCATTGTCGGTAACGGCGACCACTTTGAGATTTGGAACACCAACAAGTGGAACAGCCTCTTCTCGGCAGATGACCGCGTTGCAACGCTTGAGGACCTCATCTTTGGCGCCTAGTGAGGCGAGAAGATCGTGAAGGTAGAAGACGGTAACTTGAAAGTCGAATATCGGCACCAACCAGTAATGCTTACAGAAGTGCTGCGCGAGCTGGACCCCAAGCCAGGTGAAGTTGTTTGCGACTGCACCTTAGGAGGAGCGGGCCACACCGTAGAGATGGCAAAGCTGATTGCTCCAGACGGTCTTTCCATTGGAATTGACCAGGATGCAATGGCTCATCAAGCAGCAGCTGCTCGCCTGAAGCAAGAAGTACCAAACGCGGAGTTTTTGCCGCTTAAGGGAAACTTTGGCGACCTCGATGAACTTCTCGTATCTGCGGAAGTTCCCGGAGTTGACTGTTTCCTCTTTGACATTGGTGTTTCTTCTCCTCAGCTTGATATCCCAGAGCGAGGCTTTTCGTACCACGAAGATGCCCCGTTGGATATGCGAATGGACCCGGGCAAACAAACTCCAACTGCACAAGAGGTCATCAATACCTACAACGAAGCCGACCTCGCCCGAATCCTTCGAATTTACGGAGACGAGAAATTTGCCTCACGCATTGCACGACGCATTGTGCAAACGCGAGAAAAGCGTCCCATTCAAACGACGCTTGAGCTTGTCGAGGTAATAAAGGCGGCAATTCCCGCAGCAGCGCGTCGTCACGGCGGACATCCCGCCAGAAAGACGTTCCAAGCACTTCGTATTGAAGTGAACCAGGAACTTGAGGTTTTGGAGCGCGGACTTCGTTCTGCAATTGCCTGGGCTAATCCAGGAGGCAGGATTTGCGTTATCTCGTATCACTCGCTTGAAGATCGCATTGTCAAGCACGTGTTCTCCGAGCTCAGTCAAGGTTGTATCTGCCCGCCAGACCTTCCGGTTTGTATGTGCGGTCAAGTGCCGATAGTTGACGTGATTACGCGCAAACCTCTTGTGGCCACTCCAGAAGAGATAGAGCGCAACCCAAGGGCGAGAAGTGCCCTGATGAGGGTAGCGGTTAAACGCGACCCAGAGAAATGAAGTACCCCATAGCACTTGCTGCTTGTTGTTAAGAAGTTTTTGAAGGGATTGAAGTTTAATGGCACGTTACGGATCAGAAGCTGTAGCACGCACAACTCAGTTTGAGCATGAGTACGCTCCTGAACAGAGCACTCGCACATCTTTTGAGGTTGTCCCTGGTGGCGGCCTTGATGCTGATGCTCGCCGTGGCGTAAGCAGCCAGTTCATCCAGCGTGTCAAGCTTATTGCTGTTGCTGCAGCACTCTTCCTGACACTTGGTGTTGTCCGTATTGGTATCTCTACCGCTACGGTTTCAACTCTTCAGGCTAATAACGTCATCAGAAACGAAATGCGCGCAACAACTGCAACTAACGATTCCCTGCGCGTTTCTCGCTCCCTGCTTGCAAGCACTACACGCATTGAGCGTATTGCTACTCAGAATTACGGTATGACTCTTGAGACAAATCGTCCTGTTGTAGATGTAAGCAACAACGCTTAGGCGTAAAATATACGTTGTGAGTACGCAGAATCGACATACTCGCGCATCGCGCAGAAAAACTCCTGAGGCCTCGTACGACGAGGCCTCTCGTGTGCATTTTCGTGGTCATCGTGGTAGCAGCGGTGGCTCGGATGGTGTTGGCCCTGAAGGTAGACTCCGTCGCGTAGCAGCAGCTATGGCCATCATGGTGGCAATTGTTGTTCTTAGGCTTGCTTGGCTGCAAATCTTTACGGCAGCAGATCTTGCAAAGGGCGCCGAGAATAACCGTACCAACGATATTGTCTTGCACGCTCGTCGCGGCACCATTTACGACCGCAACGGCAATGTCTTAGCCATGAGCGTCGACTGCAAAGACATCTATGCCAATCCTTCAGAGATTAAAGACGCAAGCTCTGTAGCTCAGGTTTTTGCCTCGTTCTTAGGCGGAAGCCCTTCAGACTACCTTGGAGACCTGCAGCAAGACACAACATTTGTCTACGTGCGTCGTCGTGTTGACACTGATACTGCTTCTAAGATTGAAAAAGCACTTGACGAGAAAAACCTCAAGGGCGTCTATTTTGTTAATAACACCAAGCGTGTCTATCCCTATGGCAACGTTGGCGTTCAGATTCTAGGCTTTGTAAACGCTGATAATGAGGGCGCTTCTGGCCTGGAGTATTACTACAACGATATCCTTGCGGGCACTAACGGCCACATGATTGTTGAGACCGGTGCTGGTGGTACGCCAATTGCGGGCGGTACTTCAAACATCACTGAGGCACAAAACGGCCAGGATATTGTTCTTTCCATTGATATTGAGCTGCAGAAGAAGGCAGAAGAGCAGCTGACTGCTGCAGTAAAAGACATTGAGGCCCAGCAGGGTGGCTCAATCATGGCTATGAATCCTCGTACCGGAGAGATTTATGCCGCAGCTTCATACCCTCTGCCAGATTTTAAGAGCGATAACGGCGTTGACTACGAATCTCTCAACCTCAAGCTTGTCTCAAGTATCTATGAGCCAGGCTCCGTATTTAAGGTAATTACTACCTCAATTGGTATAGATGACAACCTCTTTGGTCCAAATTCAACCTTCAATATCCCAACCGAGCTCAAAGTTGGCGATAACAAGGTTACCGACGACGATTGGCGTACCAGCGCCATGGACATGAGCGTAAGAGAGATGCTCAGGCGTTCCTCTAACGTTGGTATGGCCTTCCTTGAGACGCAGCTCATAGGTGATGAACGCTTTGCGGCAGGAATTGACAAGTTCGGCATTGGACACGCCACAGGCATTGACTTCCCAGGTGAGGCTACAGGAATTGTTCGCTCTCTGGACGAATACGAGGGTCCAACTGGCGGAAACATGGCGTTTGGTCAGGGCCTTGCAATTCCATTTATCCAGGTTATTCGAGCGTACACCGCTGTTGCCAATAAGGGAACTATGGTGACTCCGCACTTTATGGTTTCAAAGGGCGGCCAAGAGGTTACCTGGCCTACTAAAGACGTTATTTCTGCTTCCACAGCTTCAGCCGAGCTTGACATGATGACTACTGTTGTCAAAGAAGGCACCGGTGTTCGCGCAGGTATCTATGGCTACACTGTTGCTGGTAAAACAGGTACCGGCCAGCAGGTTGTGGAAGAAACCGGCTCGTACGGCGAGAATTCCGGTTTTGTTGCCTCTTTCTGCGGTATTGTAAATCCTTCAGAATCTGATCTGATGGTTTACGTTGGACTTAACGATACTCACCAACTTGCATCGCAATCTGCCGCTGTGGTCTTCTCGCAATTTGCAAAAGACGCAGCTACACGCCTTAATATTCAACCAATCAATAACTAGGAGAGCTCATGGTTAAGCTTTCGGTTGAACAGATAGTCGCAGCTACAAATGCACGACTGCTCCACCGCGGAACCCGCGAGGTTGCGGGCGCGGCCGTCATCGACTCTCGCGAGGTCCAGGAAGGCTCGCTCTTCGTGGCCTTCGCTGGCGAGAAGGTCAATGGAAACTCCTATCTCTTATCTGCTGCTCAGGCGGGCGCTGCTGTTGTAGTGGCATCTGAGCCTGTAGCAGACAATCTGCTCGACAACCTGGCCGCCACAGGAGTCAGCGTTCTTGAAGCCGCTGACGATGACTGTGAGGCGTTTCTGCTGGCTCTTGCCGCTGCTTGGCGAGAAGCCCATCCAAACTGGCTGGTTGTAGGTGTAACCGGATCAGTTGGTAAAACTACTACCAAAGAAATGCTTCGTCGTGGCATTGGCGCTACCCGCCGTGTGCATGCTACTGCTGGCAACCACAATAACCTCATTGGTCTGCCTCTCACAGTACTTTCCACTCCGGAAGACACGGAGGTACTTGTGCTTGAGCTGGGCATGAATCATGCCGGCGAGATTACCAGGCTAACCTCGGTTGCTCGTCCAACGGTAGCCGTCATTACCAACGTTGGCACCAGCCACATTGGTCTTCTCGGTAGCAGAGAAAACATTGCGCGCGCCAAGGCAGAGATTGTCTCGGGCATGCGCGCATTTGACTCAATTGAACCTACGCTTATTCAGGCTTCGGCGGGGGACTACACCAAGTTCATTGCAGATGAGTTTGCTCGCCCTGCTTGCGTTGTTTGCAAGACAGTGGGCGCCACAGAAGCTGACGTCATGAGCGCACAGCAGGTCACTCTTGACGAAGAGGGCCTCCCAACTGCCACTATTGTTGCTGCATCCGGCTGGTTACGCACGGTAACCCTTGAGGTACCTGGGCGTGTTGTGGTAGACGACCTTCTTTTGGCACTTGAGGCTATAGAGACGCTTGGTCTTGACCTTGACGCTGCTGCAGAGGCTATTGAGCAGATGCCTGCCACTCGTATGCGTCTTTCGGTTCTTGACGCACCCTGTGGTGCCAAGATTATTGACGATTCTTACAACGCAAGCCCTAACTCAACAGCTGCAGCGCTTGACGTGTTGATGCAGATGCCAGCGGTAGGTCGCCGCATTGCTCTTATCGGAGAGATTGGTGAGCTTGGACCAGAGGAGAAGCGCCTTCACGGTTATGTGGGTGCCTATATTGCTGCTAAGGACCCAGACCTTGTTGCCTTTGTAGGCACGGGAGCCGCGCGTGAAATGGTTGAAGCTGCGCGCGTTATGGGATTCTCGGAAGATAAAATTGAACAGTTCAGTGATGTCAACGAAGCACTTTCCGTGCTCGGACCAGTACTTGCGCAAGGAGACGTTCTTCTCGCCAAGGCATCGAGGTCTGCCCAGCTTGATATTTTTGTAAAAGGAGTTACTGAGTAATGTTTTACCAGACTATTTACCCAACATACCAGGTGTTTGTTGCGCTTGGTGTCTCCTGCATCATCACGTTGATCTTAATGCCACTCTTTATCAAGTTGATGAAGAAAGAGGGAGTGGGTCAGCAGGTTCGTGCTGACGGCCCTCAGCAGCACCTGGTCAAGCAGGGTACTCCTACTATGGGCGGCGTCGTTATGCTGGTAAGCATTGTGCTGACCTGTATTGCACTTGCTCAGTGGAACACCGACCTCATTCTTGCTATGGCAGCTATGCTGCTCACGGGCTCGCTTGGTCTTCTGGACGATATCGAGTCTGTTGCTCATGGTAGAAGCCTTGGCCTTACCGCATCTCAGAAGATGGCTGGACTCATTACTATCTCTGTGGCATTTTGCCTGGCAGCAGTCAATATTTGGGGCATTACTCCCATTATTGCGTTCCCTGGTGGCCTTGAAATCAACCTGGGCATCCTCACTACTACCGTCAATTTAGGTGGAAACGTACTTTCTATTCCTTGGCTGTACCTGTTCTTTGTCTTTTTGCTCATGGCAGGCCTTTCCAACGCTGTCAATCTGACCGACGGTCTTGATGGCCTGGCTGGTGGCTGCGTTATGGTTGTCATGATTTTTATGGCGGCGGTAGCTTTCCGCTATGGCGAGAGTAGCCTTGCTGTTTTTGCCGCATCTATCGCCGGCGCTTGTATTGGTTTTTTGTGGTTTAACAGCTATCCTGCAAGCATTTTTATGGGCGATACCGGCTCTCTTGCCTGGGGTGCTGCCTTTGCAGCTCTGGCCGTTCTCACTAAGACCGAGGTAGTTTCCCTGGTCATGGGTGGTCTTTTTATCATCGAGGCACTGTCCGTTATCATTCAGGTTGTCAGCTACAAGGCAACTAAAAAGCGCGTATTCTTGATGGCTCCACTGCACCATCACTTTGAGAAACTTGGCTGGAACGAGACAAAAGTAGTCTTTAGGTTCTGGATTATTTCTGGTGCCTTTGCTGCTCTGGGATTTGCCCTGTACTTCCAGCTTCATTAAAGGTATTGCTCTAGGAAAGGATCGCCTGCGTGTCGCTTCTTGAAACACTTGGAAATGTATGTGTTCTTGGTTTTGGTAAGACCGGCGTCTCTGTCTGCACGTATTTATTACAGCAGCCAGAGGGTCGTGTGTCTTCCATAACTCTTGTGGGCGGCGCAGATGCTACAGTTGGCGAGAAGGTCCAAGAGCTTGCAAGCTTAGGCGTACAGGTTCAATGCGGCTCTGATCAGGTTGAGGGTGCCTTTGACCTAACTATTGCCTCTCCTGGTATTCCAGATACCTCTGAGCTGTTCTTAAGTGCAAAGGCAGCTTCTAAGCAGATTATGGGCGAGCCAGAGTTTGCCTATCAAGAAAGCCCTTCACAGTGGATTGGTATTACCGGCACAAACGGTAAAACTACCACCACTAGCTTGACTACCTCTATCCTGCAGTATGCAGGTCTTGATGCAAGCGCTGTTGGCAATATTGGATTTACTATTACTGACCAACTTGCAGAGAGAAAGCCTGAGAGCTGGTTTGTAGCAGAGCTTTCAAGCTTCCAGCTTGCAACTACTCAAAAATTGCATCCTCATGTTGCCATGCTTTTAAACATTACGCCTGACCACCTTGAGTGGCATGGTTCACTCGAGGCATACGCTGCAGCTAAAGAGAAGATTTTTGCCAACCTTGATGCAAATGACCTGGCAATTGTGTCTGATTTGGACGAGTTTTGTCAGGACGTGTCTTCTCGCCTTGAGGCTCGCGGCATTGCCGTATGTCATCTTGCTCAGACAGATCCCGGCACGCAAAATGCCGCTTTTGTACGCAACGGCGCGCTGGTAGTAAGGCTGTCTGGTAAAGAGATGGAACTTGTAGCAGCTGATGCACTCCACATTAGGGGAGCGCACAATGCACTCAATGCTCTTGCAGCAGCTGCTTGTGGACTGTTTTTGGGACTTGATATCGTCTCAATCAGGCATGCTCTTTTGGACTTTATGCCGCTTGAGCACAGAATTGAGCCTGTTGATACGGTTAATGGCGTGCTGTATGTCAACGATTCCAA
>CALHVU010000048.1 GCA_938036925.1 uncultured Atopobium sp.
ATTCAATTGCTGTTCGTATTCGCATCGCAATGGCTAGAGAAAATGTGTCAGCTCGTGAGCTCGCAACAAGAACCAACCTCTCTGAGTCGACAATTTATAAAGCAAGTAAAGAGGAAAACGACGAAAAAACTAGCTTAAAAACTATTCGTCTACTTGCTGATGCATTAAATGTCTCTGCAAGGTGGCTTGCATGTTTGGAGTAATAAATGCCAATTCCTCAAAATACTGGCTCGGCTTGGTCATATCACTGGGAGCCTAAAATCGAGCATAAGCTCGAACCAGAAAAAGCCAAGGCGCCACACACCACAATATCTCACATTAAGGGAGCATCACTTATAAAGAGTTGTTTTAACGATGCTTATTACGCCAGTGAAGACGGTGGGAACCTGTGGTTTCTTGGTAGTTTTGAAACAGCTCAAGAAGCAAATGAAGCATTTGGAAGGTGGACAAAATGTCACTAGAAAATGATGCGCATACCAAAACTATTAGATATAGAGTAAAACTTGAATCTGGAAGTCTCAATGAATTGGAAATGACTTACAAAGAGCTGTGTGAAATCACCAAGAAAGCTGTTTCTATGATGGATAAAATCAAGGAACTTTCTGAGGTGCCTATTATTCTTGTACCTGTGACAAATCAAGAATAACGTGCTGACCACAATTAGAGCAAGTGCCTTCACCGTTTTCGGTAACTATCTCTTCTCCACAGGATGGGCATTCGATATGTGCTCCGTTCTTAAGAAGCTCTAATAGCGCTTCTTCATTTAGCTCGACATTAAACTCATTGCTCATAAACATACCTTTCTGGTATGCGCATGCAAAAGTCTAGATAGATTGAGCTGCAGTGAAAAGAAAAAATCCGCAAACGGTAATCGTCCGCTTTATTAATTCATTCAAGATAAAAGTGCCCTCCTCACGTTGCACCGTGGGAGAGCGTGTCCAAAAACTTTAAGGAGTTGAAATGGACAATACAAGTATACAAGTTTTCAGTTCTCAAGAATTTGGAGAACTCAGAGCCCTTAAAGGATCTGATGGAGAGCCTTGGTTTGTCGCTAAAGACGTATGTGATTTCTTGGAAATTACAAATAGAAACCGTGCAATGCAGCGTCTTGATGAAGATGAAAAGGGGGGTACGCATATGTACACCCCTGGGGGGAATCAGGAAGTTAGGCTAATTAGTGAGGCTGGGTTTTATAACTTGCTGTTTTTGTTTGAACCGACAAAAGCAAACAAAGCCACTCGTGAACAGCTTCTTGCGTGGGAGACGAAAGTCGAACGCATCAAGCGTTTTAAGCGCTGGGTTACACATGACGTCCTTCCCGCAATTAGACAAAGCGGCGGTTACATTGCCACAGATGGTTCTGAGAGTAATGAAGACCTTCTCGCTCGTGCGGTCCTAGTCGCTCAAGACGCTATCAAGCGCAAAGACGCGCAACTCAAAGAACAACAGCGTCAGCTCTATGAGAAGGATACGACCATCATCGAACAAGGTGTCAGAATTGACGAGCTCGCACCGAAGGCGGGAGTGTATGACACAGTTATTAGTGTCAAAGGCACGATGACAATCACAGATGCCGCACGCTATCTTGCACAGTACGACCCGCTCATGAACCGCAAACGTCTCTTTGCACTTCTCCGTGCTGATGGAATGATTTGCCAGGGGAGCAATGCTCCAACTAAGCGAGGAATTGAGACGGGTAGATTCGTACAGATCATGAGTACCCGTCGCGATGGTAAGTCAAATGAGCCTTATGCCAGGATGACGCAGAAAGGCTTTGACTGGTGCGTTAATGCTTACTGTACAGCCCCACTCATTGATTAGTTCTTATGGAGAGCTTGCGAAACACTGAGCTTATAACCGTTGAACAGGCTTCGCAACTTCTCGGCATCCCGGTATCCACGATGCGCAAGATGTGCGCTCGAGGGGAGGTGTATGCGAAGAAAGCCGGTAAACGATGGCTCATTAACAAACGGATTCTTCTGAGCCTTTATGGCTTACATTCTAAGGAATAACCCATGAAAAAAAGAATATTTCTTGTGGCTTTGCTGCCCTTGCTAGTCTACTTCACAGCTGACTGCCTGGGCATTTTTGAGCCACACAATGTGGCATATCTGATGGCTTTTAGATATGCCCTAATCGCATATGGCCTTGTTGGAGCTTTAGCTGTATGGCTCAAAGACAAAGAGAAAGAGGTTTGCAATGCTGACTAGACAGGAGCGTCAAGAGATTGCAGAGAGAGCCAAAGCATGTAAGAAAGAAGAAGAGCTTAACTGGGACCAATATTCATACGTTCTTTTGGGTGTTTCTCGTTGGAGGAATGATGAAGAGCTCTTAGACCGCATTGTCGACCTATGCGACACATCAAACATAATTGAGCTGCCACGTGATAAAGACGGTGAGGTTATCCGTATTCACGATGTTGTGTATGACAATACTGGAATGGAATGGGAAGTTAGAGAATTTAGATTCCCGTTCGATGGCGCTTGTATTTATGCTCGTACCGATGATGACTATTCCACGTTTCGCCCAGACGAACTCACTCACAAAACTACAACTATTGAAGAAAATATTGAAGAGTTCAATAAAGCCGTCAAAGCAACCGCTCAATATGTCGAAGCGTCAATGAATAAATGCGTTGAGGTAATGAAAAAGCTAGCCGAAGTGTTCAATAGCCTAGGTGATAGCGATGACTAATCGTCAAGAAGTAGCAGAGAAGTGGCGAAAAGTCGGCGAGAGGTTAGACAAAGAACCTCCGATAAGTCTTACGGGTACAGCATGTATAGCACTTTGGGAGATTTTGGAATCTGCTGGCATACGTGATAACAATTCTTACAGTGATATGTTTAACCGCTTAGCCGACCTTATCGACCACACATGCAAGCCGGTTGAAGCTGGCAACAACATCGTCTGTTCCGAGTGCAGAGCCGACCTGTATGACGATGACTTGTATTGTCCTCATTGCGGCGCAAGGGTGGTGCGAGATGACAGAGGGTGAATACATCGCGCTTGCAAACAGCAACGGCGGGTGTTGGCTCACAGGCCAACAAATCGTGAGATGTATGAATTGTAAGTACCTGGAGATAGTTGATTTAAGTTCTCATTTTGACGGAGATCATAAGCACGATCAACAGCAATGTAACCGGCTTCATAGTCTTGACTGTTTTACCATGCCGGTCGAATTAGATGGTTTTTGTTCATGGGGAGAAATGAGAGATGACCATGATTGAGATTAATCCACAACATGAGGTGAAAGCACGCAAGTCACATCATTGCTCGTGGTGCGACAAGGAGATACATATAGGAGAGAAATATATGGCCTCCACGCTCAAAGTTGATTATATCTACGAATGGCGCGAGTGCAGCAGGTGCAAGCCTTACGTAGACGAAATGTTTAATGACGAGGTGTGGGGCGATTATGACCCCGACTACGGCATAGATCAGCAGACATTTTGGGATTTTATGGCTGAAAAGCACTATGACGTATGGTGTGAGTGGCAGCATGCGGACGAGAAAGAACGGCGACGAAAGCGGCGAAATGCAGCGATGAATAACCAAGAAAAGGAGACAAAATATGATTCCGTATTTAACCATACCTCAAAGAATTCTTGCGTGGTTTCTCTGGCACATCGAGGCTAAACATGGCTGGGGAGCTGGCTTTGATGCTGATGATCCAGAAGGCGCAGAATGGTTCTTTAAAATTCATTCATCAGAGGTAAATATGATGTATACCTACTCACTTTTGCGTGACTACTGGTATATAAAACGCGCAAGAGCTGCAAAGAGAGGGAAGCGAGAGTGAGCAAACAGAAACAGATACAAGCTAAGAATTAAGGAGTAGTAATGGATCCTGTTGAGAAAGCTGTGGACCTCATCAAGCGTTACGCCTTATTGGCATATTTGAGCAATGGTAAATGCCTCGGCTCTGATATTAAGGGCAAACGAGTGTACCTTTCTGGGCCAATCACTAACACAAAGAACTACAAAGGTTTGTTTATGTTTGTTGAAGAGCTTGCTGCGCTTGACGATGCTGAGCAGATCTATAACCCTGCTGCGCAGATTCCTGCAAGCTCTAGCTGGGAACAAGCAATGCATCGATGCCTTTCAGAAATTACTAATTACGACACAGTAGTACTGCTGCCTGGTTGGAATGCCTCTCGTGGAGCAAGACTTGAGAGTGATGTTGCACTTGCCTGTGGAATGCATGTTGTTAATCTCAGTGAAAACAAGATAACTTATGGCCTTTATAACTCGCTTAAAGAGACCCTTGAAAAACTCTTATAAGCAACCTTACAAACAGAAAGGAGGTCCATATGGGTGTTGCAGATATTGCTGTTCTAGTTTTCTGTATTCTCGCTGGTATTGCTTTTGCTTTTAGCGATTAAATTTTTATTTATTTTTAATTCCCCATTTTTCAAAACCAAATAGAAAGGCTTTTACCATGAAGAAGTTTCTTCAATGGCTGGCTGTTTGCGTATTTGCAGTGCTGGTATGTGTTCCAGTACTCGCACAGGCTCAGACGGTTCCGACCACAATTACTAGCTTTAGAGTCACAGACAAAAACAAGCAGGACTTAACTTCTGCGTTCACGAACCAAGATATCTACTTGACCGCATCATGGAGTGCAACGGGTGAAGTCCACGAGGGCGACACGTTCTCGCTCGGTATTCCGGATATTCTCGACTTCCCCGCAACAAACGCGGCCAGCTTCGACATTTATGCGCCAGACGGTGCCGTCATGGCAACGGCGCAAGTGACTTCTGGACGCGTCACGATCACATACACGTCATGGGTAGAGGGCAAGGACAACGTACAGGGCACGTTATGGCTTGCAGCACACGTCAAAGCCGACGCAGCGGCAGGAACAACCACGCTAAGGCTCATTGATGAAGTTACTGGGCAGGTAGTAGAGACCAGCTTCGAGACTAAACATTACGGCATTATTCAGCACGAGGTCATCGCGAAATGGGGCGTAAAGACCGACCACGGCACGGTTGAGTGGTCGGTACGTCTAAACCACGCAGCGGATAACCTCACTAACGTTGTACTAGAGGATACCGCACAGGACGGTACACGCATTATTCCTGGCTCATTCCGTCTCTACCGCGTTCACATGGACGCATACAGCAACATCGACCCCGCAAGCTGGGTTCGCGTCAATGTTCCCGAACCAACAATTAACGGCAATACGTACACGTGGGACTTGTCGAGCGTTGACTTCCAGGGCAATCAATACTTCATGTATTACGAAACCGAGGGTACAGAGACGACTTCGAACTCTATTCAACTAAAGAGCCGCGAGACCACGCAGGGCTCACGCTATCAATTCGTTAGCCAGGACAGCGGCGGCAACGGTAACGGTGATAACCGTCCGCAGCCAACTGAGCCGGAGACACCACCGACTCCAGAGCCAACACCAGAGCCTA
>CALHVU010000049.1 GCA_938036925.1 uncultured Atopobium sp.
TGCCCAGATAAAAGTTTTTGAGGCGGTAAAAAATCGTCTTAGTTGGAGATAAAACGTCTATTTTTTAATTTTCATTTCCAACTAAACGCATTTTTTACCTTTTTCGGCACATAATTTTGAGCTCAAAAATTACGTATGCATGGAAATGAATTTAATTGCATGAATATTCAAATTAATAAATCAAAAGTTGATCATGACAAGCAAAGAGGAAAATTGCTAATAAGATGTCTGTGAAAACAGAGATAACCGTGGAAAAAATCGCTAACTCGTCTAAAAACCACCAGTACCCATGAAGAAACAAGAGGCGGGATAAATATTCAGAATTATGCCTTGAACAGGGGATAATTTAAAAAAGGAAATTTTATGGAGCGGCGGACGGGACTCGAACCCGCAACAGTCAGCTTGGAAGGCTGATGCTCTACCAATTGAACTACCGCCGCAAGGGTAAAGCAAAAAGAAAAAATGGTCGGGGTGACTGGATTCGAACCAGCGACCCACTGCTCCCAAAGCAGTTGCGCTACCAAGCTGCGCTACACCCCGAGCCGAGAGAAAAGTATAGGTGACAAATCGCCCAAGAGCAAGAATAAATTGCAATCTTTTTGAACTAATTTTTGTCTTTCAGATTTTTCTATTTTGTTATGTAATCGAAACATTGGATGACTATGCTATTCGTAACCACTTCGAAAGGGGTTTCATGAGCTATTCATCTAAGGTAATCGCACAGCTTGAAGAGCGTTACGCAGATCAGCCTGAGTTTATTCAGGCAGCAAAAGAAGTTCTTACCACCATTCAACCTGCACTTGATGCGCATCCAGAGTTCGAGAAAGCTGCCTTGCTTGAACGTCTTGTTGAGCCAGAGCGCATTGTTATGTTCCGCGTCCCTTGGATTGACGACGCCGGCAACGTTCAGGTTAATCGCGGATACCGTATCGAGTTTAACTCCGCAATTGGACCTTACAAGGGCGGCCTTCGTCTCCATCCAACAGTTAACCTGTCTATCTTGAAGTTCCTCGGCTTTGAGCAAATCTTCAAGAACTCTCTGACCACGCTTCCAATGGGCGGCGGCAAGGGCGGCTCCGACTTCGATCCAAAGGGCAAGTCCGACCGCGAGATTATGGCATTCTGCCAGTCATTCATGACCGAGCTTGCTCGTCACATTGGCCCAAACACCGACGTTCCAGCTGGTGACATTGGCACCGGCGCACGAGAGATCGGCTACATGTTTGGCCAGTACAAGCGCCTTCGCAACGAGTGGACCGGCGTCCTGACCGGCAAAGGCCTCTCCTTCGGCGGCTCCCTCGCTCGCACCGAGGCAACCGGCTACGGCGCGGTTTACTTCCTCACCCACATGCTTGCCGAGAAGAACGATTCGCTCGCGGGCAAAACGGTCTGCATCTCCGGCTCCGGAAACGTTGCTACCTACGCTGCCCAGAAGGCACAGCAACTCGGAGCAACCGTGGTGACCGTATCTGACTCCTCAGGTTATGTCTATGACCCTGAGGGTATTGACGTTGAGCTGCTGAAAGACGTCAAGGAGGTTCGTCGCGCACGCATCAAGGAGTACGCCGACGCACGTCCTTCCGCTACTTTCTTCCCAGGCGAGCGTCCTTGGAGTCAGAAATGTGACATCGCCATGCCATGCGCAACTCAGAACGAGCTCGAGCTTGCTGACGTGCAGAAACTTGTTGCTAACGGCACCAAGTACGTCGTTGAGGGCGCTAACATGCCAACCACCCTCGAGGCAACCAATTACCTTATCGAAAACGGCGTCTTCTTTGCACCTGGCAAGGCTGCAAACGCAGGTGGCGTAGCTGTTTCCGGTCTTGAGATGTCCCAGAACGCCGAGCACCTTTCCTGGACGTTTGAGGAGGTAGACTCCAAGTTGCAGGGAATCATGGAGAGCATCTACACCGCTGCTTCAGAGGCCGCAGCAACGTATGGCCACCCCGGCAACCTGGTCTTTGGCGCAAATATCGCCGGTTTCCTCAAGGTTGCAAACGCAATGATGGCGCAGGGTGTCTGCTAGTTCGCATAACACTTGGCGAGAAACCCGTTGTTGTAGCATGTATTTGAGCTAATTACATCGTTGGCTTTAACGTAAGATTTAAAAGGACCTTGGTCTGAACTGCCTCCCATTTCTTGGACATAAGAAATGAGGGGCAGTTCATATGCGGGTGATTATGATTCTGCAGTGTGTTAGCGCCGGCTTTTAGGCCTAGCGCACAAAATAGCGCAGCTTTAGTAGGTTCTGCTAAAGAATTGACATGTTCCTAATCAAGATAGCCAGGCAGCTAGGCGGTTGCACCGCTTGATATACATTTCTATGCATAAACTTAACCTAATATGCTAGAAAATGAATAGCGTCATATAAAAGATTTAACTATAGGTAAATTCCGCACCTACGGAACACACCTAAGTCAGATATTCTGCTCAGATGCGGGCATTTTACACACCTAATAAAGATAATCTGCATGATTGAGGTATTTTCAGCGTCATGTATACGTCTTTTTAACAGATTATCTGACTTAGGTGTGTTTTGAACTGCCTCCCAAGGTCTTTTTTTGATTGCAAGTTTTGATCGCAAGTTATGATCACATGTCTTGTTCGCACGCCTGACGCGCCTGTACACTCATGCACTATGCCCGTGAAACAAACGCATTACCTTCGATGAAAAAGCGCTTTGGAGCATCAATGTTTTTGCTGATACCTACGCGAGGTGAACTCCCAATTGTTTCTCCTGGTAACAGGGAAGCAAAGTCCAATACAAGCGGCTCAACTGTCAGGTCATGTCCGTAGAGCCCCTTGTCAACACCAAGTGCAGCACACACCTTACCTGGCCCGTTGGTGAGGTCGCGCAGCTTGAGCGGGTGCTTACGCGCACGTTCCGCTTGCTCTTTACCAGCACGTCCCGCCTGTGCCTCATCGCAGCCGATGCCTGCACTTGCTGTCTGCAGTCCCTTGTACGCATGTCCAGCCTCGCGGAGCTCGCGCATCACCTCTACACCCTCAAGAGGCTCAACTGCGCGCACCAAGCATCCGCTGCCAAATCCCTCAGGACCACACACCACATTGCAGCAGTGATGCATGCCGTACGAAACGTACACGTAGAGGTGACCCGCAGGTCCAAACATGGCTGCGTTGCGTTCGCTAGGTCCGCCAAACGCATGACTTGCCGGATCATCTTGGTCGTACGCCTCGGTCTCCACAATTCTTGCAACTAGTTTGTGTTTCTCGCCATTAAGCGTAATTGTCCTTGTCAGAGTGCATCCCAGCAGCAGCGGCGCGGCCACATCTGAGGGATTCTCTAGAAAATCTGGAAACATGCCATCTCCTTTATTGGTTATGCGCTACAATACTACCAACCTTTAAGGACGGTGCGAGACACCGGCAAGGCCCATAGCGTTGAGTGCGCATGTTCGCTGTTGAGCCTCCACAAGGAGTGCTCTTTTTTTATGGCTCGGCATGCTCCTACGCAGATCGGAGAGTATATGAATCCACTGGCAAGTGCCACCTCGCAGCCTCGCGCGCTGCTTGTTCTCGAAGACGGAACAACCTTCGAGGGGAGGTGCTGTGGTGCTAGCGGAGAGACCTTCGGCGAGATTGTTTTCAACACGTCTATGACGGGCTACCAGGAGATTATTTCCGATCCAAGTTACGCCGGCCAGATTGTCACGCTGACCTATCCGCAGGTAGGCAACTACGGCATCGATCCTGCGGTCATGCAGCGAGACGTCTTGCACCTGCGTGGTTTTGTCGTCCACGACATGTGTTACGAGCCAAGCAACTGGACATCCAAGCAGAGCCTGCCCGAGTTCCTGCAGGAGAACGGCGTTGTTGCTATCGAGGGCATCGATACCCGTGCGCTGACCATGCACCTGCGCGACCATGGCGCACAGAAGGCGGCCATCTCCACCGAGGACCTGGATCCCGCCCATCTGCTCGCGCGCGTCCAGGCGTCGCCCAGCATCTCCGAGCACAACTTTGTCCCCGACGTGTCCGTCGACGCGCCTCACGTGGTTCCCGCTACGTCCAAGAAGCGCTTCAACGTTGTCGCGTACGACTGTGGCGAGAAGAACGGTATTCTCCAGGGTCTTGCAGCAAATGGCTGTGAGGTCACGGTTGTACCGTGGAACACACCTGCAAAGGACGCCTTGGCCTACAACCCAGACGGCATCTTCTTCTCCAACGGCCCTGGTGACCCAGAGCAGGTTGACGCTACGCAGGAGGCCGCTCGCGGCGTTCTGGGCAAGGTTCCCGTCTTTGGTATCTGCCTGGGTAACCAGATGCTCTCCATTGTTGCCGGTGCAGATATCGAGAAACTCAAATTTGGTCACCATGGCGGCAACGAACCAGTTATGAATCTTCTGACCGGCAAGGTTGAGATTACTGCCCAAAACCACAACTATGGCCTGGTGTTCCCAAGCCTTGGCAAGCTTATTGCAGAGGAGTCTGGTGGAATCTCCGAGCACTTTGACAACCTCTGCGAGTGGTCCGCAAGGCGTATTGCTCCTGTTGTCCAGACAAAAGAGTTTGGCCGCGTCAGGCTCACACACGTCAACCTTAACGACGGAACTCCAGAGGGCATTCAGTTCCTGGATATTCCAGCGTTTTCCGTTCAGTATCACCCTGAGGCAAGCCCAGGACCTCACGATTCATCCTACTTGTTCAAGGCATTTGCTCGTTTGATGGAGGGACAGTCTGACTATCTTGCCATCGACGTTCGTGAGGGGAGGCGCTTCTAATGCCAAAGCGTACTGATATAAAGAAGATCCTGGTCATTGGTTCTGGCCCAATTGTTATTGGCCAGGCCTGCGAGTTTGACTATTCCGGCACTCAAGCATGCCGCGCCCTTCGCAAAGAAGGCTTTGAGGTTGTTCTGGTTAATTCAAACCCAGCAACTATCATGACAGATCCAGAAACTGCAGATAGAACCTACGTTGAGCCAATCACCGTTGAGTCGGTGACCCGCGTCATTGAGCGCGAGCGTCCTGACGCGCTTCTGCCAAACATGGGCGGCCAGACTGCTCTGAACTGCACTATCGGCCTTGGTGAGGCGGGCGTTCTTGACAAGTACAACATCGAGGTCATCGGCTGCAACCTGGAGTCCATTCGTACCGGTGAGGACCGTGAGCTCTTCAGCGAGGCAGTCCAGGACATTGGCCTGGAGGTTGCTCGTGCAGATATCGCTCACTCCATGGAAGATGCCCAACGCATCGTTGCTGAGCTGGGATACCCTGTGGTCATTCGCCCAAGCTTCACTCTCGGTGGCGCGGGCGGCGGCATTGCACATACCCCAGAAGAGCTCGTAGAGATTGTGGAGCAGGGCCTCTTGCTTTCTCCAGAGCACGAGGTGCTGGTAGAGGAGTCCATTGAGGGCTGGAAAGAGATTGAGATGGAGGTCATGCGCGATACCGCAGGTAACGGTATTGTTGTCTGCTCCATCGAGAACCTCGATCCAATGGGTGTTCACACCGGAGACTCCATTACCGTTGCACCAGCTCAGACGCTTACCGATGAAGAGCTCCAGAACCTCCGCGACTACTCCATCGCTATTCTCGAGCGTGTAGGCGTTGCTTGCGGTGGCTCTAACGTTCAGTTTGCGGTCAACCCAACTAACGGCCGCGTTATCGTCATTGAGATGAACCCTCGTGTCAGCCGTTCCTCTGCGCTGGCGTCCAAGGCAACTGGTTTCCCCATTGCAAAGATGGCTGCGCTGCTTTCTGTTGGCTACACGCTGGATGAGATTACCAACGACATCACCAAGGCAACTCCTGCTGCCTTTGAGCCTTCCATCGACTACTGCGTGGTCAAGGTTCCTCGCTTTGCCTTCGTCAAGTTCAAGGGCACCAGCCGCGTTCTGACCACCCGCATGAAGTCGGTTGGTGAGGCTATGGCTATGGGCAGAACCTTTGAGGAGGCCCTGCAGAAGGCGCTTCGTTCCCTGGAGCAAGATCGCGCTGGTCTGGGCGCAGACGGCCACGATGTCTTTGACGAGAAGAACTTTGATGAGCTGGTCAGCAAGCCAACACCAGAGCGTATTTTCTACGTTGCTGAGGCACTGCGCAGAAATTGGAGCGTTGAACGCATCCACGATATGACCGGTATCGATCCTTGGTACCTGCACCGTATGGCAGGCATCATCAACGCCGAGAAACGCATCAAGGAGTTGGGACTTTCTGGTCTCACCACCGATAACATGCTTGCTGCCAAGCAGCTGGGCTTCTCGGATGAGCAGCTCGCACACCTTACTGGTACCAAGACAGACGTTGTCCGTGCTGTGAGGGAAGTGCTGGGTGTTCGCCCACAGGTCAAGACAGTTGATACCTGCGCAGGTGAGTTTGGTGCAACCACGCAGTACCACTACGTCACATACGAGAAGGGCAATGCCACAGAGTACGTGAAGGCAGAAAAGCCACGCGTTATGATTCTTTCCGCTGGTCCTAACCGTATCGGTCAGGGTATTGAGTTTGACTACTGCTGCGTTCATGCTGCCTATGCTCTTCGCGAGCAGGGCTATGAGACAGTTATGGTCAACTGCAACCCTGAGACGGTCTCTACAGACTACGACACTTCTGATCGACTCTATTTCCAGCCTCTGACCTTTGAAGATGTCATGGACGTTATTGAGGTTGAGAAGCCAGAAGGCGTCATTGTTACCCTTGGTGGCCAGACGCCAATCAAGCTGGCACGCGCCCTCAAGGACGCTGGCGTTCCTATCATGGGCACTCAGCCAGAGGCAATTGACCTGGCAGAGGACCGCGACCGCTTCGCAGCCCTTCTTGACCGCCTGAACATTGCCTGCCCACCATCGGCAGTTGCTTCTACCATGGACGAGGCTCGCGACGCTGCACGTCGCATTGGCTACCCGCTGATTGTCCGCCCAAGCTACGTTCTTGGTGGTCGCGGTATGGCCATTGTCTACGACGACTCCGACCTGGTCACCTACATGGAATCCGCTACGCACGTCACGCCAGACCGTCCTGTCTACCTGGACGCCTTCCTTGAGGACGCTATTGAGCTGGACGTTGACGCTCTCTGCGACACCGAGGAGTGCTACGTAGGCTCCGTCCTGGAGCACATCGAGGAGTGCGGTATTCACTCTGGCGACTCCGCCTGCTGCTGGCCGCCCTTCTCGCTCTCTGAAAAGATTGTTGACCAGATTAGGGCCATTACCAAAAAGCTGGCGCTTGCCTGCGGCATTCGAGGTCTCTTGAACATCCAGTACGCCGTCCGCGACGAGCATGTCTTTGTCATCGAGCTCAACCCTCGCGCTTCTAGAACCGTGCCTTTCTCGTCCAAGGCAACTGGCGTTTCCCTGGCCAAGTACGCATCTCGCATCATGGCTGGCGAGAAGATCAGTGAGCTCAGAGCACAAGGCCTGCTTCCAGACGAGAATCGCACCGTCGATTACTACGCGGTCAAAGAGGCGGTCATGCCTTGGTCTAGATTCCCTGGTGCTGACTCAATCCTGGGCCCAGAGATGAAGTCTACCGGCGAGGTCATGGGTATTGCCCGAACCTTCCCAGCAGCGTACGCAAAGACTCGTGAGGCAGTTGAGAACAAGCTACCTGAGCAGGGCTCCGTCTTCATCAGTGTGTGCGACCGCGATAAGCGCGCCATTGCTCCTGTTGCTATGGCTCTGGAGAACCTTGGCTACGGCATCTACACCACGGGAGGTACCGCAAAGACGCTGCGTGCGGCTGGAATTGACTGCACCACCGTCAATCGCATTTCCGATGGTCTTCCAAACGTTGTTGACCTTATGCGCGATAAGACCGTCAGCTTTATCATCAATACACCTCATGGTCATGAGGCTCATAGCGACGGCACCAAGATGCGCGCAGAAGCTGTCAGCCAGGGCATTACCTGCGTCACCGCAATGTCTGCAGCTACCGCTCTTATTCAGGCACTCGCCGCGGCAAGAAAGAGTGAGCCAGAGACCTTTGCTCTGCAAGATCTTTAAAACGTGCTTGGAGTATGAGCTATTCACTTGAACAAGACCGGTCTTGAAAAAGGCCGGTCTTTTTTCGTGAGGGAAGTGTTTAGAATGCGAAGTTCTCCTAGTGGAGAGCGCAAAAGTTTGTTATTATTGCAAGGCTGCATAAATATGCGGGCGTGGCGGAACTGGCAGACGCGCTAGATTTAGGTTCTAGTGGACTAAGTCCGTGGGGGTTCGATTCCCTCCGCCCGCACCATGCAGAAATTTGGTTAAGAGCTGGTACGCCAGCATTTTTTACGAGACACTGGAGGAACGTTGAACATCACCGTTACCGCAGATAAGCCAGTTGACGAGAAACTCACCGTCAAGGTTACAGTTCCTGCTGCAGAGGTAGACGCTGCCATTAAGCAGGCTTACAAGGACATTGCAAACAAGTATTCCTTCCAGGGTTTCCGCAAGGGCCGCGCACCTCGTCCTGTCATTGACGGCATTGTTGGCCGCGAGGCAGTCCTTGCTCAGGCAACCAACGATCTTCTCGGCGCAGCAGAGCCACAGCTTCTTGAGAAGCTTGACCTTGTTCCTGTCGGCCGTGGTGATTACAACCAGGACGCAGACCTTCCTGTTGAGGGCCAGGATTACTCCTACGAGGTAGTCTTCAACGTTCGTCCTGAGGCTAAGCTTGATTCTTACGATGCTCCTGCAATCAACATGCCTCCAAATGAGGCAACTGAGGCTGAGGTTGATCACCAGATTAAGCAGCTTCTTTCTTACCAGGCTAAGTTTGAGAACACCAAGGAGAAGCGTGCTGTTAAAGAGGGCGACACCATTGGTGTAGACATCAAGAACATTGAGGGTGCTGCTCACATGGAGGGCGAGGACCGCGTTCTTACCCTTAATGGCACTCAGGCTCCAAAGGAGCTTGAGGAGGCACTCATCGGCATGAAGCCAGGTGAGGAGAAGGAGGTCAAGTGGACTCACAGCCACACTCACGGCGATGAGGTTCACTCCCACGACTACGATATCAACGTCAAGGTTGTTGCTCACAAGAAGTCCGTTACTCCAGAGCTGACTGACGAGCTTGCAAAGACCACCTTTGGTTATGACACTGTCGAGAAACTCCGCGAGGCTGTTAAGTCTGAGATTGAGTCCGACAAGAAGAATTCTCTTCCAACTCTTAAAGAGGACCGCGTTGTTGAGGCTCTGGGCAAGCGTCTTCAGCTTGACGAGGTTCCAGAGGAGTACAAGAACGAGGTCTTCAACGAGATTGCTCAGGAGTTCCTGAGTGGTCTTCAGCAGCAGGGTATGACTCTTGATATGTTCCTGGCTGCACGCGGTATCAAGACCGATGACTTTATCTCTGATCTTCGTATTCAGGCTGAGGAGCGTGCACGTCAGTCCCTGGCTCTTGACGCAGTGGCTGCAGAGCTTAAGCTTGAGGCTACTGAGGATGACATTCGCGCAGAGTTTGAGCGCGCTGGCGTTCCTAACGTTGAGGCTGCAATTGAGGAGTGGCGCAAGGCTGGCCGTCTTCCTGCAATTCGCGAGTCCATTCGTCGCTCTAAGGCTCTTGACTGGCTGCGTGACAACGCAACCGTCACCGTTGTCGACGAGATTGCTGAGGCTGCTAAGGAAGAGCAGAAGGCAGAGAAGAAGCCTGCTAAGAAGGCTTCTGCTAAGAAGAAGGCAGCTAAGAAGGACGAGGACGCAGAGAAGGACGCTGAGTAGTCCGCAACTTGTTGGGTTTCTCGCCAGAAAGACTGCGCTAAAAGTTGCAGTTACTTTGAATTTTTCATACCCCGGGTTAGAGACACGCTTCCCGGGGTATGTTTCTAAGGAAAGACCTTTGAAGGAGGATTATGCATTATCCAACAAACATTCCAACTATTCCGTATGTTATTGAGCAGACTCCTCGTGGTGAGCGTAGCTATGACATCTACTCTAGACTGCTCAACGATCGTATTGTTTTCTTGGGTGAGCCGGTAACGCGCGATTCTGCAAATCTTGTTATTGCGCAGCTTTTGCACCTTGAGAGCCAGGACCCAGACAAGGATATTTCTCTCTACATTGACTCTCCTGGTGGAGACGTTTATGCAGGTCTGGGCATTCTTGATACCATGAACTTCATTAAGCCAGATGTTTCTACCATCTGCGTTGGTATGGCAGCATCAATGGGCGCTGTTCTTCTTGCAGCCGGTGCAAAGGGTAAGCGTCTTGCGCTTCCTAACTCTATGGTTATGATTCACCAGCCATCAAGCGGCGTTCAGGGTCAGCAGACTGATATTCAGATTGTTGCAGATGAGACAAAGTGGATTCGCCAGCACCTCAATGAGTTGCTTTCGGATTATACTGGACAGCCTATCGAGAAGGTCAATGTAGACACCGAGCGCGATAATTATCTTCGTGCACAAGAGGCTTGTGATTACGGCCTGGTAGACCGCGTTATCTCTTCTCGTAACGACCAATAATTGTTCTTGTATCGAGGGTTTAAGTTATGGCTAAAGACCAGGACTTCTCGCCTTTTGGCGGATTAGATGAGATGCACTGTTCTTTCTGCGGAAAGAGTAGGTCGCAGGTAAATAAGCTTATCCAGGGCCCAGGTGGCGTCTGCATTTGCGATGAGTGTGTCTCTACCTGCTCAGATATGATTGATGAGTCCCTTGGCTTTGATGAAGAGTCAGAGATTGAGACTCACTCTGATGAACCTGTCATCAAAGACTTGCCAACTCCGCATGAGATTTACGATGAGCTGTCTCAGTACGTAATGGGTCAGGAAGACGCTAAGCGTGCTATGTCGGTTGCGGTGTATAACCACTATCGTCGTATTCTTTCAGGCAACGATGATCCTCAGGAGGGTCAGGAAGACGTTGAGATTGCAAAGTCCAACATCTTACTGTTAGGTCCGACTGGTACTGGTAAAACGCTGCTTGCTCAGACGCTTGCTCGTTTTCTTGAAGTGCCGTTTGCTATTGCTGACGCAACAACCCTTACTGAGGCTGGTTACGTTGGTGAAGATGTCGAGAATATCCTGCTTAAGCTCATCACCGCTGCTGACGGCGATGTTGAGCGCGCTCAGGTAGGCATTGTCTACATCGACGAGATTGATAAGATTGCTCGTAAGGCCGAGAACCTCTCTATTACTCGTGATGTCTCTGGCGAGGGCGTTCAGCAGGCACTTCTGAAGATTCTTGAGGGTACGGTGGCAAGTGTTCCTCCAACAGGAGGCCGCAAGCATCCTCAGCAGGAGCTTATTCACATTGATACCACCAACATCTTGTTCATCTGTGGCGGCGCTTTTGTTGGCCTGGATAAGATTGTTGCTGACCGTATTGGTAAAAAGGGAATTGGCTTTAACTCTGATGTTGCTCAGAATGTCAAAGAAGGCGAGTCTGAGCTTATCTCCAAGGTAATGCCTCAGGACCTGCACAGGTTTGGCATGATTCCAGAGCTTTTGGGTCGTATTCCTGTTATCACTTCTACTCGTGAGCTTGGTGAGGAAGATCTGATGAGTATCCTCACAGATCCAAAGAATGCTCTTACCAAGCAGTACAAGCGTATGTTTGAGCTTGAGGGCGTAGATCTGGAGTTTACTGAGGATTCACTCAGAGAGATTGCTAAGAAGGCTTTGGCTCGTGGCACCGGTGCTCGTGGTCTTCGTGCAATTTGCGAGTCTACGCTACAAGAGACCATGTTTGATCTGCCGTCAGATTTGGATATCACCAAGGTTGTGGTTACTCCAGAAAGTGTTGGCGGAGAAAATGCTCCAGAAATCATTAGGGGCAAAAAAGGTTAGTAGCTTAGTAAATAATTGGATTGATTGTTTATTGCGCGCACCGCTTTGGCGGTGCGTTTTTCTATTCCAAAATGTAATAATGAGTATGCAAATCAATCATAAATATTATTTATATTAAATAAAAAAATAAAATTATTCCATTTACCGATAATACACAACCGTTTAAGAATTACATCAATCTAACACGTCCTTATTAAAATATATTTTCCTAATAAAAACAAATTTAAGGAGGTAATCATGAAATTTAAAAAAGTTAGCGTATTGATTTTCAGTAGTATATTCTTACTGTTAATTCTATTCTTTTCTAAATCGACCGCGCAAGCAGAAACATATTCAACTGGAGAAACAACAGATGAAGTTCAAGAAAAATTAGAACTTTTGCTTTCTCGTGAGATTAATAATTTTAGGATAGGAAATCCGATTCCTGTTTTCGCAGGCAGCAACGGAAATTTTGAGATTGAAGATGTTGTTTATTTTCCGTTGTATGCTGATGAAAGATTAGTTGGATTTTATGTAATATTCAACACTCGAAAAGCACCTTGTTCCAATATTATTTCGATTCCAAATCTATCAGAATTTCAGAATCTTGATGAAATGGAAAGTATTATTGGAATTGGTAATATTGATGGTGTTGATTGCTTAATCACTCAAAAAAGTATTTGGCAGTGCTCAAATTATATTATTGGAGATTCAATAGGCAGTAGTGACTCCTTTAAGGAAATACTTCTTAATGCTATTGATGCAGATTCCTTTAATTATATTAATAATACAGAAGAGCAAACATATACTACTCAGTTAGAAAATCATCTTGAGGATGCCAAGCGATACTTTTTTTGGGTTCCAAATTATGATCAAAAGGAACATTTAAATTGCTGGGCCGCGGCTATGTGGTCAGCTTGTTCATACTTGACTGGTAGAGCTCCTTACGACCCATTGCAGTTAGCGTATTTAGTTGCTGGAGGTGATGTTGGAGCTGGTAATCTTGAGACTATGGTTAAGGTGACTGATTATTTTATATATCCGAATACATCGCGCAAAGTAACTGCAACTCCTCTTGAAAAAACAATAAGCGAAGATCAGATTAGAGCGTGGATTAATCGAGAGATTCCTATTGTTTCGATTTTTAATCCTGTAAAAAATAACCACATCGATTCTAGACATGCGGCGGTAATTTGTGGTTATTACGAAAAGGATAATAAGGTTATTGCGTTGATTATAAGAGATTCAGCATCAAATCAAGACCTTTGTGTAAATCGTCAAATTGATGGAACATATACTTTTTATGAGTGGTCTCATGGATATCAATGGGATTCAACCATCGTATTTAATAGTAAAGTTAGCAACGATGGTGGGGCGACTTGGTATTTATGTGATCGGGATGGTAACTTTTTCACTGGGTGGTCTCAAGAAGGTAATATGTGGTTCTATCATGATTCTACAGGTAGATCTGTTAGGAATTGGTTACCTATAGGTGGAGTATATTATTATTTCGATTCTAATTCTGTAATGCATACTGGATGGCTATATGATAAAGAAAAATGGTATTATCTCGGAGAAGATGGCAAATTACAATCAAATAAATGGCTTCAATATAATTCTGATTGGTATTATTTAACTTCCGACGGATCTGCACAAATTGGCTGGAAAAATATAGAGGGCTACTATTATTATTTTTATGAAAATGCCAAAATGGCTACTGGCTGGGTGCAGGTAAAAGGAAGCTGGTATTACTTTAATAGTTCAGGTCGGATGGTTACTGGGGTTCAGTCGATTAATGGTAAGTACTATCATTTTAATAATTCTGGTGCTATGGAATATTGGTATTATGCATATAATGATGGGGCTTTTCAAACTGGATGGATCAAAATTAAAAATGATTGGTACTACTTTAATTCATCAGGAATAATGCTTACGGGCTGGATTGATGATGAAGGATATCGTTTTTATTTAGATCAAGATGGGAAGATGCATACAGGTTGGTTTGATTCTGGAAAATTGAACTGCCGTTATTATTTTAGAACTAATAAGAATATTCCTGTTTCTGGCGGTCCTGCTGGTTCAATGTTACGAAATACAAAAGCAAGAATTGGCACAGTTGTATACAAGTTTGACAGTAATGGACACGCTTCAATCAGTCTTCCACCAAACATTACTCCAGTAAATAATAATAATGAGGAGGAACAATGAAAGCCAAAAAAGTAGCTGCAGGAATTGTGGTGCTGGTACTTGTAATTGTTTCTGTTCTCTACAGTGTTGTGGAATATAACTACCACGGACATCTTTATGAGTGGTGCATTCCAGCAATGAGGAGGAATGCTGCTCAGTATTTTATTGATAATTGGCGTTCTGAGCTAGGGCAGGAAGATTCAGTCTGGATAAGCCAGTCTGGATTAAATGATTTGAAAGTTGAAGACTTGCAAATCTCTGGTCCGGTTCAATTTGTTTATTCAAAAGACGGAGAGCTTTTTTGTAACTCCGTGTATTGGATGATTTCAACAAACGGAAAGTTTATTGGCTATGTGATGCAAGACCTTGGACCGCACGCCATAAATGCGCTGTTAGGAAATGCAGAGGCATATCACATTCAATTTAAGAATGCCGATATTTTTAATGCTGCAACGCAAAATAGTCAGAGTAATACCTGTGTATGTCTAAAGATAATCAATACATCTGATACAAGAGCAAAAACAGACAACATTGATTTGTGTATTGGTGATCAGGTGGCATACTCTCAATCCATGAGTGGGGAAATGCAAGAATATCAGCGTAATCAACTGTTTCAGAATCAAGATACTGAGTGGATTAATAGAATTAACCAAATTGCTCAGAGCGCAAATCTCAATAGCCGAGAAAAACTAACTGACGTAGTAAATTAGTAATATGACAAGAAAGTCAAAATGAATTACCTCCTATTTCTTGGATACGAGAAATAGGAGGTTTTCTTTTTCGTTATAAATTGCCGCCACCAAGTTTGTTGTATGACGTAATGACTTTGGTGCGGGTTTTGGTGCCTGGTGGAAAAACGGTGTCAAACAACGGCATCAAGCCGCGGAAAAGAACACCACTTTGCACGCGGTGAGAAAGACCTCTTACCGTACGTCTTGACTCTTCAAGCTGTGAACGAAGCTCCTCAAGGTAAGGGGAGCGACGAGCATAGAACCAGAAAAGGCCTGCAAGGTCTGAGTTTGGATAGAGCCAAGGCCTGTTGTCTGGTCCTGCAAAATGCGCAATGCAGATATTCTTTCGGGCTTCTTCGTATTCTTCTCGCACATCTTTTGGTGCCTGAGCAACAATGTGATCACGGCGAAGGAATTGCCAGTCTACCAGGTAATTCCATTTCATATTAATACGAAGATAATGGCCGTTTACAAACCTGTTAAGAACATCTTGATCAAGCCAGCGCCATGCACGCATGGTTGATACCTTTAGAAACTCCTCAGGAGAAATCTGCTTTCTAATCTCTTCCAGGTTCATCAAAATGACGCCTGCCTGGAAGTAATCGTGAGGATCATCCATACCCAGCTCATTTTTGAGGTAGGGGCCAACTGTGGCGTCATAGCCATCAATCTGACCAATAGTATCTGCGTCGCGCGTAGCGCCTACCAAGTATCCTGTGACGTCGATATCATAGAGCTCTGCAATATCGGCATTAACTACCAGGTCAGAGTCAAGGTAGATGGCTTTATTGACGTTAGGAAGCAGTGAGGGAGCAAGCAGTCTGTAGTAAGTTTCTGGTCTAAAGTGACCATGATGAGGAAGCTCAATATCACCAAGAGCAGCATCAACATCTAAGAAACCAACATGGACGTTATCAACAAGCTGAGCCTGACGAGTAAGCGTAATCATGCTGGTAGGAGTGAGGTCACGAGTCAAAACAATGATGTCGTAACGACGCTCTGGATTGACATTCTCAATGATGGATTGAATTGCTACAGACAAATACGGCACAAAGTTATCGCTGCAGGCAAAAACAAGCACAACGTCATTAAGAGCAAGTCCCAGCTCATCGGATGAGCTTGCAAGCATTGCTCCAGAAAGTTGCGCCCTGCCTGTTCCAACAAGGCGTTGTGTGGGTATTTTACGTAATCTTCTCATACGTAAGACTTTAACACTTAGACGCCAAAAACGCCTGCTGCGTTTGCCATTACTTCACTTTGCACAGAGTATCCACGGGCCTCACTGAGCCCAAGAAGAGCTCGCTTAAGGCTGTCTACAATGTCAAGCGCGTCAATATCTGTGTGATCACTGGAGGGAAGGTCAGTCTCGGTAAGGAGTTTATCTTTTGGGTAGACCTTAGCGTATTCACGGCCACGCTTGGTCTTAAGGCTCATCTCGCCAACAGAGAACCAACAGCCAAGCTTAATAGCCCTTTGGAGCTCTTCTGAGCTACCGCTAAACCAGTGGATGATAGGAACACATGACTGAGCGGCCCCTGTCTCCTCAAGAATATCTAGTACCGTATCAACGCTTCTCACGGTGTGCATCGAGAGCACTCGTGGCTGGTCGTTGTGTGAAAGCTCTGCTGCACGTGCGCAAATCTTTGTAAAGGCCTTAACCTGCAAATCTTGTAACCCATCAACACAATAGCGAGAAGAAAAATCTAGTCCAATCTCGCCAATGTAAGGCGTCTGCTCCATCAGTTCTAGCAGGAGCTCTATATCTTTTTGAGTAACGCGACCGTCAGAGATATACCAGGGGTGCGCTCCAAGTCCCACACGGATGTTGTCTTGCGTAAGTTGAGGAGCAAGTTCTAGGTAGTCTTGAGGAGTAACGCCGCAGGTAAAGAAACCTAATCCGGCGTCATAGGAACTTCTCGCTACATTGAGCGGGGAGTCCATAAGGTTGGTATGAACGTGCGCATCAAAATACGTGAGGTTACTCATAATCAAGTCCCGACAGATGCAGAATGACGTCTGAGGCAATCATTTGACCCATAATAGGAGGGTAGTAGGACATAGTTCCTAGCTTGGCAGATTTGCCCGTTGCACCTTCTGGTGCAAAAACTGGTCGCGCTGGCTCAGGGGAGTAGAGAACACGAAAGTCGGCAAGTCCACGCTTCTTGGACTCTTTTCTCATTACCCTTGCGAGAGCGTCGGTATGCGTTTTTGACAGCGTAGTAATTTCCAAGAGTTCTGGGTGGATTTTATTGCCGCCACCCATGCTGGAGATAAGGTAGATGTTGTTTTTCTGACACCATGCCACAACAGCTAATTTGGCAGAAATGGTATCGATGGCATCAACCACAACATCTGGTTTTGGAAGAGCGGAGAGTTGCTCGTCAACATTGTCTTTAAGCAAAAAAGCGTCAAGGGTGACCACGTGAGCGTCTGGATTAATGTCCAGAATCATCTCTTTGGTAACGTCAACTTTTCTTTTTCCAATGGTGCTCACATAGGCAATAGCCTGTCTATTAAGGTTGGATGCTTCTACTGCATCGGCATCCACTAAAACAAAGGAACCCACACCGCCTCTGGCCAGCGCCTGAACACAGTTTGAACCAACGCCACCAAGCCCTAAGACCATGACGCAGGAATTTTGAATCTGTCCAAGGCGGTCTTTTCCTAGAACAAGTTCAAGTCGAGCAGTGGCTTCAGGAATTGTGGCAGACATAGAGCTCCTCATAAAAAGTATCTGCAGATAGTATAGCTTGTTACTTCACCTACGCTTCAAGAAGTGTAGACCGATAGTAATTTTAACTAATGGTAAGAAAGCACCCCATAAGTCGTCTTTTATTAGTAGAATAAATGAAGTAAATTTTGACGATGTTGTCAGCATATGAAAGGCAAGATTACTGTGGAAGAAATGCCCAAGAATTATGATCCTCAGGCAGCTGAACCTGAGCTCATTGAAAAGTGGATGAAGGCAGATTGTTATGGTCGTAGCAAAGGAACTGAAGACCGTACGGTAGTTATCCCTCCACCAAACGTTACTGGCATCCTTCACATGGGTCATGCCATGGATGACACCATCCAGGACACCTACATTCGTTATTCTCGCATGCGCGGTTACTCAACTCGTTGGATTCTAGGAACTGACCACGCAGGCATTGCAACTCAGACTAAGGTTGATAAGAAGCTTAAGTCAGAGGGTATTTCTCGTCTTGAAATTGGTCGCGAGAAGTTCCTGGATGCTTGCTGGGATTGGACGCGTGAGTACGGCGGAACCATTGTGTCTCAGATTAAGCGTATGGGCTGCTCCATTGATTTTAATGACGAGAAGTTCACTATGTCTCCTGAGTACACTCAGGCTGTTCGTAAGGTCTTTGTTGACTGGTATCATGACCAGCTCATTTATCGTGGTAAGCGCATCGTAAACTGGTGTCCTCATTGCGAGACTTCTATTTCTGACGATGAGGCAGAGTACGCTGACGAGAAGGGCCATCTTTGGTACCTGCGTTACCCGCTCAAAGAGCCTGTTAATGGCGTTGAGTACATTACTGTAGCAACTACTCGTCCAGAGACTATGCTGGGCGATACTGGCGTAGCTGTTTCTCCTCAGGATCCAGAAAAGGCCGATCTTGTTGGAAAGACCGTTATTCTGCCCATTGTTGACCGAGAGATTCCAATTTTCTCTGACTGGCATGTTGACGCAGGCTTTGGTACCGGTTTTGTTAAGGTAACTCCAGCTCATGACCCTAATGACTTTGCTATGGGTCAGACTCATAACCTTAAGCAGATCAACATCTTTGATGAGCATGCTGTTGTTGTTGACGGTTATGGTGAGTTCTCTGGTCTTGATAGAGATCAGGCTCGCGAGGCTATTGTTGCTTGGTTTGAAGAGCATGGCCTGCTTGATCACGTTGAAGATCTTGATCACTCCGTTATGCATTGCTACCGCTGCGGCACTACGCTTGAGCCATGGCTCTCTGAGCAGTGGTTTGTTGCCGTCGATAAGCTCAAAGAGCCTGCAGCACAGGTAGTTAAAGACGGTCAGGTTACCTTCCACCCAGAGCGTTGGACTCAGACCTACCTCACTTGGATGGAGAATCTCCGTGACTGGAACATCTCCAGGCAGCTTTGGTGGGGACACCGCATTCCTGTGTTCTACTGCGATGATTGTGGTTGGCAGGATGCTCTTATGGAAGACACTGATGTCTGTCCAAAGTGTGGCGGTCATCATGTCCACCAGGATGAGGACGTTCTGGACACCTGGTTCTCTTCTCAGCTATGGACTTTTGCTACACAGGGTTGGCCAGACCATCCTGAGCAGCTTGAGGGTCACCACCCAACGCAGGTCCTGGTAACCGCTCGAGACATCATTGCTCTTTGGGTTGCTCGCATGATTATGAGCTCGCTTTACTTTACTAAAGAGATTCCATTCCACGATGTCTATATCTACGCAACCATTTTGGCTAAGGACGGCAGCCGTATGTCCAAGTCAAAGGGCAACGGTGTAGATCCTATGGACTTGATTGCTAAGTATGGTGCAGACGCCATGCGTTATAACCTGCTTACGCTTATCACTAACAACCAGGACGTCAAGTTTGATGCTGTTCTTGATAAGAAGACTCGCCAGCTCATTGAGTCTCCAAGAACTGATCAGGCACGTTCTTTTGTTACTAAGATTTGGAATGCAAGCCGCTTTGTTCAGATGAACCTTGACGGCTACACTGCCGGTATGCCTAAGGCAGAGACGCCAGAAGATGCGTGGATGTTCTCGCGCCTTGCAAAGGTTGTTGCAGAGACAACTGAGCAGCTTGAGACCTATGGCTTTGGTGAGTATGCTCGCAACATTCAGTCCTTCTTCTGGAATGATGTTTGCGACTGGTACATTGAGCTCTGCAAAGGTCGCCTTCTGGATGGAACTCCTGATCAGCGCCTGCAGGTTCAGCGCAACCTTGTCTTTGTCCTAGATGTCAGCATGAGGCTTCTGCATCCTGCCATGCCATTTGTTACCGAGAGCGTTTGGGATGCTCTTCCTGCATCTGGCCTTTTGAGCCACGATGCAGAGTTCTTGATGATCTCTGAGTGGCCAGACCCACAGAAACTTGCCAACTTTGTTGACGAGGCAGCTGAGCATAACTTCTCGCTTGCTAAGACTGTTGTTTCTGCTGTTCGTTCTTCTCGCGCTCGTTATAGGCTGTCTCCAAAGACAGACCTTGCTGTTGTGGTTAAAGCTCCAGCACAGGATGTTGCGGCGCTGAAGGAGCAGGCAGCATTCATCCAGAATGTTGGCCGTGTAAGCTCACTTGAGGTTGCAGAGGCTCCTCAGAAGCCTGCTGGTTCTGTTTCTGTCACCGATGCTGGCCTTGAAATGTACGTTGTTCTTGGTGAGCTTGTTGACCTTGCTGCTGAGGCCAAGCGTCTTCAGAAAGACCTTGAGTCTGCAAAGAAGGAACTCTCTGGCGTAGAGCGTACCCTTGCTAACCAGGGCTTTGTTGCTAAGGCAGCACCTGAAGTTATCGAGAAGAAACGTGCACGCGCGGAAGAACTTACTACGCTTGTTACTCAGCTTGAGCAGCAGATTGCCGACTTCTCATAGGTAAAGCTTGATGCGGTGTAACAGCCGCATCTTGTGTTTAGTACGTGCATGCAGTCCACTTTAGGTTAGGAACAACATGTCTGAGGTTACATCCGATATCGAGATTGCTCAATCATCCGAGATGCTTCCCATCTTTGAGGTGGCAAAGCGTGCGGGTATTCCAGAGGATCTTCTGGAGCCTTATGGTCGCTATAAGGCAAAGCTTGATGCACGTGCTCTGGCAGATAAGCCTCTTCGCGGAAAGCTTGTGCTGGTTACTGCTATTAATCCAACGCCGGCGGGCGAGGGAAAGACTACTACCTCAGTTGGTCTGGCAGATGCTTTGACCAGCTTAGGACAGTCAGCTATGTTGGCCCTTAGAGAGCCTTCCTTGGGTCCTGTCTTTGGCGTCAAGGGTGGCGCTGCGGGTGGTGGATATGCTCAGGTAGTTCCTATGGAGGATATTAACCTTCACTTTACCGGAGACTTCCACGCTATTGGCGCTGCAAATAACTTGTGTGCAGCCATGTTGGATAACCATATTAAGCAGGGCAACAGCCTTAACATTGATCCACGTCGTGTTGTGTGGAAGCGCTGTGTTGATATGAACGATCGCCAGCTCAGAAACGTTATTGACGGACTTGGCGGCATTGCAGACGGCATGCCAAGACAAGATGGCTTTGATATTACCGTTGCCTCCGAGGTCATGGCTGTATTCTGCCTTGCTTCGGGCATCAAAGATCTTAAAGAGCGCCTGGGCAGAATGGTTATTGCCTACACCTATGACCGCAAGCCTGTAACCGTTAGCGATATCCACGCAGAGGGCGCTATGACAGCGCTGCTCAAAGATGCTATTCAGCCTAACTTGGTCCAGACGCTTGAGCATACACCTGCTCTAGTTCACGGCGGTCCTTTTGCCAACATTGCTCACGGCTGCAATACCGTTGAGGCAACAAAGACTGCTCTGCGTCTTGCTGATTATGTTGTTACTGAGGCTGGCTTTGGCGCAGATCTGGGTGCCGAGAAGTTCTTGGACATTAAGTGCAGAGCTACTGGCCTTGCTCCATCGGCTGTTGTTCTGGTGGCAACCGTTCGTGCACTTAAGTACAACGGAGGCGTTGCCAAAGCAGACCTCAACCAGCAAAACGTTGAGGCGCTTAAAGAGGGCATTCCTAACCTGCTTCGCCACGTTGACAACATCCAGACGGTCTACGGTCTTCCTGTAGTTGTTGCCATCAATGCATTCCCAACCGATACCGCTGAAGAGCTTGCTCTGGTAGAGGAGGAGTGCAAGAAGCGTGGCGTAAATGTTGTTCTGTCTGAGGTTTGGGCAAAAGGTGGAAAGGGCGGCCAGGCTCTGGCAGAAGAGGTTATGCGCCTTTGCCAGACTGAGTCTAAGCTCACCTTTGCTTACGATGTCAAAGAGTCTTTGAAGCAGAAAATTACTGACATTGCTACCAAGATTTACCACGCCGACGGTGTTGAATTTGCTCCAAGTGCCGCCAAGCAGCTTCAGCAGCTTGAAGAGCTTGGCTTTGGTGAGCTTCCTATTTGTATGGCAAAAACTCAGTACTCTTTTACTGACGATCAGACCAAATTGGGCGCTCCAGAAAACTTTAAGATTACCGTGCGAGAAGTTCGTGTTTCTGCAGGTGCTGGCTTTGTGGTCTGCCTTACGGGCTCTATTATGACCATGCCTGGACTTCCAAAGGTTCCTGCTGCAGAGCACATTGATGTTCTTGATGATGGAAGAATTGTGGGTCTTTTCTAATGTCTTATCCCTCTTCACCTGAAGAAGTTGCGTTTACAACCTATAGCGCTGACTCTTATGCTCAACACCTTGCAGCTAAAGAGCCTATTCCTGGTGGTGGTAGTGCCGCTGCCTATGTAGGAGCCCTCGCAGTATCTTTGGCTTCAATGGCTGGTGTGTATGCACAAGGAAAACCTGCCTATGCTCAGCATGAAGACGATCTTGCAAAATACATTGCTCGAGCCGGCGCGCTGCGCCAAGACTTCATGGAGCTTATGGATGAGGACTCTCGTCAGTTCTTGCTGGTTTCAAGCGCGTTTAGTGTGCCTAAAGATGATCCAAAGCGTGCAGAGATTGTTGAGGATGCTCTTAAAGAAGCAGCTCAACCTCCACTGAAGGTTATGAGAAAAGTATGCGAGTCCATTGAACTTCTCGAAGAAATGCTTATCAAGGGATCTCGTATGCTTTTATCCGACGTGGGTTGCGGTGCTGCTCTTGCGCGCGGTGCGTTGATTGCAGCTTCTCACACGTTGTTTGTAAACACGCGCTCCATGCATGATACGGCCTATGCTCAAACATTGCTTGATGAGGCAGATAAGCTTCTGGACACCTATGTATCACGAGCTGACGCCGTAAGTGATGCGGTAAGCGCACAGCTGAGACAGGAGGCATAACATGAGCTCAGAGACTACTTCACAGGAGCTTCGTGGCGCTCCTGTTGCTAAAGCAATAACTGAAAAACTTGCCGCTCAGGTTCAGGAACTTCGTGCACAAGGCGTAACTCCTAAGCTGGTTATTGTTCGCATTGGACAGAAAAGTGATGACCTTACGTATGAGCGTGCGGCTTATACGCGTGCAGAGAAGGTAGGCTTTGAAGTTGAGACCATTGAGCTTCCAGAAGACGCTACACAAGAGCAGGTAAATGCTACGTTTGACCAGGTTTCTGCCGACGCATTGGTGCATGGTTGTCTGCCCATGCGTCCTTTTCCTGCTGGAATTGACGAGCATGAAGCGCTTCAGCATCTAGCCCCAGAAAAAGATGTTGATTGCGCAACTGATTCCATGTTGTTGGCAACGCTTTGTGGAACTCCTGGTGCACTGGGACCTTGTACCGCAGAGGCAGTTCTGGCGCTTCTCGATTTTTATCAGGTACCCCTTGAGGGGGCGTCTGTTGCAGTTGTTGGTC
>CALHVU010000050.1 GCA_938036925.1 uncultured Atopobium sp.
CTCCTCACCTCTACATCGTACTTTACCCTACGATCCATACGCATAAAAAGCCTCCCATTTCTTATGTCCAAGAAATGGGAGGCAGTTCATGTGAAGGCGGCTGTTTTACTGTTAAATCAAATATTAAATCAATTCACTTTCATCAGTGATATCAATAGAGTCTATATCAGCAATTTCTTCATTAGACAATTCTGAGCCTTCTGGCATTACATTGTTAATAAACATATCAATTGCATTCTTAGCAATTATTTTAGTGGAAATTACATCAATACTTCCTCCAACAACGCCTCCAATAAGAGGAATTGCTTTTCCGAGATTAATAATTCCCTTTTCGCCAAATTTTGTAATTAAACGGTATCCAATACGCTGATTGATAGCAACTAATGCTTTGCCTGGAATTTTTTTAATAGCAGCTTGGAGTGTTTTCTCACCAAACTTAATTCCAACTTGTTTAACAACATCTTTTAATGCAGATCCCGTTAAGGCAAGATATACCATGGTTTGTACTTGATCTGATTTAATATCATAACCACCTAATTTTGCAATTCCGGCAACCATTCTTAATTGGACGTATAGAACACTACCTATATTTGCGGGAATTGCGACAGGCAGTGTAATAAGGCCACCGAGACCAGTAAGAAAACCTGATGTACCACATTTGAGAACTTGATTTTGCACGAGCATAAGAGCGGCATCTTTAGGTGTGTCGGCTTTACAAGCGTAGTCATTTACCATTTCTTCTACTGAACGACTTACTTTTGGAATTCCATCTAAAGCTTTCCCATAAATATCTGAAAGAATTTCTCCAGCATCAACTTCAGTTAGTTTTTTAAAGTCAATAGGCAAATGAAAATTGTTTTTCTCTTCGGGCATAGGAATTCCTTTTTCTAGAAATGAAATAACATCCGATAAGAGATATTTTAATAGATTATTTGAAAAGTCAATAAAAAATGGCCTCGAATAAATCGAGGCCATTTTACATACTAAGGAATGTATAGGTCTTACTTCTGCTTGCGGGCCCTTAGTGCAAAGCCGAGAGCGGTGATGCCAGAAGCAACCATGCCAACAGAAGCAACTATAAGCTCAGCGACATCGCCAGTGTCTGGCAGAACACGCTTCTTCTTAGTCTTAGAAGGCTTGTGTGGATCAGGGCTAGGAGTTGGCTCAGGATCTGGTGTTGGCTGAGGCTCAGGCTCTGGATAGTCGTTTGTGAATACCAGAGGAGGCGTGCTTCTGTACTCGCACTGATCAATCTCTGTTACGGTTCCATCTTCAGCGGTCTTAGTAATGTGGTAGGTGAAATCAAGCTCACCATCATCATTCTTAAAGACGGTGTAGGTGAGGGTGTAGACGGACTTGTCGTAAGTAACCCTCTGGTTAGTGCCGGTAACCTCTTTGATGGTGTAAACATAGGTGCCAGGCTGCGTAAAGACTAGCTCACCGAAGTTATTATCGCCAGAAACTGCAACAGAAGTTTCAACGCTATCTGTTGTTGCGTTGTTTGGCATTGGGTAGGAAGGATCGTTGCGAGTGAGCGTGAACTTGAAGACATCCTGAGTTGTTGCAGTGCGTGGGTTGCCGCCGTTGTCATCAGGGAGAACTGATGGATAGTCGGTTGGAGCATCTGGTGCGTTACCAGTAACAACCTTCTGGACAACTGGATAGTCCCTGACTGGCAGTGGATCAGGATAGACATTAGTAAAGACAGCGCCTGGCGCATCGTTATGCTCGCCAAGGTCAACGGTGGTAACGTTTCCGTCCTCGTCAGTCTTGGTCATAGTACGTGTTGCCTCAAGCTGGCCAGTACCGTCGTCAACAACGTTATAGGTAACGGTGTAGACGCTCTGATCGTACTGGATGTTCTGGGTGCCGGTAACCTCTTTGATGGTGTACACGTAGGTGCCAGGCTGAGTGAATGTAATGTTGCGGAATACAGCGTCGCCACCGAGAAGCCTGCGTGTACGAGCGGTATTGCCGGTAGATCCCTCAGGCATTGGGCTGGATGGATCAAGGCGTGTCATCTCAAAGATAAAGACGTTAGGAGCATCGCCCTCGTCTTCAGAGCCATTCGCCAGGAAGTTGTTGATCAGGCTCTCGGCAAAGCTGCCGCTTGCAGTGTCGTCGGCGCTTGTCGCGCTTGCAGTGCTTGTGGCGCCTGCTGCGCTAACGTTACTTGAGCTCAGGTAAGAATTAACCAGAGACGCAGGTGAAGGCCCTCCAGGTATAGGAACAACTGGGTAATCGCCTTCGACAATCTTGGTAACGGATGGCGTCACAATGGTAGGCCTGACATTGTAGACATTTACCAGCGACTGAGTGGTGGTGTACTGCTCGACGCGAGAAATACTGCTTCTAGTTGAAACGTAGGAATTAGGAACGTTCTCGGTGATGGTGTACGAAACAGTATCAGCAGCAGCATTGTCTACGTACTTACGAAGACCCTTGTAGACAATGGTGTAGGTGTTATTGCCATTATCGGTAACCTCAGGCGTAATGGTGCTGGTATCAAGGTTCTTATCGTTAGAGAGAACCAAATTGTTAGCACCAAAATCAGCTGTGGATGGGCGCTTACCAGCTGCATCGTTGTTATCGTCCCAGACCTTATTAATCTTGAGGTCAACGCCTGCATAGCTCAGAGCGTGAGTGGAGAGGGTGCGAGTGGAGTGGTTACCAGCAATGTCGTAGTCAAGAACGCTGCTGAACACGCTGCGCTTACTGGTGTAGGAAGCGTCAACGTTGTCGGCAACCTTATAGGTGACGTCAACAAAGCCGCCGCTGTTTGCAGCAAGAGCGCGTGTAGAAGTAAAGAGCACCATGTCGGCCTCAGCCGGATCATTAACTACGGTGTAGTCACCAGGCTGTGGAGCATGGTTGGCATCGTAGGTAACACCAGGATTCAGCTTAATGTACTTGTGGGAGAAGTTCGAAGAAGAGTTGACGCTCTCAAGTGCAAGAGGCAGTTGAGTTGCACCCTCTGGGGTGATGCCAGCGCCGCGATTTACCGACTTAGACAGCAATGGAACAAACAGTTGAGTGGTATTTGCGGTGTTGCCGGTGTTATTGCGGACTGCAATATGAACGGTAGCAGTGTCTCCGCGCTGCATAACAGGGGTAGTTGCATCCTTGTTTGCAGGATCATAGGTGTAGTCAGTAATGCTTCCGGTAATGCCGTCCTTAACGGAGAGGGTGGAGGCTGCGGCAATAGCAGATGCCTGTGCAATGTTGATACCAGGGCGCTCGGAGAGAGAAACCATAGTCTCGCCAGAGTTGACGCTGTTGCCAAACAGGCTGGTGTACTGGGAAGTGTTCCAGTTGCTGCGGTCCCAGTGCTCAGACTTAATTTGAGCACCAATTTCCTTGAAGTCTTTGGTGGTAATGCCAACAAAATCGTTGATGTGGTAAATGCCCTTACCTGCAAGATCAGTGGTGTGGACATCCATGCTCAGAGTCATGTTCTTGCTGGTAAAGTCTGGCTGATACTGACCGCGAGTCTCGTCGCCAACATCAATGGTGTACTTCCAAACCTTAACAGCTACGCCGTCCTTATCGTACGTTCCTACAAACTCTGGAGCGCTGAGCGTGCCATTGGAAATGGTGAGGTTACTGTAGGTAAAGCCCTCAGGCATGATGACGTAGAGTACTGGCTCCTGAAGAGGGTTCCAGTCCCAGTTTGCGTCGTCGATGCGACCAGAAATCTTGAAGGTCTCGCCGCCGTTAATCTGGGTCTTATCGATGCTACCAACGCCGTTAAGAACCTTAGGTGCGCCGGACTTAGCGGTCAGCGTAACGCCTGCGTCAGGAGTGGTGCCGGTGTTGTAGAGCTTGACGTTAGTGACAACGTCGGCGTTAGTGCCCTTCTTCCAAGAGCCGTAAACGCCGTTGGAGATGTAGCTCCAGCCATAGTACTCGTCAGTGACATGCTTGTTGTTTGGATTCCATGTGTCGAGAAGATCGCTCATTGGCCTAATGCCATCGTATCCGCCAAGAATTGGACCAAGGTCAACCTTGATGGAAGTGATGGAGGTATTGATATCAAGGCCTAGGGCAGTGTTGGTGATAAGTGCGGAGACACCAGAGGTGCGCAGAATGCTTGGGTCAGCAGTTCCGCTCGTGCCGTCCGATGCGGTCCAGTGGATTGGACCATAGGTCATACCAGCCTTGTAAGGGATGGTGACGCCACGGATGATAGCGGTTTGGTTCTGATCGATGGTCATCTCGAGCGTCTTTGGAGCGGTGTCTGAGGAGAGTTCGTTCTTGATGAGATAGGTGCCAAGACGAACGTTGTAGGTATCGTTTTTCTTGTATGCCCAGTTAGGAGCTGTATCGACAAGAGCGTGTGTGGTAAGACGCTCTGGGTTAAGACCGTCAATTACGGTAACCGTAAGAGTAGAAGAAGCGTTTGCGGAGGTACGGTTGACGTTTGGAGTGTCATTCCAAACGGACATAGTGAGGTTCTTAATGGTGACGTTAAAGGTTGAGTTGTTAGGTCTGGTGCTTGATGCAGGAACCTTAATCTGTGGCTTAAAGGTTGGGGTACCTGCGTAAGAGCCTGGCTCGTTCCACTCGACTGTTGCGGTCTTGTTAGTGCCGTCATCGGTAGTAGAGACGATGGTACCTGGGGTGTTGTAGAGGCTGGTCTCGTTGACACCAACAAGCTCCATATCGCTTGGGTAGACAACCTGAACCGTAGTCTTGCTGTTTGCCTCGGTGAGTACCTTAGAGCCTGTGGTAGAAACCTGCAGGGTAGAGGTGGTACCACCCTTAGAGAGAACCTCGGTGGACTGATCAGCCCAGAAACCATAGGTCATGGCGTCAGCTGCAGTAACAGATGAGGTATGTGGATCAATGTTTTGTGTTGCAGCGGTGCTCAAGTTAACACGAATTGCATTTGCGATAACCTGGCTTGCGCTCTGGTTCTCAACAGCGTCATCAAGCTTGAACTGAATTTCTCTTACGGAAGAAACCTGGGTCAAGCCGTTTTTGGTCATGTAGACCAGATCACCACTGCGGTTCTTCTCGGAACTTGCGCCAGGATAGCCGTAAGGAAGGGTTCCTGTTCCCGTAGGTGTGGTAACCAGGTCAGAGAAACTGGTGTTTGAGATGCCACCAACGGTAAACGTTGCACCTGGAAGGCCTGTGACGTAGAGTCCATCTCCAAACCTCACGTTGAGGTACGTTGGGGAGAACTGCAACGATGCAGGGATTGTGTAGCCAACATTCAAGGCGTAGGTGACTCCCGCTTTAAGGGCAGGGGTTTGACCTGCAAGAAGGTCAGCAACTTGGGCGTGAGTTGACGCATCTTCAATGCTCAGAGCATTGATTTGAAGACCTGTAGTGTCTTCTGCGTAAGCCACGCTAAGGTTGGGCAGCAATGCTGCGACGAATGCAACGGCAGCTAAAAGCAATCCCGCTACAATCCTTGCCTTACTTTTCATAGCACTTCCTAACTAGAGCAATACAGAACCAATCACTTTCTTTCTTACTTATTCTTACGACGCTTAGTAATGCCAAGTGAAGTCATTACAGCGGTCATACCAGCGAGAAGTGCAGCAAGAGGTGCTGCAGCAGAAGCATCTCCGGTGTATGGAGTCTTCTGCTTCTTTTTCTTAGATGGCTTAGTTGGAGTGGAAGGAGTCTCTGGAGTCTCATCCTCTGCAACAGTAATGGTTAGCTGGATTGTGTCGTTATCAGTTGCAACAGCGTCCTTACCATCTGGCCACTGGACACCATTCCAGGTGAACGAGAAGACCTTGCGGTTGCCAGCTGCGGAATCAGCAATAGCGCTGAAGGAGCCGGTAACGGTGCCGACAGCGGTGAGCTGGGTGCCTGCAGCAACATTGGAGTCAATGGTGACGCCAGGAATGGTGAGCTTCATCCAACCATCGTTGGCACTTGCCTCATCAACAATGCGCTCGAGGTCAGAGTACGTTCTAAGGGAGGAAGGATCGCTGAGCTCAAAGGTGACAGTAACTGTACGGCCGTTGACCTGGACATCGCTGACCTTAAAGCCGCTACCAAAGTTGGAAGCCTGGATGGTGTTGGCATCAAGGTCGCTTGGAAGCGTCATTCCCTCAGGAACAGTCAAAGTTGCTGTGAATTTGAACTTCAGGTTGCTCAGCGTAATGGTGTCATGGTTGGCGTTAGGGTAGGCACGCTCGATGTTGTTCATCTGCTCCTGGATAGAGGAAGCAAGTATTGAACCAGTGAGGTTAAAGGTAGAACCTGCCTTCATAGTAATGACCTGGTCATGCTCGGTATTCTCGTCAGCAAGCATATCTGCAGGAAGGTTCATCTCAATTGGGTTGTTCACAATCAGAGTCTGCTGAATGTCAGTACCACGAGGATCTCTGCTCGCAGCAATCTGAACGCCGTTCCAAGAAAGTTCGAACTTCTTGGTGACGTTGGTGACGGTGTTCTTTGCAAAAGACTCAAAGGTGCCAGTAAGAGTACCTGTAGCGGTGAGCTCCTGACCATTGGTTACCTGAGTTGGGTCAAGTGTGAGACCATCAACAGTTACGGTAAGAGGTCTTGCAATTTCTGCTGTAGCTGCATCGTCTTTGCCAACTGTCTCGACAGCGTCTTTGAGCTGCTTGTAGTTGGTGTAAGTGCCCTTGAGCTTCAGGGTAACGGTAACTTCCTGACCGTTGACGGAAACGTTTGTAACCTCAAAGAGATCACCAAGGCCAGAGGTGGTTACTGTTGGATTAGCTGGGACAACAACGCCAGCAGGAAGCGTGAGCTTTGCAGTAAAGGTAGAAGTTGTGCCAGAAAGCGTAATCTTGGTTAGGTCGTCGAGGCCGCCAGCAATGCCATTCTCAAAAGCGCTCATCTGATTAATGACGGAAGTAGCGTCAATAGCGCCTGTAAGACTGAAGCTCTTATCGTTAGAAACTTCCTTGATCTGAGTGGTGTTGCTCTGAGAGTCACTCCACATATCAGCAGGAAGATCGCTAGTAAGCTCTACTCTCTGGATGGAAGGATCTTCCTTCCACTTGAGGTAATAGGTGACATCGTTGGTAAGCGTTGCTCCACCGTTGATGGTTGCAGGGGAGTTACCTGCAGCGTCGGTGAACCAGTAGTGGTAGTTGTGACCAAAAACCATACCAAGGAAAGTTATTGGTTCATCTGCGTTGTCTAGAACGTGATTCTCAAAGGTTGCAATATCGGTGTAGGCAGTATTGGTGTTAGAGCTGGTAGGACTTGCAATTCCATCAGTAGACGTGGTTAGAGTATTGCCGCTAAGGTTTTGAAGCAGTGCATTGATATTGGTCTGCTCAGCAACAGTTGGGTGAGTCTTGATAGTTGCAACTTCACCGCCGTTTGCATCGGTGGTGATGTCAAAGACGTTTGGATTCTGCTTAAAGACGCTGTTCGCAGAGAAGGTTCCACCATTTGCCGAGAAGGACACGGTAAGGTGCTGCTCCTCCCAGTCTGCGTACAAATCAACGGTATCGGTACCCGCAGGAACAGCCAGGTTGGAATTAGCTGCAACCTCATCGCCAGCACCGTTTGCCTGAGTGGTCCAGCGCTTGAAGGTTTTACCTGCAATGTTGAAGTTGTTGTCGAGGTTGTTGACATCAGCGTCAGAGTGAACCGTTACGGTACGGCTTGCGTTTGTAGCAACGCGTTCAATAACGGTAACGCCGTTGCCGTTGTGATACCTGACATAGAGCCAAGCAGTGTTGGCCTTCCAATGTGGATAGACTGTCATGTCAGAGGTGACCTGGGTATCAGCGGTGAACTGGTGCTCCGTGCCAGCGGCATCGGTGTAGTACCAGCCGTCAAACTCTTGACCACTTGCATAAGGATCTGCAGGTAGAGTAGTTGTACCTCCTGCCACAGAAGAAGCGTTTGCAAGAGAGTTGCCGCGCATAGCAAGAGCAGTCTTGTTAGCAGTAGTGCCGTCAGCAAATGTTGGGTTGACGCCGGTAACGCCTGGGGTATTGAGGTCAAAGGTAACGGTTGCAGCAGGTGCCCAAACGTGCTTCTGACCATCGCTTGAAGCGTTAGCAACTGGGTAGGTATAGGTTGCTCCGTTAGCATTAATGAGGCTCAGAGAGTTAGTTGATGGGTCAGCAAGGGTAAAGAGCGAGAGAACCTCATTGCCGTTAGCTGCACCGTTTGTAGGGATAGTGCTACCAAAGCCACTGTTGTAGCTTGGTGCGTATTTGAGCAGGTAAGAGCCGCCAACAACGTTGTAGTTCTGACGAGTCTGGCTAGCGCCGTTATCAGAGTTCTTGGTAGCAGGTGTTTCTACCAGGCTGTTTCCGGTGAATTGGATGGAGCCGTTAGTCTGTGCGCCAAAGAGAGCACCCGAGTTACGACCGTCTCCTTTAATGGTGGAGTTGTTAATGATGACATCACCAGTTTTGACGTTAAGGCCGCCAGTTCCACCGTTAGTGAAGTTAAGGGTTGAGTTAGTAACGTTTACTGTTCCACCAGCTACACCTACAGAAATGCCAGAAGTTGAGCCAGCATTTGCGTTAATGGTGGAATTAACAATATTGGAAGTTCCCTGGATGGTCATGCCCGTAGCGCCGTACCATGAAGGATTAATGGTAAGGGTGGAATCATTCATGTTGAGCTGGTTGACGTAGAAAGTCTGACCAAAGCCTTCAACGGTAAGGTCTGTATTCCTAAGGTTGAGGTTGCGAGCGTCATTCCAGGTACGAGCCTGTGAAGTTACTTTGATAGTAGCGTTTTCAAAGGTGACACCAGACTCAAAGAAGTTTGTATTGCTCTTATCGTCTGCGGTGATGGTAACGCTGTTCTTGTTGGTGCTGCCGCTAACGGTTCCGCCAAGAGAAATACCACGAGTACCGCTGGAACCTGCGTTGTTTCTAAAGACATAGGTACCATCGGTGATGGTTGAGCCATCTTGTGCAGTTAGTGCGGTTTTGAAGCCGGACATGGTAAGAGTGCCTGTGCCGGTCAGCGTTGAGCCAGGTGATAGAACCAGACCGTCAATGCTGTTTCCAGTGCCAGTAAGCGTTGCGCCCTCAGATTCAATCTTGAGTGTAAGACCAGAAGGAATGGTAACCGTAGAGGTCAAATCAAGGTTGCCTTTGAGGTGAATGGTGTAGATTGAAGAAGTTTCTCCCCACAGCTCCAGTGCTTTCTGGAGAGATTTAACAGGATCGGAGCTGGAGCCCTCGTTAGTATCGCTACCGTTGGTTCCGTCTACCCAGAGCTCAGTTGAGATGTAAGAAAGGCTTCTTGTAACACGGCGAGAAGATCTTTCTGCAGGAGCAGCAGTCTGCTCAGAGGTCTGCTGGTTGGAAGTAGCTTCTGCGTTAGCGGTGGTTTCAGCAGAGGTCTCTGCAGTTGCCTCCGAAGTTGAGGCAGTTGCATCACTTGTTTGAGTTGCTGCAACTTCTTGCGTCTGAGCCACCTCTTGAGTGCTAGCAATTTCTGCTAACGCTGAAGAAGGGACCAAAGAGAGCGCAAGTACCAAAGACATAGCTGTCTTTGCCCCTTTGCTTGCAAAGTTCTTGTTTTTTCTTTCCATACCTACCCCTAACAAATAGTGAATACCCCAACAAAATTTGCAATTAAATCTTGCGCTGAAAGTGATTTATCACGATAAGCACGATAGAGATAAATGACACATATTCAGAGCATTTTTCGTATAGATAATTATCTATTATTTTGATAAAAATTGTTAGCTCAACCAGCGATTTTTATAGTTTGAACACATTTCAAAAAACATCTTCATCTCATGTTATATAAATAATTTAATCAAAATATTTGGTACGTTGAAAAATGGCATTTAAATTGCTCTATTTTTGACGATTTTCTCGACATTTGTCATAAACGTGCAACGGATAAAAATTGCAATAGAAATGTATTAAATTTTGAGACAAATGTGAGTTATTCGGAAACTGAATAGTGGAAGCTGGATAGTTAACAATTTCATGAAATTTGAGCTTCAAAATTCTCAAGCAAGAGAGGCTGTGTACACTAAGAAAAAGACAGTTAAGAGGATGCACAATCTGCGCAAATAATGCGTGAGAGATACGTTTGAATGTGTTGAGCGGGGAGTTATGGACTCAAAAATTATCGATGACGCTTTGGACTTTGTAAAAGAGGTCTTCTCCACAGATTTTAGTGGCCACGACTACTTCCACACGTTGCGTGTGTACAAAATGGCAGTAAGAATTGCGCAAGAGGAGGGGGCAAATCAAGAGATTGTTGCCCTTGCTGCACTTTTGCACGATGTTGATGACATCAAGCTTTCTCCAGAGACGCATGAGCATAAGGATAGGGCCGTTGGTTTTCTGCGCCAGCATGCTGTCGACGAGGCCACTATCCAGGCAATTTGTACCGCAATCGATGAGGTTTCTTTCTCTGGAACAGACTCGGTAGTTCCTTCAACGCTTGAGGGTATGTGTGTTCAAGACGCAGATCGCCTGGACGCGCTTGGTGCTGTTGGCATCGCACGCACCTTTGCTTATGGCGGAAGTCACGGTCGTGGTATGTACGATCCGGACGAACCACCAACTCTCAACATGAGCAGCGAGGAGTATCACTCACACAAATCAACGTCGCTCAACCACTTCTACGAAAAACTCTTTTTACTGACAGACATGATGAATACGCGCAGTGGTAAAGAGCTAGGAAAAGCTCGCGAGAAGTACATGCGTGAGTATGTTGATCAGTTCTTAGATGAGTGGAACGGTAAACGTTAAGATATAGTTTTTAGCTATATGAATTAGTTAAGTATTTGTATTTCACAAGTGAAGTTTTGATTGTCATACTGGTTTCTCGTAAGCAGTTCTAAGGGGCTATGATGGCAATCAAAAATGATAAAACTACTCCACATCGCTTTGATGTTGTTGGCAGCTTTCTTCGTCCAGAAAAACTTAAGCAGGCTCGTATTCAGTTTGAAAAAGGTCAGATTGATGCACATGAGCTCAAGCAAGTAGAGGACAAAGCTATTACAGAGCTTATCCAAAAGGAGAAACAAGCAGGCCTTAAAGTCATCACTGACGGTGAGTTTAGGCGTGCAACCTGGCACCTTGATTTTATGTGGGCGTTTGAAGGTATTGGCCATGCGCCAACTAATACGGGACTTCCTTTCCACGATGAGACTGCAAAGATTGACGACACCTTCCTCGTAGGCAAAGTGGAGCTCACCAAAGAGCATCCGTTTATTGAGCACTTCCGCTTTGTACAGCAGTTTGAGGACGAGACAACCGTTGCCAAGCTTACTATTCCTGCACCTGCACAGTTTATTGAGCAGTTCATTATGCCCATGAATCGCGAGCAGACTAACAAGTACTATGCCAACGACCAGAACCTTCTTGAAGACATTGTTGCTGGCTACGGTGCGTTTATTAAGCAGGTATATGCTGCAGGCTGTCGTAATCTTCAGCTTGATGACTGCTCATGGGGTGTGCTGGTTGACCCTCGTGCAGAGCTTTTCTTTGGCACTGACCAGGAGGGTCTTAAGAAGATCAAAGCGCTGCTCTTGGAGATTAATAACCGCGTTCTTGATGCGGCTCCAGCTGACCTGACTATTAACACGCACGTTTGCCGCGGCAACTTCCATAGTACCTGGGCCTGCGAGGGTGGCTATGACGATGTGGCCGATGCTCTTCTTGCTCAAGAGCACGTAAACGCTTTCTTTTTAGAATTTGATGATCATCGCTCCGGTGGCTTTGAGCCCCTGGCTTCTGTTCCAGCTGGTAAAAAGGTTGTGCTTGGTCTGATCACCACCAAGCACGCCCAGCTGGAAGAGAAAGCTAAGGTTATTGAACGTATTCATGAGGCGGCTCAATATGTGCCTCTGGAGAACATCTGTCTTTCTCCTCAGTGTGGCTTTGCTAGCTGCGAGATTGGTAACAAGCTCACCGAAGATGAGCAGTGGGCAAAGATTGCGCTGGTTAAAGAAATTGCAGAAGAGGTTTGGGGCTAAACATCGGCTGGTTTACGGTCTGTTTGCGACTCACTTGCCGTTTACCGAAGAGTTTCTGACCATACGTTCTTCTCGACTCCTGTCCACTAAAATGGACAGGAGTTTTTTATTGGCTCTAGACTTCGGAGGCAGTATGCCAAGCGAGAAGACCCGCTGCTTGCATCTCATTCAGATTTTTGAAGAAGAAACCGATGATGACCACGGTCTGAGTACTCCTCAGCTTATCGAAAGACTTGCTGAACGCGGGCTTAGTGTGGAACGCAAGACGCTGTATGACGATATTAAGTCGTTGCAGAATTTTGGTTACGATATCCAGTCTTATCAGCGCCATCCTGTTGAATATGGCCTGGCTACCAGGAAGTTTCAGGCAGAGGAACTTATGCTGATGGCAGACGCCGTACAGTCATCAAAGTTTTTGACGGAGCGTAAGGCAAACAATCTGGTGAGCCTTATTGGAGAGCTGGGCGGGAAGTCCACCTCTGATACGCTCAAGAAGCGTATTCATGTTGAGGGTCGTATTAAGTCGCAAAACGAGTCCGTGTTTTATGCACTTAATGCTATCCAGACGGCGCTTTTACAGAAGAAAAAGGTCTCGTTTAAGTATCGCAAGAAGGGCTTTAAAGATAAGGTTATTGAAGAGCTTCCCGTAAGAGAAGAAACGCCTGTTCAACTTACGTATATCGACGATTTCTACTATCTTATTGTGTGGAACGATAAGCATCAAAACTTTGTCAATTATCGCGTGGACCGCATGTTTAGACTTGAGGTTTCTGATGCTGATGCCACGGTTAACGAACAAATAAAACAGTTTGATATAGACAAGTATCAAGAGCGCGTCTTTGGCATGTACTCGGGCGAGGTTGTTGAGGTCACGCTTCGCGTCAATGAGCGCGTAATGTGCTCAGTGTACGACCGTTTTGGCAAAAACATTATTTTGAACAATCCAAGTTCTGATGGAACTACAGCTGACGTACATGTTTCTGTAATGGAAGCTCCAACGTTTTATGGTTGGCTTGCAACCTTTGGAACAGATATAGAACTGGTAGCTCCAAAGAAGACCAGGCAGAAATACCAAGAGTACTTGAGCGGAATTCTTCAGAGCTACCAAACACAGAAAGGGACTAGCTAAACGGCGAAGACGGGCTAAAACGGACGGGCTAAACCGGACAGTTCACGAGTACCAATTAGCGAGCATCAATGACGTAAAGACCTGCTTTAACGAGAAGATGACCATGGTGATCACTGAGTTGCGTAATCTTGCAGGTAACAATGTTTTGATGTCCATAGAAGAGCAAAGTACTCCAGAGAGAATTGCTTTCTCTAGGAACAAAGCCCAGCTTATGGTCATTAGAGTACAGAGCAAGAGCTTCAGGATCGTAAGGGTTATCGCGTTCAGGAACAATGGTTAGATCTGAACCAAGTTTAAGCTGATCAAAAATAAGAGGGGCGTCGTAGTAGGGAAGACCGGAAATAACAAAGGAATCAACAAGTTTTGTAGGACTGTACATAAGAGCCTCCTTAGAAGATGTTAAGGATAGAGTAAAGAAGTTAAAAAGCATGAGTGTCCAACAGATTGGACAGTATAAGAAAGCTGTAGGGTAGTAAAAAGCTTTAAAGGGAGCTTGTATGATTACAACTAAGAGATTGTTTCTTATTCCATGGCATGCATCTGATGCCAATGAGCTCTATGAATTGGCAAAAGATCCAGAAATTGGTCCACTTTGTGGATGGGAACCTCACAAAACTTTAGAAGATTCCAAGCAGGTTCTTGCAAACGTGCTGTCCGATAAGTCCTGTTATGCCGTAAAAGACATGAGGACCGGTCATGTAATTGGTTCAATGTCGTTGGATTTTGAAGAAATTCCTGATTCAAAGGATTCCTCAAAGCAGCTGCATCAGGCAGAAATTGGCTACTGGATTGGTCATCCTTATTGGGGGCAAGGGTTTGCATCTGAGGGTGCTCAAGCTCTTACCGCATATGCATTTGAAGAGCATGGTGTTGACCAGGTAATTATTAGATATCTTGAGCGCAATAAAAAGTCTGCTTCAGTGGCTCGTAAGTGCGGCTTCACGGAGATGGGCATTATTACAGACTTTAATAAGTACACAGGCAAAGAAGAGCAGTTTGGTATATCAATGCTCACAAAAGCGGACTGGGAACGTGTTCAAAAATAGCAGTTGTTCTCGCTATTTTGTGTGTTGTTTTTAAATGTTGCATAAGGCAAACTCGTATATGCAACGACAAAACTACAGGTAAAGTAAATGAAACAGTTAGTGTACTAAAGATTCTGCTTGTAAGAAAAGCGAAAGAAGTCTGCATATGATGATTAATAAACGCCTTATTGCCCTTATCGATGAGAGTAAGAAATACATTGGCTTGACCGTGCTCTACCAGTGGATTGCACTGCTTGCCAATATTGTATTTATGTACTCTCTGGCAAGAATGATAGAAGCTTTGTTCATGGATTACTTTGTCTTTGAGGAGCAGCTTGTATTTATTGGTCTTTGCCTTATTGCTGTGGTGACTCGTATTTTCTGCAAGGTTGCTCAGCACAAGACAAGCTTTTACGCAGCAAAAAGGGTTAAAAAGACCCTTCGCGAGAAAATCTATCAGAAGCTTTTAGAGTTTGGTCCCTCGTATAAAAATTCATATGCGACCAGTGAGATTGTTCAGCTGGCAGTTGAGGGTGTCGATCAACTTGAGACATATTTTGCGCAGTATCTACCACAGTTCTTCTATGCAGCTTTGGCGCCACTGACACTATTCCTGACGTTGCTTTTTATTAGTCCGGTAGTTGGCATTGTTTTGCTGATATTTGTGCCGCTCATTCCTATGACCATCGTTCTTATCCAGAAGTTTGCAAAGAAGCTTTTGTCCAAGTATTGGGGCCAGTATACGCAGCTTGGCGATACGTTTTTGGAGAACCTGCAGGGTCTGACCACAGCAAAGATTTACAAGGCTGATGGTTTTAAACACAAGCAGATGAACGAGGAAGCCGAGCACTTTAGACGTATTACCATGAAGGTTCTAACCATGCAGCTCAACTCCATCACCGTGATGGATGTGGTTGCATTTGGTGGAAGCGCGCTTGGTACAATTCTTGCAATTCAGCAGGTAAATGACCAGTTCCTCGTTATGTGGGAAGGCGTCTTTGTCATTTTGATTTCGGCTGAGTTCTTCCTGCCCATGCGTCTTTTAGGCAGTTATTTCCACATTGCCATGAACGGTATGGCAGCGTCGGACAAGATCTTTGACCTGCTTGATATGCCTGTTCGAGAGCAGGGTACCAAGACCGTTCCTGCTTCTAGTGATGTCGCTTTGCGCAACGTTTCTTTCTCCTATGATGGCGAGAAACCCGTCTTGGTGAATGTTTCTTTTGGAATGCGCGCTAACTCTTTGAATGCCCTGGTAGGAGAGTCAGGCTGCGGAAAATCAACAATTGCAGCACTTCTGACCGGAAAACTCCGCTCGTATTCTGGCGATGTGCTGTTTGGAAATACCAGTTTGTCAGACATTTCTGACCAGAATTTGCTTCAAAACGTTACGTATATTGGTCATCAAGCACATCTCTTTATGGGAAGCGTTCGCTCTAACCTTGCCATGGGTAATCCAGAGGCAACTGAAGAACAGCTCTGGCACGCCCTTGAACAGGTCAATCTTGCTGAGTTCGTAAAGTCTTTGGGTGGACTTGACGCGCCAGTTGCCGAGAAGGGCTCCAACTTGTCTGGTGGTCAGCGTCAGAGATTAGCACTGGCCAGAGCCTTGCTTCACAATAGCCAGATGTACATTTTTGATGAAGCTACTTCAAATATTGATGTTGAGAGTGAAGACGTTATTATGCAGCAGGTTCACCAGCTTGCTCAGACAAAGATGGTGCTGGTAATTTCTCACCGCTTAGTAAACGTTAAAAATGCTGATCAGATTGTTGTTATGCAGCATGGTCGTGTTGTTGGAAGTGGAACGCACCAAGAGTTGCTTGCAACAAATGACGAGTACAAACGAATGACGCGGGCCCAGACTGAGCTTGAGAATTATGTGAAAGGAGTTGAGGCGTAATGAAAACAGAAGTTAAGAACAGCGCCACAACTGCACGTACTTCTCGCCGTAGTGCGCTCACCATTATGTTGAGGCTGGTGGGGCTGGTTCGTCCGCTGGCTGGCTTTATGATACTTGCAATTTTGATGGGCGTTTTGGGTAACCTTGCCGCCACGTTCATCAGCATTTTTGGAGCATATGCACTGCTCAGCGCTATGGGCTTTGCTTCATCTTCTCCTATGGTGCTGCTTTTTGGTGGCATGCTTTTGTTTGCCCTGGTCCGCGGTCTGCTGCGTTATGCCGAGCAGGAATGCAACCACTTTATTGCGTTTAAACTGCTTGCGCTTATTAGAGACCGTGTGTTCACGGCGTTAAGAAAGCTTGCCCCTGCAAAGCTTGAGGTCAAAAATAAAGGTAACCTGATGAGTGTCATTACCTCAGACATTGAGCTGCTTGAGGTTTTCTACGCACACACTATCTCGCCTATCTGCATTGCGGTTGTGTTCTGCATTGTTATGGTGTGGTTTATTGTGGGCAGCACCAACTGGATTTTGGGTGTTATTGCACTTGTTTCTTACCTGGTAGTTGGCGTGGCAATTCCGCTTGCTATGTCTAAACGCTCCGAGCAAGACTCTGCTGAAGCAAGAGATCTTGCGGGCAAGCTGTCTACGGTTACCCTTGATAACCTGCGTGGTCTTGACGAGATTCTGCAGTACAACACGGGCGCTCAAATGCTTGAGAGCTCCAGTAAGCTTGCTGATCAGTTAAGCGACAGACAACAGGCAGTTAAGAAGGCATTTGGTGTCAACGATGCGGTCACCTCAACGGTTATTTTGCTCTCCAGCCTTATTATGTTCTTTAGTTCGTTCTACCTGGCCTATAACCAGCAGATTCTTATGAATGAAGCTTTTATTGTCACCATTGCACTGATGAGCTCGTTTGGGCCTGTTGTTGCTTTGGCAGCTCTGGGCACAACGCTGACCAGTACGTTTGCTGCAGGCAACCGTGTTTTGGATATTCTGGACGAACAGCCCCTGGTTGAAGATGTAGTGGACCAAAAAGACATTTCCTATGAAGGCGTGCGTGTATCTGAGCTTTCATTTGCATATGATAACGAGCAGATTCTGGACAATATCTCTGTGGATATTCCTACCGATAAGATCGTGGGAATTGTGGGAAAGAGCGGCTCAGGCAAGTCTACGCTGCTAAAACTTTTGATGCGTTTCTGGCCAGCAACGCCTGGTGCCATTGAAATTTCTGGAACCCCTTTGGAGCAGGTTAATACCTCTAACCTGCGCGATCTTGAGAGTTACATGACGCAGGATACGCATCTGTATCACGATTCCATCAAGAACAATCTCCGCATTGCAAAGCTTGATGCAACGGATGAAGAGATTGTTGAGGCGTGCAAGAAGGCTTCAATTCACGAGTACATTTCCACGCTGCCCCAGGGGTACGATACGCCTGTTGCAGAGCTTGGCGACTCACTTTCTGGCGGAGAGCGCCAGCGCATTGGCCTTGCTCGCGCATTCTTGCATGACGCGCCACTCATGCTGCTTGACGAGCCAACCAGTAATCTAGACAGCCTAAACGAGGCAATTATCTTGCGCTCGCTTGATAAAGAAACTGAGCGCAAGTCTGTGGTTCTTGTCTCTCACAGGGCATCTACCATGGGAATTGCAGATGTTGTTTACACCGTTGATGGGGGACGAGTGAGCTGATGACACCTGAAGAAATTGCGCAGAAACGTCAAAAAGAAAAAGATCTTATTTCGCTCATGATTCGTTTTTATTGCGAGAAGTACCATCACACCAAAGCTCATGAGCCTCTGTGCGACGAGTGTGCTGAGCTTGAGAAGTATGCGCATACGCGTGTGGACCGCTGTCCTCACATTGAGACAAAGACGTTTTGCTCAAAATGCAAATCGCATTGCTACGGTAAAGAGATGCGTGCTCGCGTTAAAGAGGTCATGAAATCCACAGGACCTCGACTGCTCCTACACCATCCAATTCTGGTAATCAAGCACGCGCTACCGTAAGTAAGCGCTGGTAGATACCGTGAGACTAGTTTCTCCACGCATACCGAGTCTTGCATTGTAAGCTTTGAACTTCCACGGTCTTCTCGCCACAAAAGCGAGAAGACCGCATTTTTTTGAATCTTTTTCATTTGAAACATAACTGTTAACTCTGAGAATTACGTATTTTTACCACGGTGCGCTAGGGTTACAGTGACCTCTCGCTTTACAGAAGGAGGTACTGCGTTGATTAAATCAAAGAAAGCGTCGTTCTTTTTTAAGCTGTTTATTGCTGTGATTGGCACCTTTGTGCTGTGTGATTCTGCGGGCGTCTTCCGAATGAACTTCCGCGTTTCTTTCTTGTATTACTTCACCAACATCTCTAATCTGCTGCTTGTAGCTTATTTTTGGGGCGCGCTATTCCAGGCTTACAAACATCCCGAGACCGCTCAGAAACCATGGATGCCAACGGTCAAACACACGCTTATGCTGGGCATTACCGTAACTGGCCTGGTAGCTTACTTCCTACTTGATCACGGCGAGGTCTTTGTGAACGGCGTCTTTAAGTTCAACAATTTTATTCTGCATGATGTGATTCCTATCTGCGCCGTTTTGGACTGGCTGCTCTTTGACGAGAAGCCTACTATGAGTTTTAAAGAGCCTCTGATCTGGCCTTTGTATCCACTCACATATTTTGCGTACATCATCGTCTTAGTTCTTGGCTTTGGTGTGCAGATTAAAGAGAAGTCTCGCTGGCCTTATGGGTTTATGGACTTTGACAAGCTAGGCGTCCCAACGGTTGCGTTGACCATTGTGATTTTGATTGTCATCTTTGTTGCCCTGGGTTACCTCTACGTCTTCATTGATAAAAAACTTGGCGAGAAGATCAAGAAGGCTGAAAACTAATCCGAGTAGGTTAAAAGTTGGGATGACCGTAAGGTTAAACCTAACGTATTGAGGAGAAAACCACAATTGATTGCAAAGTGCCTGACATTCGTGAACTGCCTCCCATTTCTTGGACACGAGAAATAGGAGGCAGTTCAAAACACACC
>CALHVU010000051.1 GCA_938036925.1 uncultured Atopobium sp.
GGGCGTGGCTTGGCGTATAGTTATAGAGTTACAAGAAGAAATATTGGCGTGATACAAGGCGTTTTTACGCCGAGAAGAGTGTTTATGCTTGCTATAAAAAATGAAACAAACGTAGTGCTTGCGGTTGATACGTCTACAGACATGCTGGCGTGTACGGTCGCGCGTCTGACCAGGCGTGATGCCGCTGCGGCGGACAGCGTAGCGGCCGCGGACGGCGGGTTTGACGTTGAGGTGCTAGCGTCAACGGATCACCTGTGCCGTCGCCAGGCAAACGTGGAGCTTGTGGGCTCGGTCCAGGAGGTGCTTAAGGCTGCTGGTCTGACCATGACCGACGTTGACGCTGTTATCGCAGGTCGAGGACCTGGATCGTTCACGGGAGTACGCATTGGCGTGGCTACCGCAAAAGGCATTGCGTGCGGCTCTGGCCTGCCACTTTACGGCGCAAGCGCACTTGATGCCATGGCGTTCAGCGCGTGGAAGGCGGGCGTGCGCGGCACCGTTGGTGTTGTTGCAGACGCCATGCGCGGCGAGGTCTATCCGGGCATCTACCTGCTGGATGACGCTGGAGCACATAGAACTTTCCCGGTGGAGACCGTCCTCAAGGCAGACGCTTGTGTGGAGGAGTGGTCGAGCAGGACTGATAAGGACCAGATCACGCTTACGGGCAATGGTTTAGTGAAGTACCGTGAGCGTTTTGAGCGCGCGGGTTTCTCGACATATACCGATGAAGCAACGTGGTTCCCAACAGGAGAAGGCCTGGTACGTGCGGTGTGCATGCCCGAGTATCAGCAGGCGGGTGCGGGCGATCCGGCGCTGGTGCTGCCCATTTACACGCGTCTTTCGGATGCGGAGGAGTCGGAGCGCAAGCGTTTGGGCCTCAAAGAGCCGGCAACGGTGGTCCTGACCGGCGTGGATGATGCGTTGGCTGATATTCACCTGCAGCTTCGTCCTATGACGATGAACGATCTTGATCAGGTGGCGGAGCTGGAGGCAGCAACGTATGCCGACGCTGCGCATTCGGCCTGGTCAAAGCAGACGTTCTATGACGAGCTTTCGGGCGTTGGGCGCAGCTGGTGGCTGGCTCACGACCGCGGAACGGTTATTGGTTTTGCGGGCGGTCGTCTGGCAGGAGCTCAGTTTGAGGTGGAAGAAGTGGTGGTTGCGCCCGAGCGTCGCCGCCAAGGAATTGCATCCAAGCTGGTAGAACGCGTGGCATACGATGCTCAGATGCTGGGCGCATCCGCGATTACCCTTGAGGTGGAGGAGGATAACGCTCCAGCTCAGGGTGCCTATAGCAAGCTGGGATTTGCCGAGGTTGGTCGTCGTCCGGGATATTACGGTCCAGATTGTGCGGCGCTGTTGATGACAGCGCAGCTGCCTTTGGTGGTTGGCGCGGGCTTTGAGGCCAGAAACCCCGAGCCTCACGCATCGGTGCGTCCATGGCCTATTGTTGCAGGTGAGCGCTCTGAAGAGACGCTTGCGGCACTGCGTGAGGCAGGGGATTTGATTCTCAGTCTGGAGTCCTCGTGCGACGAGACCGCCATGTGCATCATGGATTCACACGGTGTGGTCTGCGCAAATGTTGTCGCAACGCAAATTGACTTCCACGCTCGCTTTGGCGGCGTCGTGCCCGAGATTGCTTCTCGCAAACATACCGAGGCCATTGTGGGTCTTTTTGAGGAGACCATGGCCCGCGCGGGTGCGCACTTTGGTTGCGACACGCTGGTGCCGTCTGACCTGGCCGCCGTTGGTGTTACCGCAGGTCCTGGCCTTGTTGGCGCACTTGTTGTGGGTGTGGCGTTTGCCAAGGGCTTCTGTGTGGCCACTGACCTGCCACTTATTCCCGTCCATCACCTGGAAGGCCACCTGCTGGCCAACCTGTTTGAGACGCCCGACTTGGAGCCGCCATTTGTGGCCAGTTTGGTCTCGGGCGGCAATACTATGCTGGTGCACGTGCGTGCCTGGGGAGATTACGTGGTCCTGGGATCCACTATTGACGACGCCGTGGGCGAGGCATTTGACAAGGTTGCTAAGGCGCTGGGCCTGGGCTATCCAGGCGGCCCCGTGATCAGCAAACTTGCAGCTCAGGGCAATCCTAAGGCCATCCACTTCCCGCGCGCGATGATGCACAGCGGCGACTATTCCTTTAGTCTTTCTGGCCTAAAGACCGCCGTTATCACCTACATTGAGGGCGAGAATCGCGCAGGTAGAGCAATCAATCTGCCAGACTTGGCTGCCTCGTTTGAGCAGGCAGTTATTGACGTGCAGGTTGCAAAGGCTAAAACCGCTGTTGAGGAGACAGGTGTCTCCGATTTCTGCGTGGGTGGCGGCGTAGCTGCAAACCCCGCACTTAGAGCTGCATATAAGGAAACCTTTGGTCGTATGGGCGTTCGAGTAACGGTGCCTCCGATGTCGGTTTGCGGAGACAACGCCGCAATGATTGCCGTCGGCGCACTTCGTAGCTACCGTACGCAGGGTTTCTCGTCATTGACCTTGGACGCAAACCCCAACGCGCAGCTAGGATCGTGGTCGTCGGGTGCGGCACCCGTTGTCCCAAGCGGCATGTAAGGAGGCAATTGTGCAAGACGGATTCATCAAAGTTGCAAGTATCACGCCGCGCGTCCGCGTGGCCGACGTGGCGTTTAACGTGGAGAGCTGCCTGGCTGCCATCGAAGAAGCCGCAGGTAATCGCGGCGCCAAGGTGGTCGTGCTGCCCGAGCTCTGCATCACGGGCTACACCTGCGAGGACCTGTTCTGGCAGGATGCGCTCCTGGACGCTGCCGAGCGCGGCTTGGTTTCCATTGCTGCTCGCACGGCCGACGTTGACGCGTTGCTGCTGCTAGGCCTGCCTGTTCGCGTAGCCGGCAAGCTCTACAACTGCGCTGCCGTTCTCTTTAGGGGAGAGCTTTTGGGCCTGGTGCCTAAGCGCTACGTGCCCATGTACAACGAGTTTTACGAGGGTCGACACTTTGTTTCTGGCCCCAAGACGGTCACCAGTGTGGACTTTGGCCTGCTTGGCGAGGTGCCGTTTGGTACCAACCAGCTGTTTGCGTGCGACACCATCCCTGAGCTGGTCGTGGGCGCGGAGATCTGCGAGGACCTCTGGGTGCCCATGCCGCCGTCAAATGCACACGCCGTTGCCGGCGCCACGCTGATCTGCAACTTGTCCGCGTCGCCTGCGCTGGCTGGCAAGTCCGCATACCGTCGTCAGCTGGTTGCGCAGCAGAGCGCGCATCTGATCTGTGGCTACGTTTACGCCAGTGCAGGCGAGGGCGAGTCTACGACCGATTTGGTTTTCTCGGGCCATGATCTTGTTGTCGAGAATGGCCGTGTGCTCGCCGATTCTGGCGTGTTTGGCGAGGGTATTGCCGTGTCCGAGATTGACGTGCTGTCGCTGGCGGCTGACCGCAGGCGCACGTCGACGTTTGAGGTTGCTCCGACGCCGGAGGACTACAAGCACCTGACCACGTATTTCTCGCTGGAGTTTGACGGTGAGAGCGGCAACGAGTACACCGCCGCAGGTCACGGCAACGAGCACGCCGCCGCAGGTCACGGCCACGACAGCGAGGGCGAGGGCGTCGAGCTTGCAATCCGCACGCCCCTGACCAGGTACGTTGACCCACATCCGTTTGTGCCCGCGATGGATGACGCTCGCGCAACACGCTGCGAGGAGATTCTGTCGATTCAGGCTCACGGTTTGGCTTCAAGGCTGGCACACACCGGCTCTGACCACGCGGTTATTGGCATTTCGGGTGGACTTGACTCTACGCTGGCCCTTCTCGTCACGGTGCGAGCGTTTGACCAGCTAGGATACGACCGCTCGGGCATTGTAGCTGTGACGATGCCGGGATTTGGCACCACGGACCGCACGTACACCAACGCTATTGAGCTGGTGCAGTCGCTTGGCGCCGACCTGCGCGAGATTTCCATTGTGGATTCCGTGCTGCAGCACTTCGCAGATATCGGCCACAACCAGGACGTTCACGACGTTGTGTACGAAAACGCCCAGGCTCGCGAACGCACGCAGATTCTGATGGACGTTGCCAACCAGGTGGGCGGCATGGTCATTGGCACGGGCGACCTTTCCGAGCTGGCGCTTGGTTGGGCAACGTACAACGGCGACCAGATGTCCATGTACGGCGTGAATGCTTCGGTGCCAAAGACGCTGGTCAGATACCTTGTTGATTACTGTGCAGACGCTTATGAGGAGCAGGGCGAGGACGAAATTGCTCACGTTTTGCGCGACGTTCTGGACACACCGGTTTCTCCTGAGCTGCTGCCATCCGCGGCAGACGGTTCCATTGAGCAGAAGACGGAGGACCTGGTTGGCCCATACGAGTTGCATGATTTCTTCTTGTTCCATGTGCTTCGTCACGGAAGCGGTCCACTCAAGGTTCTACGTCTTACCGAGTGCGCGTTTGGTACAGGCACTGACCAGGAGATTTACGACCACGAGACTATCGTGCGTTGGCTGAAGGTATTCTACCGCCGCTTCTTCTCGCAGCAGTTCAAGCGCTCGGCGATGCCCGACGGACCAAAGGTTGGTTCGGTTTCGCTGTCTCCGCGCGGCGACCTGCGCATGCCATCCGACGCTTCTAGCTCGCTTTGGCTCTCTGAGTTGGAGAGCCTGGAGGCCTAGCTGGCGTTGCTCGATGGTGCGAGGTACCGTGATGACGTTGACGCAAATTCTGCCGTGCAGCAAATGATGACGTTCAGTACCCAGCTATTCATGTATATGAATAGCTGGGTACTTTTATGCAGGTGGATTTTTACTACGAGTAAGGAAGAGGCGGTTTTGGCCCAAAAATGACTCCCAAGTGGTAAAAAATGCGTTTAGTTGGGGTTTACAGAAATTGTGTGATTCTATGCATCAAATCTACCTGGTGTTTTGCTTTGGACAAATAATCAAAAATCTGGATAGAATTTGCCACCTGGTAAAATGTAGATGCAATTTTTCTGAATACTCCATTTCATCCCCAACTAAACGCATTTTTTACCCAAATTGGACCCTCCCAAAGAGGTGTTCATTTTTCCTATGCAAAATCACGAATATCACTAGCAGAATATGCACGAAGCAAAGTTTTGCACCAAAATTTATGCTAATGGCAAGAAATTGCAGGTGGACACAGCCTGGACATTGCGTTAGCTGCGGTTAGTCGCATGTCACCCGCACGTAGCACACGCGTGTCACGAGCGCCCATCTGTTCGCGCATAACCGTTGACGGCTTATACTGCACGCCTACAGAAAATCTAAGTCGGTTTTGTAAGATTTTCACAATATTTCGTATAAATTGTTTTCCCGTGTGGAATAACTAATAGCGTTGGAAAAGGGCGCTTGGCGCCAATATCGGGCTTGGCCCGAAAGGGAGGTTTTCATTATGAATTTGAAGCCACTTGGAGATCGTGTTCTGGTAAAGCCTGCTCCAAAAGAGGAGAAGACATCCTCTGGTCTCTACATTGCATCCGCAGCTCAGGAGCTTCCTCAGCGCGGTGAGGTTCTCGCAGTTGGAACTGGCAAGCTTGATCAGAATGGCAATCGCATCGCTCTTGATGTTAAAGTCGGCGACCAGGTATTTTATGGCAAGTTCGGTGGCACCGAGGTCAAGGTAGACGGCCAGGAGCTTCTGCTTCTTCGTGCTGACGACATCCTTGCTGTCCTCGAGGACTAGTCGCTCGCAGCTCGTTTGCTCGCGGCTCGTCCGTTCGCAGCTTGTTCGTCCGCTTTTTACTTGTAAGTTCAGCTATTTTGGAGGAATACCATGGCTAAAGATATCGATTTTGGCACCGACGCTCGTGCCAAGCTTGCTAAGGGCGTAAACACCCTGGCAGATGCCGTAACTACCACTCTTGGACCTAAGGGTCGCTACGTCGCATTGCAGCGTTCTTACGGCGCACCAACCATTACTAACGACGGCGTCTCTGTTGCTCGCGAGATTGAGCTCAAGGACCCAGTAGAGAACATGGGCGCTCAGCTGGTCAAAGAGGTTGCAACCAAGACTAACGACACCGTCGGCGATGGTACCACCACCGCAACCCTGCTCGCACAGGTCATCGTTAACGAGGGCCTCCGCAACGTTGCAGCTGGCGCAAACCCAATCGCAATCCGTCGCGGTATCGACAAGGCTGTTGAGGCCGTTGTCGCTCAGATGAGGGGTATCGCAAAGGAGGTCTCAACCAAGCAGCAGATTGCTTCCGTTGGTACCATTTCCGCAGGTGACCCAGTTATCGGTGGCAAGATTTCTGATGCTATGGACGTTGTCGGCAAGGACGGCGTCATCACTGTTGAGGAGTCCCAGACCTTCGGCATCGACATCGACACCGTTGAGGGTATGCAGTTTGACAAGGGCTACGTTTCCCCTTACTTCGCAACCAACAACGAGACTCTTACCGCTGAGCTGGACAATCCTTACATCCTCATGACAGACAACAAGATTTCCTCCATCCAGGACATCCTGCCTATCCTTGAGGCAGTCCAGAAGCAGGGCGCACCTCTGCTCATCATGGCTGAGGACGTCGACGGCGAGGCTCTGACCACCCTCATCCTCAACAAGCTCCGTGGCGTTCTGAACGTCTGCGCAATCAAGGCTCCTGCATACGGCGACCGTCGTAAGCGCATGCTCGAGGACATCGCTGTTCTCACTGGCGGCCAGGCAGTCATCAAGGAGCTCGGCGTTAACCTCAACGAGATCAGCGCAGAGATGCTCGGTCGCGCTAAGTCCGTCAAGGTCACTAAGGAGACCACTACCATCGTTGGTGGCGCTGGCTCCAAGGAGGCAATCGACGAGCGTATCGCCCAGATTAAGGCTGAGATTGAGAACACCACTTCTGACTTCGACCGCGAGAAGCTCCAGGAGCGTCTTGCTAAGCTTGCTGGTGGAGTTGCAGTCATCAAGGTTGGCGCAGCTACCGAGGTTGAGCTCAAGGAGATCAAGCACCGCATCGAGGACGCACTTCAGGCAACTCGTGCAGCTGTCGAGGAGGGCATTGTCGCAGGTGGCGGCGTTTCCTTCCTGGCTGCTTCCTCTGTCCTGGACAGCGTTCAGACCTCTGACGCAGACGAGAAGATCGGTGTCGAGATCATCCGCAAGGCACTTGAGGCTCCAGTTCGCACCATCGCTAACAACGCTGGCTTCGAGGGCAGCGTAGTTGTCGAGAAGATCAAGGCACTCCCAACCGGTCAGGGTCTTGACTCCGCTTCCGGACAGTATGGCGACATGATTGAGATGGGCGTTCTTGACCCAGTTAAGGTCACCCGCACCACACTTCAGAATGCAGCTTCCGTTGCATCCCTCATCCTCATCACCGAGGCAACTGTTTCCGAGATGCCAAAGGACACCACCATCGAGGAGTCCATTTCTCGTGCAGCTGCTCAGGGCGGCCAGGGCGGCATGTACTAAACCGCACCTTCGAGTCACTTCAATCGGGTCCAGCTTCTCGCTGGGCCCGATTTTTTTGCCGCTGCGCCCACTTGGCGAGAATCCCGTCTTGTTGTGGGCGAGAATCCCGTCTAGTCGCAGGCGAGAAACCCGTCTTGTCGTAACTGCAACGTTTTCCCGCTCAGCGTCCATTAATCGAAATCGTATGAATGTGACGTCATTTGAGCGGAATTATTGGTCGCTACAGGTTAAAATGTTTATTTGCGACCGCGGCCATACCGCGGCTGCGACTGTGACTACGCCGCAACTGCACCCGCGGCCAGTACGCCGCTGCGACTGCACCGTTAATCCGCCACGCGCCAAAGGAGAGGAGGCACCATGGCTCAGAACCAGAATCGTAACGAGGAGCGAGATTTTCTCGACGACCTCATTGACATCCAGGACTCCCTCCAGGTGCTCTCTAACCCGCTCGACGCGCTTATGGGAAGCCTGTCTATTGACCCAAATTCGGACAAGCCGTTTGAGCCAATGGACTACAAGGAAATCCCCTGGTCAAACGCTAATCGCTGCCTGAGGTGCGCCTCGGGAAAAGCTGAGGCATGCTCTCGTTGCTTGGACGTTTGCCCAGCTAATTGCATTGATATCCATAACCAGTCCGTGCGCATCGACGACGAGGCTTGCCTGCAGTGCGGCCTCTGTGTTGCTGCGTGCCCAACCGAGACGTTTAACACGCGCCGCCACACGTCCCGCATGCTGTATGACCAGGTAGCTCGCGCGGCCTCCGCGTACGAGCAGTGCTACATCACCTGCACTCGAGCTCTGGCGAGAAAACCTGAGGGCAACGAGATTTGCCTGCCTTGCGTGGGTATGCTCTCGGCCGACATTTGGTTCTCGATCCTTACGGACTTTGACAACGTAAGTGTTTACCTGCCACTGGGCGTTTGCGACCGTTGTCGCACCACCACTGGCGAGGAAGCATATACCCAGGCCATCGCAACTGCTGAGGAGTGGACGGGTGCTACGGTTGGTCTTGAGGTCGACGGTAACAACCTCAACCACAACTTCACGCGTGCGTATATCCGTTCTCAGTTCATCTCCAACGCGATGAACGGTGCAGAACGCCTGGTATCTGCGTCGACGCCTGTTCTTGCGGGCGCCAAAGCAATCGCTGACCGCATCAACTCGCACGCTCGCTCTCTGGATAAGCTTCAGACGCAGCTTGATGACGTGATGGGCCTGCGCACTACCGACATGAGGCAGTCCATGCTCACGCAGGATCGCCGTCTGGTCATGGGCGCCCTCCAGCACGATCCAGACCTGGCTCCTTACGTGAAGCTCGAGGCTCCTATCTGGGATTCCAGCAAGTGCACCGTTTGTGGCGACTGCAAAAACACCTGCACAACGCATGCAATTGACATCGACGAGCGCGGTAAGTTAACCATCAAGATGCCGTTCTGCGTCAACTGCGGCGCCTGCGAAATTGTCTGCCCAGAGCCTGGTGCTCTTACGATGGTGCCGATGAACACTTCTGAGCTAGTTGTTCGTGATCGCAAGGCCGAGGAGACCGAGCGTCTTGAGGCTTTGGCTCGCCGTAAAGCTCGCTTCATTTTTGACACCGGCAAGGAGCAGCTCAAACACTTGGCAGACTCGATTTCCGAGGACTCAGACAAGAGTTCTACCGCCGCCGCACAACAACCTCCAAAAGAGGATAATGGGGAGTAGCACGCGGCTGCTAACACAGAGCACAACGCTTCTAGCTGCTCGTTCTTCTCGCCAGAAACGCAAGTAACCGTAACCGTCCACCGACAACAAGAGGACTCACATGTCGCTTTCAATTGGTATCGTTGGCCTGCCAAACGTTGGTAAATCCACGCTGTTCACCGCGCTGACCCGCAAGGGTGGCCTGGCCGCAAACTATCCGTTTGCTACCATCGACCCTAACGTGGGCATCGTTGACGTGCCCGACGCAAGGCTTCAGAAGCTGGCCGAGATTGTCAATCCTGGTCGTATCATGCCTGCAACCGTTGAGTTTGTGGACATCGCTGGCCTGGTCAAGGGCGCAAACGAGGGCGAGGGTCTAGGCAACCAGTTCCTGGCAAACATTCGCAACACCGACGCTATCTGCGAGGTTGTTCGTTACTTCAAAGATCCCGACGTCATTCACGTTGAGGGTCGCGTCAATCCTGATGAGGACGTGGACATCATCCAGACGGAGCTCATCCTTGCTGACCTGGGCACTATTGAGCGTGCCCTGCCTAAGCTGGAGAAAGAGGCTAAGCGCGATAAGGACCTCCAGCCCAAGCTCAACGTGGCAAAGCGCCTTCAGGAGTGGCTGAACGAGGGCAATCGCGCTGCTGACATGGAGATGACCGATGAGGAGCGTCTGGCTGCTCGTGATCTTTTCCTGCTTACCATGAAACCAATCCTGTACGTCGCAAACGTCGACGAGGACATGCTTACCGAGCCGGCTCCTGTCATCAACGGCGTCGAGTCCATCCCTGTTTGCGCAGGTGTCGAGGCTGAGCTTGCTGACCTTGATCCAGAGGAGGCTGCTGAGTATCTGGAGTCCCTGGGACTTGAGCACTCCGGCCTGGAGACGCTTGCTCAGGCAGCATACAAGCTGCTTGGCCTGCAGAGCTACTTCACCGCTGGCCCTATGGAGGTCAGGGCGTGGACCGTCCGCATTGGCGCTAAGGCTCCCGAGGCCGCCGGCGTCATCCACTCCGATTTTGAGCGCGGCTTCATCAAGGCTGAGGTTGCCAGCTACAACGATTACGTTGAGCTGGGCGGCGAGGCCGGCTGCAAGACTGCGGGCAAGCTACGCATCGAGGGTAAGGAGTACGTGGTCGAGGACGGCGACGTCATGCACTTCCGCTTCAACGTCTAGGCCACAAAACTGCTGATAGTTAACATGAAACGGGCGAGAAGATCGGTCTTCTCGCCCGTTTTTGTGTGGGGTGGGGTAGTGCGCTGTGTGGCGCACGCCGTAGCGGGCCGCGCGTCGCGCGTCGCTGCGGGTCGCGTGTCGCTGCGGGTCGCGTGCTGCCGTGTGTCGCGCTGCGAGCCGCTAGCGCTTTGGAGCCTGATCGGTGCCCAGGACCACGGTGATATCTGTGTCGGTGGGGTAGGAACCGTCGTTTGCCTTGATGTTGGCGGTAGGGATGTCCAGCGCTTTTGCAACGCCAACGGCCTTTGCCAGGCCCGTACGCGTGCCGTCGTAGATGATAATCGAGTCGGTTGGATGCTCCAGAGAGCTGTCGGCGTAAGCGGTGTAGCCCTTAGTCTTCAGGATGCCAGCCTTCTGAGCTGCAAGCCCTTGAACGTCGGTGCCGTTGAGCACGGCAACTTCTCCGGTGTAGTCAGGCTTGATGCTGTCGATAGCCGAAGGGTCTCCTCCAACGGTACCCACAACGCCTGTGGTTTCGTCAGCACTTGCATCCTCCAGAGGAGGCAGCGCCTGGTTTACGCGGTCCATCATAGTCTTCCACGCGCTCTTATCGACAATCTCATACCACACGTCATCAATGAGCTCGGACGTTGTCGGCGTGCGCGCGGAATACATATCCTTGGATGTATCCATGCCCCTGAACGACATGGCCAGGCCCACAATGTCAGTAACGTTGAAGTCAGTAGTTACGCTCTCGGCCATGGTAGACACGGCACCGGACATAGAAACGGGGTCCAGCTGCAGGACTTTCTTGGCAATGGCCGTCAAAATCATGCGCTGGTTAGCCGCGCGGTAGAAATCGCCGGCGCCGTAGTTGTCGTATGCGTGGCGACTGCGAGAAAGGCCGAGCGCTTGCTGGCCATTGAGCTGTTGCTCGCCGGCAGGAAGGTCGATGCCTGAGTATTGCATGTCAGAAACAGCAACGGGCAGGTTGACCGTAATGCCGCCAATAGAGTCCACAATCTTGGTGAACGACTCAAAGTCTACCTCGGCATAGTGCGAAATGTTAACGTTTGCCAGCTTAGAAACGGCCTCGACCATTCCGGATGCGCCGCCATAGCTGTATGCGGAGTTGATCTTCTGCTTTCCGTGTTCTCCCAGGTCAACCATAGTGTCTCGGGGGATGGAAATCAGAGTAATCTTCTTGTTTTTGGGGTCCACGCGAGCCAGAATGATAGTGTCGGCGCGGAAGTTTGCGTCGGAATCACCCCAGTTCTCTGCGCGACCCTCGTCCTTATCCACGCCCAGAAGCAGCATGTAGAACGGGTCAGACGGTGCAACCTGTACCAGCGTGGCCTGCAGGTTTGCATCCAAGCCCTGGCGAAGTTTTGAGTTGGTATCCAGCATCCACCACGCAAATGCTACGCCTGCTACCAGCAGCAACGTGCCCAGAATGCCGGCAAAGATCTTAAGACCACGACCGCGAGAAGATCCTTGACGCTTCTTAGAGTATGCCCCAACGCCTTCGGCGCGAGAAGGCGCATGGCTGACGGCACCCGCTCGATGTGCAGCAAAGTGGGTGTGTTTTTGCTGCTGAGCTGGGGCTTCTTCAGGCCACTCGTCGCCGACGTTGGTCTGGCCAATCAAAGGCTCGCGCGTAAATCTGGAGCCGTGGGATTCGTGATTGTTGCGTGCAGAACTTGCACCTGCGCTTCGAACGCTGCCCAGCGTGCGAGGCTGATATGCGCCCTGATTATAAGCGTCATAATCGTCCTGTGCGAAGTCCTCTGTATCGTACTCAGGGGCATCTTCGTACCTATCACGGCTGTTGTGACCGTGATTCTGAGATGAATGTGACCTTCTGGCCATTGGGGCTCCTTTGTGTTTAATCTGCGTTTTGCCCAATGCGTTTTGTCAAACATCTACTATACGCAATTTTGCGTCTTTGTGCTGCATGGAAACAAACCTGCCACAAAAAATCCCCGCTTCAACGTGTGAAGCGGGGATGTGTGCGAGAAGTTCGTGGAGCTTGGCGCGAGAAGTACGAGCAACTTTTGCTCATAGCGTTACTTGCTGCGCAACGCTGCCTTACTTACGGCGATCCTTCAGAGCATAGCCAAGCGTCGTAATAACGCTGCCCACGGTAGCTACGGCAACAAGAGCAATCTCGGAGAAGTCGCCAGTCTCAGGAAGCTTTGGCTGCTTCTTCTTTGGCTTCTTAGGAGTCTCTGATGGAGGAGTTGCAGGTGGTGTATTTGGTGGGGTATTTGGAGGCGTGGTAGGAGGAGTGTTTGGTGGAATCTCAGTGTTGGTAACCGTGAAACCGTCAGTCTGGTTGCCCGAGACTGCGCTGGTATATCCAGCAGGAACGTTCTCTTCTGCTACGGTGTACGCAATAGCGTGACCATCTGTTGCATCGTTTTTGAGAAGACCGGTGAAAGCACCTGTCCAACCGTTAGTCTGGTCAAGAGTGACTGTCTCGGTGCTAGCAACGCCGTCTTTGTAGAGCCTGACGGTAACAGGACCGCCTACAGTTCCCACCCATGTCTTGTTAACTTGTACGTCAACTGTTGGGGTCTTCTCGTCCTCAACGGTCTTAATAACGCCGTTGGTTGCAGAAACAGTGAGGTTATACGTATCAGTATTGAGCTGGTAGCCAGCAGGAGCGGTAATCTCCTGAACACTGTAGGTGCCAGCAGGGAGCTTCTCGGTGGTAGCGGTACCGTCCTCACCAGTAGTAATAGTCCAGGTCTTGGATGGATCGGTGGTACTGGTTACCTTAAAGACTGCACCCGCAAGCTTGGTGTTGTGGTCGTTCTTATCAACCTTAATGATACGGATACGAGCGATGATGGTAGAAGTGCCTTCTCCACCAGAAGTTGCGTTGCGATATACCCAATCGGAGCTGTATTCATGGTTATCGGAGTACATCTTGATGAGGTTACGCAGGGCAACACCAGGAGCATAGGTGGTGCGATACGTGAACTTAAAGCTCTGACCGTTGCTGAGGTCTATGCCAGAAAGGTCAAGATCAAACGACTGTCCATCAGGAGAAATGGTGAGCATACCTGGGGTAATAGGGATGCGCGTAGCGGTTCCAGGAATGGTTGAGCCGTACTCGTCAAAGCGAGCGCTCCAGAGCTCAAAGGTGTTTGGAACATACCTAATCTCTGCAGGAAGATCTCCGCCGCCCTGGTCAAGGAGCTGGTCGTGTAGACGGACGTTGCGGAAGTTACCACCAGAGTAGTTGATGCGGCCAGTCCACTGGATTTCGTTAGCGTTACCATCGATAATCTTGCCCCACTTGGAGAGGTACTCAGTACCAATGGTGCCAGGAGCGGTGACGTCAAACGTTACAGGAACAGGGCTGCCAGAGACAGTAAAGATAAAAGACTTACCGGTACCTGTCTGAACACGCTGTGAATCAATGGTAAAACCAAGACGAGCGGTACCACGCAGGTCAGTGTGGTTGTTAACGTAGTCGGTGAAGACAACACGCATGTTTCCACCAAAACCATCGGTACCAGGGGTGACGTGAGCTACTGCCATGACCTCGTCGGTTGCTGCATCGGTAATGTTAAAGGTAGACGGAGGATTAGCTGCGGTAAACCTCATCTCGTTAGGGAGGGTGACGTCAAAGTAATCGCCCGGCGCTACGTTAGCGTTTGCAGAGGCGTCCCACGTCATAGCAATGGCATACACATTTGCCTTGTTAACTTCGGTAGCTGGCTTACCAAAACGGTCTTCAACTCTAAACTCTGTAATGGTTGCGACAACCGCTTTAGGGGTGCCCGTAGCAGCTTCAGTACTTGCAGTCTCAGCAAAAGCTGATTTTGCAGCAAGCGGAAGCGCCAGGACCAGCATGAAGACAAAACTTAACAGCTTAAACAGTCGTTTGTTCATCAGGACTCCTTTGCAATAGATGCGTCTATTTTCACCTATTACAAAGAGAATTTATTTGAGATTCTGTATATATTTATATAGCTTTTTTAAAGTTCAAATATTTATGCAGGTACAAGGAATTTATCGATTCTTTTTCCAATACCTTTTAAATAAAGTACAGGTAAATTCACAGGTTCTTCACAATTGTTCACAACAAACATTTCACACTATGTGCAGCTTAACGTAATAAAAATGGATAAATATTACCCCTAGTAAATTTAAATGCAGGACATTAGTCACTTTTTATACGTGATTCCGAATAGGTCATTTTTCTGTATGCAATTAAGGAGGCGAGAAGTTCTGTGGAGCCTTGCAAAATGGACGGGTTTCTCGCCAAAAAAGAACGCCTTGCCACGAGGACAAGACGTTCTTGTGAAGTTGCGTGGGAGCTGCGCGCCCGCGCTGCTACGACTGCGCGCCAGACTTACTTGCGACGCTTAAGTGCAACTGCGCTGCCCAGTGCTGCCAAAGATCCAAAGAGGACGCCTGCGACAGAAGATGCATCTCCGGTGTAGGGGAGGTTGGACTTCTTGCGAGTCTTAGCAGGCTTCTCTGGAGTTGGAGGAACCTGGGTGTTGGTGACTACAAAGCCCTGAGTTGCGTCGCCAGTAATCTGGCTGGTGTAGCCGGCTACCTCGTCTTCAGAGATGGTGTAGGTAATCTCGGAGCCGTCAGCAGCATAAGCCTCAAGACCTGTGAAGGAATCCTGCCAGTTGTTGTCAGAGCTCAAGGTAAGGGTCTTACCAGTGTCAACGCCGTTTGCAAGCAGGTGAACAGTTACTGCTCCGCCCTCTGCACCATTCCAGACTTTCTGCACAGGAATGTCTGCATGAGCGTTCTTCTTGTTCTCAATAATCTTGATAGTGCCGGACTGATTGTCAACGTTTACGGTGTAGACCGTAGCGTCACGCACATAGCCATCTGGAGCGGTGATCTCTTCGATGGTGTAGGAGCCGGTAGTGAGCCTCTCGGAGGTTGCAGTTCCATCGGCGCCTGTAGTAAGAGTCCAAGAATCAGCTGGGTTAGCAACGCTTGTTACCTTAAAAGTTGCGCCTGGAAGCTGGGTAGTTGCGTTGTCAGCGTCAACCTTGATGATGCGGATACGGCCGACAAGATTGCCGATTGCGCCGCCGGAGTTGCTTGGAGAGTAGTAGGTAAAGCCAATCTCACTTCTTGGAGCACCGCCAGCGTTGGTAAGCACACCATAGTTATGCAGAGCCATACCTGGGATAAAGGTAGTGCGATACTGCAGGAGGTAACGCTGACCCTGGGAGAAGTCAACGCCGCTCAGGTTGAGGTGGTAGGAGTGGCCGTCAGCTGCAATAGAAAGTGCACCATTTGGAATGGTGACCTCCTGAAGGTTGCTAAAGTTACCCGTTCCATCAAAGTCTGCACGATAGAGGTGGAAAGAGTTGGTAATGTAGGTTACCGATGCTGGCAGGTCGCCACCGTTTCTATCAGAGAGGGAGTCAGAGAACTCAACGCCAGTCATGTGAGCAGCGGAGTAGTTAAGACGAACATACCAAAGTACCTCGGACTCGGTACCGGTAACAGGTCCGCCCCACTTGTTGAGCCACTCTTGGCCAATGGTGTTTTTTGGACGAACAATCATGTTGAGAGGAACAGCGGTGCCGTTAACGCCAAAATCAATGTGGGTATTATCGCCAGCGTTGATGGCGTCGCGGTCGTAGAGAGCGGACAGCGAGAAGGTACCCTTAATTTGAGTATGGGTGTTTGCATAGTCTGTATAAACAACATGCAGAGTTCCACCGAAGATGCTGCCAGCTGCTGGAGTTGGATAAGCCCACGCTACGGTTGCACCGTTAGGATCTTTAACTTCAATTGGAGTTGTGTTTTGTGTGGCAGTGAACTGGACTTTATCGGGCAGAGTAATATCAAAATAGTCACCTTCTGCCACGGTAGATGCGGTAGATTCCCAGTTAATTGTAATATGGTACAGATTATCAGTGGTAATCTCATTTACTGGTGTATAGGTATCATCAGCCACAGACATGCTGGTAATTTGAACCGGTGAAACAGTTGCAGCAGAAGCGAATGTTGTCACAAAAGTAACAACAATCATAAATGGCACAAGAAATGCACCTAGTCTGACCAGTACTTTTTTCATAAACCAAACTCCAATTCGTCTTACGTGCGTGAGAAAATTATTGCAGATAGGTACTTAAAAAACTGTTACCAGTTTTTGTCGTCACAAAACAATTACATTTCAAGTTATAGTGTCTTTGACCTGCTCTTCTCGCCATATTTTGTGTTTTATAATTGTTAGAAATTAGTAGCATTTCTCGTCAAATTATAGAACTTTGCCGTCTTTTGTTCGTACAGAATAAGAAGACTTTTTGGCGCGTGCAATCTCTCGTGATGTTAATGGCTGGTTGAAGGTATTATTAATAGCAATAAATTCGTGGTAGAGATATGTGCCCATACGTGCGGTAGTGCGCGCCGGCGCAGAATCTAAGAATGACCGGGAAACCGGAGAAGCGGAGTCATGCATGAGCGAGTCCAGGCCCAAGCAGTTTGTTGCAGTTCTAGACTTTGGTGCCCAGTACGGCCAGTTAATTGCACGTCGCGTGCGAGATCTTAACGTCTACTCCGAGATTGTTCCTTGTGATATTTCTGCAGATGAGCTTCGTGAGCTCAATCCATCTGCGCTTATTTTGTCCGGCGGCCCTGCTTCTGTTTACGCTGAGGATGCGCCAAAGATTGACCCCGAGATTCTGGAGCTTGGTCTTCCTGTCTTTGGTTTCTGCTATGGACAGCAGATTATGGCGGTTACCCTAGGTGGCACCGTTGGACACACCGAGAAGGGCGAGTATGGCCCAGCTCATCTGACCCGCGCAGGGGAGAGTCGCATTTTTGACGGCACCGCTGAGCAGCAGACCGTTTGGATGAGCCACCGCGATGCAGTGTCTGAGGTCCCAGAGGGCTTTACCGTTACCGCTTCTACCGATGTTTGCCCCATCGCAGCTATGGAAAACGCTGCTAAGAACCTGTATTCCACTCAGTTCCACCCAGAGGTCAACCACACCGAGTGCGGTTCTCAGATGCTTTCTAACTTCCTGTTCAATATCTGTGGTTTTGAGAAGACGTGGACCATGGATAACATCATTGAGCAGAAGGTGGAGGAGATTCGCCAGAAGGTTGGCGATGGTCGCGTTATTTTGGCGCTTTCCGGCGGCGTTGACTCTTCTGTTGTCGCAGCTCTTGTCCATCGTGCTATTGGCGATCAGCTGACCTGCGTATTTGTTAACCATGGCATGCTCCGTAAGGGTGAGCCAGAGATGGTTGAGCAGGTCTTCCGCAAGCAGTTCAACGTGCCTCTGATTCACGTTCATGCAGAGGAGCGCTATGCAGAGCTTTTAGCTGGAGTTACTGAGCCAGAGATGAAGCGTCGCCTGATTGGTACCGAGTTCTGGAAGGTCTTCTTTGACGAGGCTCAGAAGCTGGACGGCGTTCAGTTCCTGGCACAGGGCACCATCTACCCTGACATTATCGAGTCTGGCGCTCGTAAGACCGGCGGCAAGGCGGCAACTATCAAGAGCCACCACAACCTGATTCCATTCCCAGAGGGCGTTCACTTTGACCTGATTGAGCCTCTGGATCACTTCTTCAAGGACGAGGTCCGCGCGCTGGGCGTTTCTCTTGGCCTGCCAGAGAACCTTGTCTATAGGCAGCCATTCCCAGGTCCTGGCCTTGCTATCCGCATCATTGGCGACGTTACCCCAGAAAAGCTGGAGATTCTTCGTAATGCTGACGCTATTGTTCGTGAAGAGATTGACGCATACAATGCTCAGCTCTTTGACGAGACAGGCGATCGTAACTCCGAGCACAGTGTTTGGCAGTACTTTGCCGTGCTACCCGACATTAAGTCCGTTGGCGTTATGGGTGACGAGCGTACGTATGCTCGTCCAGTTATCCTGCGCGCCGTTGAGTCGAGCGACGCTATGACCGCTGACTGGGCAAAGCTTCCTTATGAGTTGCTGACCCGCATTTCTTCCCGTATTGTCAGTGAGGTTGCTGGCGTTAACCGCGTGGCCTATGACATTACTCCTAAGCCACCTGCGACCATTGAGTGGGAGTAGGACGACAGGGTTCTGACCTGCGATTTTGAGTGCCGCACTATGCCGCTGAGTTTCGTTTCGTACGAGAGTCATGACAAAGCCACCAGCGACGGAGATGAGTAAAAGCGATTAAAGAGCCTCCGTTCCCTGCGTTGGGACGGAGGCTCTTTCTTTGCCGTTTTACTCCCTTGTCTCCGTTCGGGGATTATTTCTTGCTCATTTAGGGCTATTCGCGCTGAAAGATTTTGACTAGCTTGGTGTCCTTTATTTCGTAGACAATGTCTGCGACGTTCTCGACCAGCCTCTTATCGTGGGAGACGAACACTATCGTTCCGGCATAGGCGCTCATCATCTGCTCGAGGGCTTCGGCGCTCTTGATGTCCAGGTAATTTCCAGGCTCGTCCATGAGCAAGATGTTGTATCTGCCCAGCAGCATCTTCGCGAGTAGCAGCTTGATGACTTCGCCTCCCGAGAGAACGCCAACGTCCTTTGTCAGGTCGCGCGGTCCGATTCCCATAGAGGCGAGGATGCCTCGAATTTCGGTCATGCTGTACTCGCAACCATCCTGCATGAACGAGATCGCAGACTGACGGGCGTCGAACTTGTAGCCTGTTTGCTCGAAGTAACCGATCTCTGCCTTGGGAGAGATGTTGATACCGTCGGCGCGTCGAGCGATTGCCTTCAGCAGGCTGGTCTTTCCTGTACCGTTGCCACCGGTGATGGCCACTTTGGCACCGAGCGGTATCTCGAATTTCGCGTGGTCATAGAGCATGCAGTTGCCGAAGCTCAAGCTGAAATCGTCTGCCGAGATGGGAAATTTACTATGCAGTTCCAGGGCCTTGCTCTGGCGGAACCGCACGGCGCGAATGCTATCTGGGGCCTCAATCCCTTCGAGCGCTTCGAGGCGCTTCTCCATGTCCTTAGCCGCCTGGTACATCCTCTTCTGTTTGGTGCCGGTTGCTTTCTGATGCCCCAATCGACCTGCATACTCGTTGCTTTTTTTCGCAGCCTTCCGCTTGGCGTCGACCTGCCGTGCTTTTTTCCGTTGTTTTTCGATGGCGGCTTCGAGGCGATCGCGCTCGCGCATCGCCTCTTCGTATCGAGTCGCCTGAGCTTTGCGCTCTTCTTCTTTCTGTCGCAGATAGTCGGAGTAGTCACCCCAGAATTCGGAAATACCGCCGTCTTTGAGCTCCCAGATCTTGTCTACCACCTGGTCGAGAAAATGACGGTCATGGCTCACGATGAGCAGAGCCCCATCAAATGCCTTGAGTTGTCCGACGAGAAGGCGGATGCCGTCTTGGTCGAGGTGGCTCGTAGGCTCGTCGGCGAAGATCGCGCTTGCATGCTGGGAGAGTGCAGAGGCAATCTTGGCGCGTGTTTCCTCCCCGCCGCTCATCGTCTCCTGCGCCACTCCGGCGACGTTGAGACGGGAGAGCATCTCACCACTGTCCTGAGCCGCATCAAGGTCGAGTTCATCGAGTTGGCCGATGAGGGCAATGCTGCCGAAGCGCCTGACGTCGGCGTCCGCAATGGTAAGATTGCCGCTCAGAATTTTAAGCAGGCTGGTTTTGCCTGCGCCATTGTCTCCCACCAAGCCGATGCGATCGTAGAAGTAGATTTCCAACTCTTCGATATCCAGGATATCGCGGCCGGCATATTCCAAAAAGATGTCTTTAGCTTTGACTATGAGTTCCATAGGTTGAACCGCCTTTTGTGTATTAGCCTTTTACTGGAAGCGCAGCCATGCCAAAAAAGATTGCTCACGTCGATTTTTCGCCTTTGCCCAATTGCCGGCGCGAGCGTTTTGACCTTGCGCAAGCCGGCAAATCCGAAAATGATAGTTGGCGACGAATAAGGAGCGCGATGTGGGATGTCGGCGCAATACCTCGTCGTCGCAAGGGCTTGAAGGCTGACGCGTGAACCGATGGCTGCCGCCTCTTTTTTTCGAATACTTGGGCTATTGAATCCGCCCGGTATCTCTTTTCCCCACGTTTCGGACGCTCGGAGCAAGCAGCATAGCCATCGCAAGCAGTACCATGGTCGCTCCAGAGCCGACGAACCATAACGGAGCTCCAAGCAGATCCGCAAAAACGGAGGGGGCCGCGAGGCCCATGGGCATGGCCCACGCCATGATGGTTCCGTAGAGGCCGAAAACGCGGCCTAGGTACTCAGGAGGTATCTGCTCCTGCATAAGGGCAGTCTGGGTTCCCGCGTACAACGGGGAGCATGCGCCCATAAGAAAGCTCGCCGGTAGGAAAACGGCGAACAGCGACGGGCCGATCAATCCGGATGCGATTGCGACGACGCCGAAGCCGGCGATCGCGGCGACCATGGTGAGCGACCTATTGCGGAACCCTCCCGTGGCCGCCAAAATGCCGGACCCAGCCAGCATGCCTGCGGAGAAAAGGACCTCCACCAAAGCAGCATCCCCCGTGCTACCGCCAAAATGTCCCAAGGTCATTATTGGGAACAATGCCGCGAGTGGGGAGAACGCGAAAGCGAAGACGAACCCGCACCAAAGAAGGGCGAACAGCCCCCTGTATCCCCTGATCAGCTTGTAGCCGTCCGAAATCTCAGAGAAAAGTTCTCGAACTTTATTGGAAAAGGACGAGCTGCGGTCGGCTTCGTCGAGTCCTCCTGCGTCTATCTGAGCGGCGAGGACAGCTAGAGAAGCGAAAAGCGCCCCCAGCACGTCGAGGGCAATCATGGCGGTAATGCCCGCCACAGGATAAATCACTGCCGCGAGCGCGGCGCCAAGAATGTATCCGGCGGACTGAATCGCCTGCATCACTCCCGATAGGCGAACGAGATGCTCTGGCGGGGCGAGATGGGGCGTGAGGGATTGGGAGGCCGGCGTGTAGAACGAAGTGCCAGCTGCGCGGAGAAACAGGGCGATGAGTATTGACCACGCAGGTAAGCTGCCGGCCAACGAGGCAATCGCCAAGGCGGCGCCCACCGCGGCAACGAAGAGGTCGGCGCCGATGAGAACACGTTTCAAAGGCAGCCTGTCGACAACGGCGCCCGCAAGGACTCCGAACAAAGCAATCGGCAGAAAGCCTGCCAGCGATGCTAAGGAGAGGAGAGAAGACGACCCTGTCGTGAGGGCGAGATGCCAAATAAGACCCATTTGGAGAATCGAACTCGTCAATGTCGAAACGAGCTCCCCGCCCCATACGAAACAAAGCTTGAATTGCCATGAATGGCACAGCAGAACAGACCTGCCCCGAGAGGTTTCAAATATCATGGTTATGTCCAATCGTGAAATGGCGTGCAGAAAAACAGCGCGACGCCACAACAGCGCCGCTTTCTAGGCGCTCATCCACGTGCGGAAAAGACCAACCACGACACCCCTCCTTTGTTAATTCGGTCTGGCAAACCATGTAATATTAACGAGGCTTGAGTTTGCCTGTCAAGAATCGAGCATCGGTAAGGGCAATCCTCTCTGGCCATTCGATTCCTTTTGTATCTTTGGTTGCATAGGTGACCCGCCAGGGCTATTACGCGTGGAAGAGGCGCCTGCCGAGCTGGCCGATGAGGCGCTGAAGATGGCCCTGGTCAGGCGAAACGATCCCAAGGGATGCGTACATCATTCGGATAGTAAGAATGTTGCCAGCAGGTTTTGCGGCAACCGCAAAGGAGCCGTATCCTGCAGCTGGAATCACGTTGCAGCATCCTGACCCGCATTCCGATTGGCGGACGGCCCGCTTCGGCATCCTGACCAGCACAGCGATCGAGCCTTGTCATTCCTTGGATATGCCGGTTGCTCGGGGCGGTCCCGACGGAGGCCCTCGCCTCCCCGGTCCGTGACCCAAGAAGGGCAAGCATGCTGATCTGCATGGCTGGTTCCTCCTTTATGTAGACGACCATGCAAAGAAGGGACAACCGAGGAGGCAGGTTACTGATGCGGGCTCCCGCACGCCCATGACTACCCGACGGGCTGTTTTTCATCTCCGATGCCCGCATTGCAGCATGAACGAATGTGCCTCGACATCTCTGCTGGCATGGTACGACTGGGATCGCACCTCGACGCATCCTTGCGCATACTGCCTTCCAAGTTTCGAAACCGGGAAGGAAAGTGTATGTGAGCGACGATATCGGCGCCGATTCGACGCTCGAGAGGGAGATTGCGCCGATTCTATCCATCGGGGATGCATTCCCGAAGATTCTCATCACTCGCACGAGGCATGGGCCCCATACCCGGGAGGGCGTGCTCGTGCTGAATTTCGCGAGGTGGCTGCTTGGCGGGTAGGGTTCTGAACGTCGCATTGGGATATCGCGCGACAGGGCACGCAGGGCTGTTTGTGCCCGCACGGGAAACGCCGTCGCCATGCGGGCGGCCTGTCGTGTCCGATTAGCCTTTTGCTAAACAGGCTTACGCCAACTCATGGGCAAGCCACCTGAGACTATTCACTTTGCTTATCGTTGACAAAGACCTGTGGCCTGCGGTTTTGTGAACGGCTCGTAAGCCACCCGCGTCGACTCACTTACTGTTGAAGCTGGTGGTTTGCAGGCTCAAAGGCGGTTGAGTTTCAAAACGGGCGTTTTTCGGCGATATCGAGCCTCCAAAGGCGGCTCTCCGTGCCCCTTGGGACAAAAATAAAAACTCAATACTCTGAGTTTGAAAATGGTTTTTGAAGTTGTCCCAGCTTTTGTCCCCGAAGCCGATGAAACGCGACGTCGCGTCATTCAGCGGCACTCACTTCGAGATGCCGCCGAAAACTGGGTGCAACTGGAGTGACGAGACGGCAAAACTATAACCACCGAGTGGGAGTAGAGAAATTCTTTAGTTATAGGGGTATAAATCGTTTTTGAGATAAAAAATACCCCAATAAACCCATAATTTGATATACTGGCTCCAATGAAGATTGGAGCCAGTATGCGTTTGTTCCCTCGTGAAAACTATTTGAAGAAGATTCGCGGCTTCTACCATGACGCTGGAATGATCAAGGTCATCACCGGCGTACGCCGCTGCGGCAAGTCCTGCCTCATGCAGTGCATCGCCGAAGAGCTGAGGGCAGAAGGCGTCGATGACGAGCACATCGTCTTTTTCGATCTAGACCGATACGGAAACCGATCCGTCAAGGCTCCAGAGCAGCTCGAGGCCCTCATCGAGCCCTTGCTCGCCATCTCGGGAACGAAGTACCTTTTTATCGACGAGGTGCAAAACGTCGAGGGCTTCGAGGACGTGCTCAACGGGTTTCGCACCGAGGGTGGCTTCTCCATCTTCATCACCGGGTCGAACTCCTATCTGCTTTCAGGAGAGCTGGCCACGAAGCTAACCGGCCGCTACATCGAATTCGAGATGCAGACGCTAGACTTTGGCGAGTATTGCCAGATGAAGCACTTCTTGGGACTGCCCGTGAACCCGAACCCGGTCTCGGAATTCGATGCCTACATCCTTGAGGGTGGCTTCCCGAAAGCGATGGATTACCCCCAGCTCGCCGATAAGCGCGCCTACGTTGCTGCGGTAATCAAAGAAATCTTCGAGAAGGATATCCGTAGGCGGGTGAAGATTAAGAATGTCTCCGTGTTCAACCAGGTGCGCGATTACGTCATCAACAACTTCGGTGCCACTACGTCGCTTAGCAATATCCAGTCCGACCTTGAGAGCAAACAGGGTGTGAAGGTCAAGCGCGAGACGCTTGCGCGATACCTCCAGATCCTTGAAGACGCGAAGATCATCAGCAAGTGCGCCCGCTTCGACCTGAAGTCCCGAAAATCACTGCGGGGCGAGCAAAAGTACTACCTGGCGGACCTGAGCTTCTACTTCGTCCTCAACACCGATAACCGCATCAACTACGGACCCGTCCTCGAGAACATCGTTTATTGCTACGCTCTCGCGCAGGGTTGCAAGGTCAGTGTTGGACGCATTGGAAAGCTGGAGTGCGATTTCATCCTGAGGAACCCAGAGATGGACTATGCATACGTTCAGGTCGCAATGACCATCATGGCCGACCAGTCCACCGAGGAGCGCGAATACCGCCCGTTCGAGCAGATTAAAGACAACTATCCCAAGTACCTGTTGACGCGAAGCGATCCCATTCAGCAAAGGGACGGCATCATCCATGCCAACATCCCCGAATTTATGCAGGAGGGAAGGGCATTCTAGGAGGGCAATGCCTCCTTTTGATATTCGCCTGTATGAGACTGATCTTGAATGGGCGCTTTAGCCTTCATTTGCTTTAATGCGCCTGCTGCGTCGATTTAACGTGCTTCCCTTGACGGTGACAGGACTGATAACAAGCAGACAATCTACCAAAGGTGTGCCCTTGGTAGATTGTAAGCGAAAGCTGTTCCGGCAATCGAAGATAAAGCCGACGACCCAACTGGAGTTGACTGGAATGGCACAACTGCAAACGAACGTAAAAGAGTAGGAATAGAGACAGGTAGAACATACCTTTGTTATTCAGCCAAATTATTTATTAACTTCTCACCCACGATGCGAGGAGTTTTTTAATAATGAATTATGAGGATATCACGATATCGTGATATCCTCAACATAGTCAGAGAAAATACGGAAGGCATAAGAATTTAAGAAAATTGATCCGATCGTCTAAAGGAGGCAGATTATGAAGTTTCATAAGGTAAAAGATGTCTCTGCCCTGACTGGCTTAAAGTTGAGTATCCAATTTACCAACGGCACCACAAAAATTTACGATGTATCTTCACTTATGCATCGTTTCCCGGTCTTCAGAACATTGATGGATAACGAGTCGCTGTTTAGAGACGTAGAGGTTGATCAGGGAGGCTACGGCATTATCTGGAACGATGACCTTGATCTCTCTTGTGACGAGTTGTGGGAGAACGGAATCGAGGTCGTGACGCCTTTCGACGGACTTATATCGTTCTCGGATGCCAGTGAGCTCTGGGGATTGAGCGAATCCACGCTTCGTAAGGCCGTCGCATACGGCAAGATAGTTCCGGGTGTGGACGCCCGCAAATATGGGAAACAGTGGATTGTTAATCGCGACGCTATGTTGCGTGAGTATGGCGATCCGGTTGGCATGTAATCTAAGGTCTTGCAGGTGTCAAACTTGAGTTGAGTTGGTGAACGTATCTACTTAATATTGGAGGAAAAGCTCTGTTAAGACAGTATTGCCCAGGTCGTACAAATTCAAATTTGATGGGAGTGCAATCAAGGTGAATGAATTCAATGAATATGTTCGTGAAGTCTTTTCTGTAGCAGGCGATATCGTTATACGATCCATGATGGGTGGATATCTTGTGTACCTTAATGGCAAGTTGATAGGCGATATTGGCGATGATGAACTGTTTTTGAAGAGAACTCCTACATCGGATAAGCTACTTGCTAATTCAGAATTGCGTTATCCGTATGAAAGCTCAAAGACACTAATGCATGTATTTGATAGATTTGAAGATACGGCGCTTGTTCTGGAACTTCTGGATGGTATGTATGCTGAGCTTCCGGAAAAGAAACCCGCGAAAGCCAGAAAAGAAAGATAGGCTTCAACTGTGCGAAATCGTTTCATAGTTTCATTGTTTGACTTAATCATTTTACTTTTAAATATTGCCGGTATCGGCAATAAATAGCCTCCTTTGCTATACTAGTTACATCAGTTTTTGCCGATAGGGGGGGGTGAAGCTCAATGGGATTTCTTTCTGCGGCAGAGATTGCTGAGCTCTGGGGCATATCCGAGAGAAGTGTTCGCAATTACTGTGCAACAGGTCGCGTACCAGGTGCTTTTCTCGTGGGAAAAACTTGGAACATTCCTGCCGATGCCGTAAAACCTTCTCGAAAAAATGCCAAAACATCGTCAACAAGTCCGCTGCTTACGCGCTTGATTGAAGAAAAGTCTTCAAAAATAAAGGGCGGCATTTATCATAAGCTCCAGGTTGAGCTTACCTACAACTCTAATCATATTGAGGGGAGCAAGCTCTCCCTTGATCAGACACGTATGATTTTTGAAACGGCAACTATCGGTGTTGAAGAAAATCCTGTTCGCATTGATGACATTGTAGAAACTCAGAACCACTTCCGCGCTATCGATTATGTGATTGACCATGCAAAAGACTCTCTTTCAGAGAGCATCATCAAAGAACTTCATCGCATTCTAAAAACGGGAACTACAGATTCTGTAGAAGATTGGTTTGCTGTCGGAGATTACAAACGCCTACCAAATGAGGTCGGTGGGCGAGAAACCACTCTTCCAGAAAATGTTGTTAAAGAGATGAAGTCGCTGTTAAAGGCTTATAACTCAAACAGCTCTCATTCCTTTGAAGACATTGTTGATTATCACGTCCGCTTTGAGCGCATTCATCCATTCCAAGACGGCAATGGACGTGTCGGCAGGTTAATCATGCTCAAAGAATGCCTTGCTCATAACGTTGTTCCGTTTGTCATTACTGATGACATGAAGTCTTTCTATTATCGAGGGCTCTCTAAGTGGGATAAGGAGAACGGCTATCTTCTTGATACGTGTCTTACGGCTCAGGATAGATTCAAAGCAACGCTGGATTACTTCCGAATCGCGTACGGTGATAAGTAAGTTTAACTGCTCTTTTCTCGCTTTAACGTTATATTGCTGAACTAGATTAATAGGCATCATCATATTACATAGGCAGTCGATGAGCTCCTCCAGGATAACGAAAGACCCTCGTGAGCCGTTGCCACTTCCTCAGGGGAGGGGGGATTATCGCGTCTTTCGCGTAGTGGTAGTCGTCCAAGGGGTTAGGTAAACGGCGTGAATGCCAAGTTCACGCATATACTTACCAACAGTTCGTTCAGCGATCTTATATCCTTTTGAGCGAAGTTCTTGGGTGATTTTGCCGGCACCGTAAATACAAAGGCTTTTGATCCAAATCGCTTTAATTTCACCTTGAATAAACTTCTTCCGAAGCTTTCGCGGTGATTGGTGATTATGACGCTTTTCTCGTTGATAGTAACCACTTCTTGAGATTCCAACATAATCACACATACCATTGATGGAAGGGTGGGATTCCAAAGCGTGCTGAACGTCCATTTCTTGGTATACCTTTTCGGTAGTTACTTGCTCAGAATTCCGATTGATTTTTTAATACTTCGATCGCTCCTTCAGCGTCACGAAGTTGACGCTTTAGTCGTGCAATCTCCTTGTCCTTATCGCTGGCAAAATTACCAGAGCCACGGCCAAACTCCCCAGTCTCAGTAACTACTTCCTTAATTATACTAAATCAGAGTCTCTATTTAACTTGTACACTTTTTATTCTAGGCCCATACAAAAAACTGACTTACTCAAGTTATGAGATAAGTCAGTTTTTTAGTTTTTAGAATTTGAATAAGTCATTAAGAGCTTCAGTCATAGTTGGGTGAGCGTAAATTTGGTCACGCAAGTCTTCAGCCTTTAAGTGGTGCTGCATTGCTAAAGTAATGACATTGATAGTTTCGTAAGCTTCTTCAGCGTAAATAGTAGCACCTAAGATTTCGTGAGTTTCTGGGTCAATCAAAGCCTTGTATGAGCCTCTTGGGTTGCCGATGACTTGGGCCTTTGGCACACCAGCTGCAGGCATTGTTAAGACCTTGTAAGCTTTACCTTGGGCCTTTAACTCGCTTTCAGTTAGTCCAGCTGAAGAAATTGCTGGCTTAATGAAGATTGAGTTAGCAAAAACAGGACGATTCTTCTTAGTTCTAGTCTTGTCACCAAAGAGTTGATTGTCCATAATCCGCCAGTCATCAAGCGAAATGTAGGTAAATTGCAAGCTACCGGCAACATCACCCATAGCGTAGATATTAGGAACACTGGTTTCAAGCTTATCGTTAACGACAATTTCGCCTCTTTGGCCAACTTCAAGACTGGTTCTTTCTAGGTGAAGGGCAGCAGTGGCTGGGTGGCGGCCAACTGACACAAGCATCACGTCTGCTTGCAAGTCCTTAACACCATCTTCGGTTTCAACAGTTAAGTTAAGACCAGCTTCAGTTTCTTCAACCTTGGTCAAAGAAGACTTAAGCATGAAGGTAACGCCATCTGCTTCCATATCAGCCTTAGCTGCCTGAGCAATTTCTGGTTCAAACCGGCCCAAGATACTTGGCATTGGTTCAATTACAGTTACTTTACTGCCAAAGCCAGCGTACATTGAAGCAAATTCAAGTCCGATTGGTCCACCACCTAAAATAACCAGATTCTTAGCAAGTTCTTTTTTAGCAAGCATTTCAGTTGAAGTAAATATCTTATCGTCAATCTTTAGGCCATCAATATTTGGTACATTACTTTCGGCACCAGTATTAATGAAAAGACGGTCGAATGTTAATTCTTCTGTACCTGATTCATCAGTTACCTTGATTGTCTTATCATCAATAAATTCAGCACTTGCATCAAGCACAGTTGCCAAGTCTTGGTCTGCTATCTTGTGGTAGTTCTTGTTGCGTAGTTTTGCTGTCATAGCTTCCTTAGTTTCGAAAGCTTCTTCATACTTAACTCCTCTTTGAGAGTTAATCACCAAGTTCTTAGTTGGCAAACATGCGATGTTGATACACGTTCCGCCGTACATCATTGGATCTTTTTCAATCAAAAGCACTTCTTCGCCATGACTTGTCAGGCTTCCTGCCAAAGTCTTACCAGCTTTGCCAAAGCCAATAATAATATTCTTAAAATGTCTCATACTTAGACTCCTAATCCAAATTATCGCTACTTATTTTTTGTCAGTAACATATTTTTTTACAAAATATCACGATAGATGTCAGCCGTCTACAATTTTGCTTATAGCTATAATAAGTTCAATTGAATTGCCGGGGCCTTTGGCAAGCGCTGGCAAGAGAAGGGATTAGGTGCATGAACAACTAGCGATACTCATAAAACCCGAATTCACGTAACGTCGCTGACGACACTACCGCGGGTGTAGTATTGCTTAATCATGTCTTAATTTATAGTCATTTATCTGCGTATAATTGCATGCTACTCCGCGTGGTCTTCGGCAGAACCGAGGTATCATGCAGCTTAATCTTTCAAATATTGAATATACCTATCCTTCAGCGGTGGAGCCTACCTTACATGATGTGACTTTTGTGCTTCCACAAGGATGGACCGGCTTTGTTGGTAATAACGGATCTGGAAAAACAACCCTTGCCCGTATCGTATGTGGTTTATTGCAGCCAGATAAGGGAGTTATAAGCCCATCGTTTTTCTCGGTATATTGTGCTCAAAATGCAACGGAGACCCCACCGAATCTTTTTGATTTTGCTGTTGCCTACGATGATGCGGCAATTAAATTGAGACGAGAGCTTGCTTTGGGGGATGATTGGCCTTGGCGTTTTGAAACGCTTTCGTGTGGCCAGCAGAAACGTCTCCAGGTAGCGTGCGCTTTATGGGTTTCACCTGATGTTCTTGTGGTAGACGAGCCTACTAATCATGTGGATGTGTCAACAAAACATGCTCTTTTTGCAGCTTTATCGCAGTTCAAGGGTATTGGTGTGCTTATTTCACATGATAGGGAGTTGCTGGATAAACTCTGTACTCAATGTTTATTTGTAGCTAACGGCACGGCAAATATGAGGACCGGCGGTTATTCTCAGGCGTCATCGCAGGTAGAGCTTGAACGCTCTAGCGCATTGCACGCAAAGGAAACAGCGCAAAAAGAGAAGGCTCGCATAGAGCGAGAAACCCAACGGCGCAGAGAAGAGGCTTCTAGAGTTCAGGCTCGTAAAAGTGGAAGAAACATTGATAAGCATGACAGTGATGCGCGCGCAAAAAAGCGGGGCTATATAGTTTCAGGCCAAGATGGTAAAGCGGGAAAATTGGCTGTACGCATGGGGGATAGACTTGAAAAGGCAGCGGGTAAAGCCACAGGTATTAGGGTTGAGAAACAATACGATTCCAATATCTGGTTGGATAGTGAGGCAAGTAAGAGAAAAGTTCTGTTGAGGATGGAACCTAATAACATTCTCATGGGAGAGAGCTGCCTACAAACCCCACCGCTATTTATTGGCAACACGGATCATATTGGTGTTGTTGGCGATAATGGCTGTGGCAAAACAACGCTGATAAAGAAAATTATTTCAAGTATTTCTGATGATGTGCGGATGTTATATATTCCTCAAGAGCCAACTGAACTGCAAAAAACAGAGACAGTAAGAAAAATCAAAGGGCTATCAAACTCCCAGCGTGGAAGAGTGTTGTCTATTGTGGCACAACTCAATTCCGACCCTGATTATGTTCTTGCAGGTGAGTCGACCAGTCCAGGTGAAATGAGAAAGCTTATGCTTGCGCTGGGAATGCTCGAATCACCAGAGCTTATCGTAGTGGACGAGCCAACTAACTATTTGGACCTTGGTTCAACCGTAGCGCTTGAACGTTTACTGTCTGGATATCCAGGAGCTTTGTTACTGGTCTCACACGATCTCTCGCTGATTGATTCCGCTACATCTATAAAATGGCGCATTCAGCGATTAAATGACAACTTTGAGCTTGTGGTGCAATAGGGGCGAGAAACACGTTGGACAGTTACGGTGGTTGCGCGTCTGTGTTTGAGTAGCTCGCTGACATAGACCGCTGCTTTTATACCGCTCGCCGTAGTTGTTCAAGCAAGCTAACTTCTGCTGAAAAATTTTATATAAACTAAAAGGTCAAATCGATTTCTTCTGAGATTGCTTGTGTGTTTAAGCATGGATTTCGGAGGGGCCTATGCTTCACTTCAATCACGATTCAAAGCAAGAAGCCAACGAGGGAAATGTGGCCGGTGCGGGCACTGCAGGCGATGCGGGCTCCACAGGCGCGCCGGGCACTACAGGCGCTACAGGCGCCGGAGCCCCTAACATCCCCACGCCACCCGAAGGATATCAGCAGGCAGCCTTTGCCTCTACGCTACCAACAATTGCTGATCAGACGGCTAACTTAGGCTCCCAGATTGGTGTCATTTCTCCAGGTGAAAGTGAAGAAGACGCTGAAGCTCGTGAGGCGTACGAGAGTCTTGCACGTCACCGCAAAGCTCGTCGTAAAAAGAAGTTTATTAAGGCAGGAATAGCCGCTGGAGTGTTTGTTCTTCTCGTCATATTGTTTATTTTGCCTATGTGCCAGGGCGGCCAGAACCAGAACACCACCGTGATGCCAAGCACTACGTTTGTCACGCGCGGCGAGTTCAGCGATTCTGTTTCTGCGTCTGGATCCATCAAGCCTGTGTCGTCAACTGTGGTAACTCCCGAGGTAGATGGCATTATTCAGGACGTTCAGGTTTCCGAGGGCACATACGTCCATAAAGGCGACAAGCTCTTTACCATCAAGAACGATGAGCTGGATAAGGCTGTTCGTAAGGCATCTCAGCAGGTAAAAGCAGCCGAGAACGAGGTCAGTAAGGCTCGCTCGGCTCTAGCGTCCGCTCGCAATGGTGTCTCAGAGGCAGGCGAGGACGGACAAGAAGCAAACGCAGCGTCCGTTGCTGCGGCTGTTGAAGCGGCAGAGGCAAATCTGGAGAGCGCTCAGATTGCACTCGAGGAGGCACGATCTGCTTACAACGATGCAATTGCCCAGGCAGATAAGCGTGTAGTCACCGCCCCGTGCGACGGAACGGTTATTGTGATGAACGCGGTGAACGGCGCTTCTGTTGGGTCATCTGCGCCGGGTGCTGGCAACGCCGGTCCTCTGTTTACTATCGCGGACCTTTCCCAGATGAAGGTGAACGTCCAGATCAACGAGGTGGATATTTCTCGCATTGCCGTTGATCAGAAGGCACAGGTCAGCTTTACAGCTCTGCGAGACCTGTATTGCGATGCAGTGGCTACTCACGTTTCTGCTGTTTCGTCCAACGGCGCCGATGCTGGCGCAAGTTACGATAGTCCTGGTCGCTCCATTGTTTCCTACACTGTTGACCTGCTCATCAGCAGTCCTGACGCATCCATCAAGCCGGGTATGACTGCTAACGTGGACATCATGATCCAGCACATGGACAACGTGCTGACCGTGCCTCTTGTTGCTGTCATGGACGATGGCGATGGTGCTTACGTCAACGTGGTTACTTCTCGTGACGAGAAGGGCTATCCGCAGGTAGAGCGCGTGCCAGTGACTGTAAAGGCGCAAAGTTCTACGACGGCCGTCATCGAGGGTGCTGGCATTGAGGACGGCACTGAGGTGATGATTGGCGGTGGCGCCGGCGGTCCATCTCAGGGCGCGGCTATGGGCGCTCCAGCGGGCGCAACGTCTGGCTCGGCGAATGACGCAACGTCCGGTACGACAGGCTCCAAAGATTCCAAGTAGGCGACGCATATGTCCAAGGTAATTGAGGTACATAAGCTGCATCGCATTTACGAGACGGCTGCAGGTTTGACGCACGCTTTACGAGGCGTTTCTCTGACTGTGGAGAAGGGCGAGTTTCTCTGCATCATGGGTCCGTCAGGCTCGGGCAAATCAACCCTGATGAACATTTTGGGTTGCCTGGATACGCCCACTGCTGGTTCATACAAGCTCGAGGGGCTAGAGGTTGCAGATCTTTCCGACGACGACTTGGCGGAGATTCGCGCCACGCGTCTGGGCTTTGTCTTCCAGTCGTTTAACCTGCTACCGCGCACTACGGTGCTGCGAAACGTTATGCTGCCGCTCATCTACTCTGATATTCCCGCAAAAGAGCGAGAGCTTCGAGCCTGGAAAGCACTGCGCTCCGTTGGTCTGCCCGAGGAGTACTACGAGCACAAATCAAACGAACTTTCCGGTGGTCAGGTGCAGCGCGTAGCCATTGCTCGTGCGCTGGTAAACGACCCGGCGGTTATTTTTGCCGATGAGCCAACAGGTAACCTGGACTCTGCAACAAGTGAGATGGTACTCAACACGTTCAAGTCCATGCAGGAGCGCGGCAAAACAATCGTGCTGATTACACACGACCCCGAGACTGCTTTTTGGGCTGACCGCGTGGTGCATATTCGCGACGGTCGCCTACTCACAGACGAGCAGGAAAAGGAGTTTGTGAGGCAACACGCTGCACAGTCCACGACGGGCGCACACCCCGTGACAGGCGCACATGCCGCGACGGGCGCGGATACGGCGTTGGGTGCGCATGCCGCAACGGGTGCGGATACGGCGATGGGCGCACATGCCGCGCCAGCAAGCAGCACCTCGCGACCCGGGACGGGAGGTGTCGCGCTATGAGGTTGATGGATCTGCTGCGAGAAACCCTATCTGCGCTCAACGCCAACCGTGGCCGTAGCTTGTTGACGGTGCTGGGCATTGTTATTGGCATCAGCGCAGTTATTGCTATGACGGCGCTTATCGACGGCATCAAGTATTCGCTGGTCAGTTCTCTGGGCCTTAACCAGTCGCGTATGGTCATGATTTACGCGTGGCCAGATCGCGAGGTCACGCAGCAAGATCTTGACATGCTGCAGCTTAGCGTACCTGGCTACGAGCTTGTGACCGGCATCGACTCCACCATGGCCCGCGTCAACTCGGCCGAGAAGCAGTTTGACGCGCGAATCATCGGCTGCACGCCCGACTACTTCACCGTTATGGGCCTCAAGGCATCCGCGGGCTCACTCTTCACAAAGTCCGACGTAGATGACACATCTAGAAACGTTCTTCTCGACAAATTGTCTGCCGAGAAACTCTTTGGTAGCGCAGATGCATCCATTGGACAGGTCGTTCGCATCAACAACGACAGCTACACCATTGTGGGCGTGGTTGACAGTGGTCCAAATGGGGGCGGGCAAGGCGATACATTGCTGGCCTATATACCGTACTCCACGTATTCAGCTCGCCTGACGGGCACCAAAACTATCAGCCAGGTCTTTGGTTACGCTCGCGAAAACGTTGACATGAAGGCGCTTGCGGATGAGACAAAGTCCTGGTTGCTAGACTGGTTCAACATTCCTTCTGCGCAGGCAGAAGACCGCGTGACGGTCATGACGCTCTCGTCCATTATTGAGCAGATGAATGCTACGCTCATGTCGTTCCAGGTTCTGGTTACCGCCACGGCAAGTATTTCACTTCTGGTTGGCGGTATTGGCATCATGAATATGATGCTCACCAACGTGACGGAGCGTATTAGGGAGATTGGCCTGCGTAAAGCTCTGGGTGCTCGAGCGTCCGACATCACCAAGCAGTTCCTATGCGAGTCCATTTTGATTTGCATTATGGGCGGTGTGATTGGTATTGCCCTGGGTTACGCCGGAGCATGGGGTCTGGCCGGCTCGTTTGGCAGCATGATACAGCTTGAAACTGGTATCACGCCCATCATCACCCCAAACATCGTGATGATTACCTCGGGAATCTGTATTGGCATCGGACTCATCTTTGGCTACTGGCCTGCTCGTCGAGCCTCAAAGCTCAATCCTGTGGAGTCGCTTCGCTACCAGTAAAGGTGTAAACTTTATATCGCAGTTAGTTAAAGCTAACAAACTTCCAACTGAACGGAGTTTATCGAATGCCTGCTCAGAACGAGAAGAAGGATCATCTTCCGGTACTTGGTGTTGGTCCCGCTTACGTGATTGCCATCACAGCGCTGACAGTTGCGTGCATTACCTTGTCTAAACTGGGATTTCTTCCGTATCTTCGCATTCGAGCAACGGTTGGCGTAATGCATACCGTGGGTACAGCTTTTCTGATTGTGGGCATCTGGCTTTGGGTTTCCGCCGCCATCAAAGAAAAGCTTCGTGAGAGGATCATTGCAAATCAGCTGGTGACCACTGGTGTTTATGCGCTGGTCAGAAACCCTATCTACTCCGCATTTGCGTTTGTCATGTCAGGTGCAGCGCTGCTCTCTAGTAACCTTTATCTGCTACCACTACCCCTTGTGTTTTGGGCGATTTTAACTGTGATGATGCAGGCTACAGAGGAGAAGTGGCTTCTCGAGCAGTTTGGCGATGAGTACAAAGAGTACTGCAAACGTGTTAATCGCTGCATTCCATGGTTTCCCAGGCACTAGCGTTTACGTAGGTTTTGAGTAGTGCTGAGCTTCAGCCCTATTTGAGCTCCAGTTCTATTTGAGCCTTAGTTTGTAATTGAGCTGGGGTTTGTTCGGTTTTCTCGCTATATAAATTCTTTTACGAAGTGGCTATGATATACATACGTCATGCTGGCTTGTCATGTGCTTGTACCTGCTGCTTCAGGAGAAACGAGAGATACCATGCTGGATATTCGTCGCGTTTTGGCAAGTGCGCCTAAAAAGCATACGGAGGAGACGCTGAATTCTCTGACGACTGTTTGGGGAGAGGCGCTTGATTCGTCGAACGTGTTGACTGAGTATCCGCGTCCTCGTATGCAGCGTGACAATTACGTAATGTTAAACGGCGCGTGGGATTACGCGATTGTACCGGTAGAAGGCGGGATTGGTGTAGAGACCCTCGTGCAACAGGCGATTCCTTCCCGTTGGGACGGACAGATTGTGGTGCCGTTCTCGCCAGAAGCTCCGCTCTCTGGTGTTGGTCGTACAGTGAAGCCGAGCGAATTTTTGTGGTATAAACGCAAAATTGAACTACCTAAACTGGCCGATAACCAGCGACTTATTCTGCATTTCGAAGCAGTTGACTGGATGTGCGCGTGCTTTGTGAATGGCAAGCTTGCTGGTACGCATACTGGCGGTTACCTGCCGTTTTCCTTTGATGTGACGAATTTACTTGGCTCGCCTGAAACGGGAGAGAGTGCTGCCTCTGCTGTGAGGACAGACAGTGCGGACACGGCAGACAGTGCGGACACGGCTGACAATGCGGACACAACAGACAGTGCGGACACGGCTGAACTCGTGCTTTGCGTTTGGGATCCAAGTGAAACTGGCTCTCAACTGCGCGGCAAGCAGCGACTCTCGCGTGGAGACATTTGGTATACCGCTCAGAGCGGCATTTGGCAGAGCGTGTGGTATGAGGTTGTTTCCACAGCTCACCTTAAGTCGCTAACGCTGCAGGGCGACATGTTCGGCACACTTGAGGTTAGAGCGAACGTGCAGTTAAACGGTCAGGCAGGCGGGCCAGCCGGTGCGCAGGTAGGCGAGTTAGCCGGTGATCAGACGGGCGCGTTTGAGCTGGAGTTGGTGCTCAAAGACGAGCTTGGACAAGACGTTTTTCTCGCCACACTTCCAGTGGACGAGGCAGGGGAGATATCCGCTGAGCTGCATGTGGATGACCCGCAGCTTTGGTCGCCGGAGAGCCCGCACCTCTATGCCGTGGAGGCTACGCTACAGCGAGATGGCGTGGTCGTCGATGCAGCTCACAGTTATTGCGCGTTTCGTACTGTTGAGGTAAAGAAAGACGTGGCGGGCGTGCCAAGGGTGCATTTGAACGGGGTACCATATTTTGTGCGCGGCGTGCTGGATCAGGGCTACTGGCCTGACGGACTGATGACTGCGCCGTCCGATGATGCGCTGGTATATGACATAGAGGCTATGAAATCGGCCGGTTTTAATACGCTGCGTAAACATATCAAGATTGAAAGCGAGCGTTGGTATTATCATTGCGACCGACTCGGCATGCTGGTTTGGCAGGATTGTGTTTCGGGAGGTAGCGCGTATAGTCCCTGGCACACGAGTCAGAAGCCGACGCTGTTTAGTTTTACTTGGGGTCGATTTGATGATACAACTCCAGAACATCATCAGGCTTTATCTGCAGGTAATGAGGGTTATTGCAAGGAATGGACAGAAACCTGTCAGGGAATGGTCAAACTCCTGGACGGGCATCCATCAATTGGTATTTGGACGCTATTCAACGAGGGTTGGGGGCAGTTTGATGCGCGAGCTGCTACTGAGGTTGTTCGTGCGTTGGATACAACGCGACCAATCGATGCAACAAGTGGCTGGTACGACCAAGGATGCGGTGATTTCCTGAGCATCCATAATTACTTCAGGCCGTTACGTGCAGGTTGGCAGAGGAAGCAGCGGGGAAATCGAGCTGCAATAATCTCCGAGTTTGGCGGTCTTACTCAGATGATGCCAGGTCATACGTCGCTTGACCACTCGTATGGGTACGGTGATTTTTCCACGGTCGAGGATTGGCGAGCTGCTGTTAAAAAGTTGCTTGCAGAGGTGGAATCGCTACAGGATGAGGGCCTTGCGGGATACGTTTACACACAGGTATCTGATGTTGAGGAAGAGGCAAACGGCCTGCTTACTTATGATCGAAAGATCAACAAGTTCAACGGGCAGTGACTGTCGAAAGATGCTGGGTAATGCTCAGAGATGCTTGGCAAATTAAGCGATGAGCAGTGGACTGAAAGATGCCCAGTTATTTAAGGTATGTCCAGTAATACCGAGTGCCGATTCTATCCAAAATGGTAAAAAATGCGTTTAGTTGGGGTTTCATTTTTCTGCATAACGAGTTTTCGCAGATAAAAAATTGCAATGGTGGTAAAAAATCGTCTTAGTTGGGCATAAAAATGACTTTTTAAAGATTTGATCTCCAACTAAACGGATTTTTTACCTTTTTGGCCCCTTAAATTTTGAGCCTAAAATTGAGTGATACATAAAATTGAATATATTCACATAGATATTCATAGAAATGAATACATTTCTCGTTGAACTAGAAATTTTGCAACTTAACACAAAAAACTCGCCTTCCAGAGTCCTGTTTCTGGAAGGCGAGGGGAAATCGTATTTCTGTAAGTACGCGTTTCTGCGCTACAGGTACGCTTTGCATTTCACCTTATTGCGCTTGGTCGCGCGTAGCTGCACGTTAGGCGCTTGCACCCGAGGTAGCATCCACGCCTGCACTTGGTGAGGGAGCACCAGCAGCAGGGGCGGGAGCGCCAGCTGGTGGAACAACTGCGCCGCTAGCACTTACAAGGCGTTGACCTGTGGTTTGCAGATACCAATCCAACCATGGCTTGAAGTTGAAGACAATCTCGTTAATGCCCGCATACGAACCATCGGGGTAGTACATTGCCTGGTAGTTGTGGGTATTGATGATGTCGGCTGGTGTACCTGGGACAATGGTGCGTACGTATTCTTTATCACCGTTACGAAGCACTCCGATGACAAACTCAACATTCTTCATGCGACCCTCGGGAAGAGAGCTGTGAACTGTGGAAAGACGGTCGCCTGATTGCTCAGGAACGCGTTTTGCCAGCATAGTGTCTGGGTTGTCGTGAGCGTTGTTGTAGTAAAGGAACTGGTTGTTGTCGTCCGCGTAAGTTAGCTCAAATGGCATTGCCTTCAGGAACATGTCAATCTGGTTGACCGTCAAAATGCCGTGGTCAAGCTTAACGTATGTGTCGCCCGAGACCGCGCCCACAAGCTCGGCGGCCTTCTCGACCCAATCAGGGTCGTCGGGATCAATGCCCTGGATAGTGGTGGAAATTGAGTTGGTTACGTCCAGATCCTCTGGCGCGATTGGCTTTGGCTTCTTCAATTTGGAGACCACCTCTACGTATTTGACAAAGTTATCCAGGCAAAGGCCCAGGAAGCTGACGGTGCGCTCGTCGATAATGTTGCCGTCCTCGTCAAAAGCCTGCTTTGCCTTTCCAAGAAGGAACTCGTTACCAGGCAAAACGTACGCATTTACACCTGGTGCGTCCATAATCTTGCGCAGATGTACCTGCGCGCGAGAAGTTCCCTGGTCGTAGTAAGAAGCGCCGACAATCATGACAGGCTTGTTCTCAAACGGATGTACGTCGTAGGAGAGCCACTCGATGACGCTCTTAAGCGCAGGTGAGATGGTATGGTTGTGCTCGGGCGTAGAAATAATGACGCCGTCAGCGCGGGTAATCTTGTTGTACAGCAGGCGGAGCTGGAAGTTCTCGTCCCACTTGAGGTCCTGGTTGAACAGAGGAATGTTATCAATCTCAAGGATCTCAAGCTCAAACTGCTTGGCAAAGTGTTTTTTGATGAAGTGCAGAAGCTTTCGGTTATAGGAAATCTCCGCATTTGAACCGACGATTCCGACAAATTTCATAGTAGTAGTTCCTTCCAGGCCTACAGGTTTTCCCAGTCAAAGTTCTCGGCCTCTTTGCGGAGAAGTTCGCGCGATGCGGCCATTTTTTCGTTGAGTTTCACAAACAGACGGAAATCGTCAAAGAGTAGGTCAAGCTTTTTGACGGTAGCTTTGTCCTTCAAGCTGCCCTTCTCGTCAAATGCCTGCGGGGCGCGGCCAAGAAGGAACTCGGAACCTGGCATGATTGCGGCTTTGAGCTCGGGAGCGTCCAGAATTTGGCGGAGCTGAAGCTGTGCGCGAGAAGATCCGAGCGTGCCCAGGGATGCGCCAACAATCATGACTGGCTTGTTGACCATAGGGAAGATGCCGTAGGACAGCCAAGCAAGCGCATTTTGCAGGACGGCTGGAATGGAGTGGTCGTACTCTGGGGTTGCGATGATGACGCCGTCGGCGGCCTCAATTTTCTTTGCAAGCTCTGAGACAACCTCAGGAACCTTCATCTTTGCAGGCTTGTTGAACAGGGGAATGTTGTCGATCTCCACCAGCTCAATGGTAGCCTTGTCGGCAAAATGCTTCTGCATAAACTGCAGGAGTCTTCGGTTATTTGACTCTTTTGAATTGGTGCCAATAAGGCCAACAAAGTTAAGCATCAAACTTCCTTTCTGAATTACGCAAGGAACTCAGGCGAGATTCCCGACGAATAATATACGCGATTATCAGTGGTTACTATGAGCACCTCGATGCCTTTTTCTTGTTCCACACAGGCAAGGAGCTGACGGGGTTTCTCGCCATAAAGGCGCGTGGTCCAAATTTCCCCGTCAAGCGAGTTGTCTGAGATAATCGTGATGCTCGCAAGTTGCGTGTCAACTGGATAGCCCGTCTTGCGGTCAAGAATATGGTGATAGGTGCGCTCGTTTACCTGCAGTTTCCTTTCGTAGGTACCGGAGGTTACCACGGACTGGTTGCAAATGGGCAGCACAGCAAGGTTGGTGCCTCGCGGTTGTTGTGGATCCTGGATGCCAATCTGCCACGGCCTGTTCGCGAGCACATTGGCGCCAATTGTCTTAATGTTACCGCCAAGGTTAATAAGGGCGGAAGTGACGTGCTGACTTTTCAGATAATCTGCAATTTTGTCGGCGATGTAGCCTTTGGCCAAGCATCCCAGGTCCAGCTTCATGCCCTCTTTGGCGAGAAACACGGTGCAGCTCAGAGGATCCAATTCAATGAGTTGTGGATCAGTAAGCGACAGCGCGTGCGTGACCTCGGCGTTATTTGGAATGCGCGCGTCAGCAAAGCCGATTCGCCAGGTTTGTACCAAGGGGCCAAGTGCAATGTTTAAATGACTTGCAGGTATAAGGCTTTGTTCTTTGCCAATCTGAATGAGCTTAAACAGCTCGGGGTCAACGGGGACAGGATGTTTGCCTGCTGCATGATTGACCTGCATAAGCTCGGATTTGTCGTCGTTTGCGCTAAACCGCTGGTTATAGATGTTAAGAAGTTCAAAGACATCGTCAAGTAGCTGTTCTGTAGTGCGCTCCTCCTGCGAATCATTGGAGGGTGGCAATAAAGAAATGGTGATAGTCGCGCCCATCAGGTGAGTTGATCTAGAAATGTAGGCTCGTTCTGGCACGACTCTCCTATAGTGTCTAACAGCAGTTTGTTTAATTTTATCTGCAGATTGCTTAGCAGTAACTCTATTTTACGTTTGTTTGTTACGGTCATTTGTTGTATCGACAACATTTTAGCGAGAAACCCTACAGTTTTGGCAGCTCGCTGAAGACCGCTCCCAGCCCCAAAAGTGAAGAAAACTATGGAGTTAATTTGATTATTTATTCATAAGGATGTCTGTTTATTGTTGATATGTATTTATTCCAGTATCATTTTTTGCAGAAAGTACTGACCGAAGAATTATTTTTGGCTGACGCGTATACGCCAGCCAATTTTTTTGAAGGAGCATAAAAGAAATGGAAAAAAGAATGGCTTGGTGTGCACGTTTTTCTCGCCAGGAGTAATGAAGTTAAATCTACGCACTTTGTAGCATTAATTG
>CALHVU010000052.1 GCA_938036925.1 uncultured Atopobium sp.
ACCCGCATATGAACTGCCTCCCATTTCTTGGACATAAGAAATGGGAGGCAGTTCACATTTGTCGGGCGCTTTTTTATGCCGTTTACGGGAGTGAATTTGGAACAAAGTGCGTGTACTGGTAAACTATTAAAAAGTTGATGAAGGAGGTACTATGTCACTGTATCGTCATCTACGTGCTAGTTTAGGATCAGCCCATAAAATTGTGCTTGCTATCAGCACTTTTGTAATGGCAACCGTGATTCCTGTTATGGCAAAAGCTGATGTTATTGATGCGCCAAGAGTTGGTCCAGCTACTTCAAGAGTTGGTCTAACCACTTCTCATGCAAGTTTGATCGCAGTCGTTGTTCTTGTGGCTGTAGTCGGATTTATCATGATTAAAAGGCGTAACAGGTAATAATTTGCCTACAACAAAGCAAGTTCTTCCCAAAAAAGAAGTCACTACGTTTGCGTATGCGCTTTGTCACTTTGTAGTTGACTTTGCCTGCGTATCTTCGATGCTCTGTGCCGTAAGCCGAGTGTTGGGAGAGTCTGGCCAAGGCTCGCTGGAAGTTATTGCACTGAGCATCCTACTGTACGACATTGTTGCCTTTACTTTGCAATTACCTGCAGGTATTGCATTGGATAAACTGGATAAGAACTCCTATGCCGCCTTACTTTCGTATGCTTTAGTGGGCGCTGGAGTTATTCTTTCGCTGGTCCCTATAGCCCTTCTCGAGTGGCCTGCGATTCTTTTGCTTGCGATTGGAAACGCGCTCTTCCATAGTGCAGGTGGCCTTTGCGTACTTAACATTTCACAAAAACACGCAGGACCTTCGGGAATCTTTATTGCAACTGGTGCCATTGGAGTTTTTTTAGGTACACAAAGTGCTCAAATAGGCAGGCTTCAGATTGCATTTTCCCTGCTTGTGTTGTTGTTCTTATGCGCGCTCATCACGCTTGTAGTTCAGAAGGTTAACAAGAAATACTGGAACGTTCATAACGTTTCGTATGATATTCCTAGGCTTTCGTCCAATACACTGCTTGCGATTGTGCTACTCACCCTCGTAGTGGCGCTGAGAAGCTATGTCGGCATGGTTATGGCATTTCCTTGGAAGAGCGAGATGCTCTTACTGGTATTAAGCATCCTTGGCGTATTTGCAGGTAAAGCTCTTGGTGGAGTGGTTGCTGATCGTATTGGCTTCAGGACTACAGCTATCTCCTCGCTCATTGCTGCAGCTACTTTATTTGCGCCCTCATGGGAGATGCCGGTTATGGGCCTTCTGGGTGTATTTTTCTTCAACTTTACTATGTCCATTACGCTGGCATCTCTGGCAAATATCTTTCCTAACGCAAAAGGCACTGCGTTTGGGCTGGCTAGTTTCTCTCTAGCTGTTGGTGCGCTGCCTGCACTTTTGGGATTCCGAATTGAGCACCCATTGATGCTCTCTGCTATGAGTTTGGTCTCGGCACTTGCGTTGGGCGTAGGTCTTACGTTAGTCAAAGATTCCGTGGCTACAGGGCCATTTGGTCATGAGCGTATGTTCCAGGCGGCACAAGTTGTTGAGGCTGTAGAGGAAGATGTTCTAATCGCAGAGCCATCTGATCAGGTTGATGAGCTTGCGGTTCAAGACGAGTGTGTGGCTGAAGACTATCTTGTGGCTGAAGACAAACAAGCAGAAGGCTAATGGCATGGACGACCAAATATTTTTGTTGCCGTATTTGATTACCATTATTCCAATATTTGCGTTTTGTCTGATTCTGACTATTACTGTTGAGCTTATTGTCGCAAAATCGCTGGGCGTTAAAGACAATCAAGCGCTGTTGATTGTTGTTGCTGCTCAAGTGCTTACTAATCCAATTGCCGTTTTTATCACAAGCGCCCTTGTTGATGTGGTTGCTAACGACGTTCAGTACTGGGCGTGCGTCATAACTGTTGAGCTGGTTGTTATTGCTGTCGAAGGTCTCATTTACAAGGTAAAAAGAGTAAGCAACACCCCATGGACTCTTTCAATCTTGGCCAACCTTGCGTCAGTAACCGTAGGTATTCTCGTTCAAACACTTATATAAAAATTTGGCGAGAAACCCTTTGAATAGAAGGGGTTTCTCGCCAAACTTGGGTGATTATTTGAGTTGAAGCCTTAATGAACCATCGCAATAAGAAGAGCTCCGACCATAAGACCAATGGATGTTCTGAGAGCCGCTGAGGCTTGCCTGTGCAAGAGCTTTTGCGCGCGGGTTGCGTGCGTGAGCTGGGCTTCTGAAGTGTTGAGTGTACGCATTGGTCCTCCTTTCTTAGTTCTTGTCTAGTATATGCATAAAAGTAAGCTTTGGTAAACTCTTTAGTATAAAAATGATACAAAAAACCACGCCGAGGGTGAGTCCAATCATTCCTCCAGAAGAGGCATCTAAGTAATAACTGCCTGTTATTCCAATCAAAACGCTAATCGTGGCAATAAGCGGAGAAATCCAGAGCATATGCCGCATCTGATTGGTAAGAAGCCTTGCGCAGGCACCCGGAACAATAAGCAGCGAGACTGACAAAATGACGCCAACTGCCTGGAGCGATATGACAATTGCGAGGGCTAGGGCAACAAGCAAGAATGAAGTGAGTGTTTTAGTAGAAAGACCGATTGCTTGAACCTGCGTTGGATCAAATGAAAGCAAGGTCAGGTCCTTGTTTTTAAGGATGAGCAGGATTGCAATGGGAAGGCCAATACAAAGAACTTGCAGCATGTCGGGAGTAGTGACCCCCAAAAGGTTTCCAAAGAGTATGTGTGAGAGGTTAATTTGGCTTGGAACCTTGGATATGAGAACTGTTCCTAGTGCAAAAAACGTTGTAAATACAATGCCGATAGCAGTATCGGGGCGCACAATTTGGCTCTTTTTGACTTGTCCGACCAACACCACGGTAATGAGAGCAAATACCAGTGCTCCTACCAGATAGGGAAGCCCCAGCAGGTGAGCAATGACCACGCCCGGGAGAATAGAATGCGAGATGGCGTCGCCCATAAGCGACCAACCCATATGCGTAATCCAGCAGCTTAAAAGTCCGCAGACTATGGCGGTTGCAATTCCGGTGATGAGGGCTCGCTGCATGAATGCGTATTGGAGAATGTCTACCTCAGGCATGGAGCACCTCCTCAATGTGGGTATCTTCGGAAATACCAAGGTTCTGCAGGAGGGCATCTCCAGAAAGAATTTCTTTTGAAGAGCCCTGTGCGGTTATGGTTTTATTGATGACCAGGCAGAGCGGGAATTTTTGCTGAGCCAAATTGATGTCGTGAATTGAAACGAGCAATGTTTTGCCTTCTTTGCTGAGGTTATTGAGCTGTTCGGTGATGATAGCCTCAGAGCGAGCGTCTACTCCCGCAAACGGTTCGTCGAGAAATACCAGCTCAGCAGCTTGCGCTATTCCGCGTGCCACAAAAACACGCTTTCTTTGTCCGCCCGAGAGTTGGGCAAGTGGACGATCTGCAAGGTCGGCCAGGTTAACGCGTTCAAGCGCCTGGGCAACCAGCTCTTTGTCCTGAGCGGAAGGTATGCGCATCCAACCCTGATGAACATATCTTCCCTGCATAACAACGTCTTTTACGAGCAGCGGAAACGTCGCGTCAATTGCCTCCGTTTGAGGAACGTAGGCTACTTTGCCCTGCTTGCGCGCCTGTGAAAGAGGTTGCTGACCCCAAGTAAGTGAACCCTCCCATGCGATGGTGTCCATCAGTGCTTTGAAGAGCGTAGATTTTCCGGCGCCATTGACGCCTACAAGTGCGCAAAGATCTCCTGTTGAGAGCGAGAAATTCACGTCATAAATGACGGGTTTCTCGCGGTCTTTTTTCTCGTACCAGGCGCAAAGTTGCGAAACACAAAGATTCATCGAACAATTACCTTCCCATGAGACCAGATACGATTGCGTCTGCGTCGTGTTGCAGCAGGTCAAGATAGGTGGGCACGGGGCCGTCAGCTTCCGAGAGGGAGTCTACGTACAAGATGTTCTTCTCGTCAGTCTTGAGGACAGCACCCGTCTCGTCGGCTACCTGCTGCATTGCCTTAGGACTGACCGTTGACTCACAGAACACCGCAGGAATTTGCTGCGCCTTTACAGTTTCGACGACTTTGGCAATCTGCTGCGGAGTGCCTTCATCAGCGGCGTTAACGGCCCAGAGGTAGAGTTCCTTCATGTTGGTGTCGCGGCACAGGTACGAGAACGCTCCCTCGCAGGTCACAAGCGTGCGCTGGCTCTCTGGCAGAGTGCTAAGCTCCTCAATCAGGTGAGAGGAGATGTTGTCGAGCTCCTTTTTGTATGCGTTGCCGTTGGCCTCGAAGTCCTTGGCGTGGTCAGGGACAAGGTTGCTTAGCGCGCGGACGATATTCTCGACGTAGATTTTGCCATTTGCGGGCGACATCCACGCATGCGGATTGGCCTGACCCTGGTAGTCACCCTCTGCGATGGGGATGGCGGTGATGCCTTCGCTGAGGTCAGCGCGCTGAGCAGGCGAGTCGTCGACGAAGCGCTCAAACCAGCGCTCAAGACCCAGGCCGTTGTTGAGGATGAGCTGGGCTTTCTGTGCGCGCTTGAGGTCGTCGGGTGTTGGCTCGTAGTCGTGGATCTCGGCGCCGGCCTTGGTGATGGACTCTACCTGGCAGAACTCTCCCGCAACGCGAGAAGCCATGTCTTGGATGACGGTAAAAGTGGTCAAAACAAGGGGAGCCGAGGAGTTTGGGTTTTGCGCGGTGCTTGAGCTGGTAGCAGAATCGCGTGGGCCACACGCGGCGAGAGAAGCGATGGCTGCTGCGGAACTTGCGCCGAGCAAGGTGAGCACTGACCTGCGGGATAGGAGAGGGTTGCAGGTGAGGCGCGATTGTGGGTTTGCGACTGTCGAGATATGCGTGCAGCGATGTTTCATAGCGACTTCCTTCAAAGAGTTGAGAGCAGGTAGTTACGGGACTGAAAGCAAGAAACTGATAGCGTGAAGCCAAGAGTTAGGAGTTTTGGAGCTACGAGCTCAACGGGTTTCTCTCCCTATTGTATTCCTAAAAGTTAGCTTTGTCTAACTTTTGAAATTTACGAGGAAAGAAAAAGGGTTAGATTTGCAGACAAATGTCCAAAAGATTGAACATGAAATTTAATGTGTCATTTATGTCGCATTTTAAGCAAATTATTTTCCTTTGGCTTATTTACCATAGGATTTGTGAAACAAAAATAATTTTTCTATAGCAAATTATGTGAATATGGCTAGAATTTATTTTGTTTCCTAATGGTTTGTGCTCGTTAAAAAAGGAGAGAGCATGGCATTCGATTTTACAGGTAAGCTGGTTCTGGTTACAGGCGGAAGCGCTGGTATTGGCGCTGAGATCTCCAAGGGTATTGTTGCTGGAGGTGGACATGTAATCGTTTGCTCTCGTCACGAGGACACTGGCCGCAAGTTTGTCGAGGAGCTCGGCGAGGGTAACTTCTTCTACACAATGGACATTGCAGATGCCGAGGGCGTCAAGAAGACCGTTGCTCAGATTCTTGAGGAGTGCGGCGACGTCAACGTTCTTATCAACTGCGCTGGTCGCATCAGCTCCGTTCCTTTCACCGAGGTTGACGACAAAGAGTGGAACAACACTATCAACACCAACCTCACCGGTACCTACAACGTAACTCACGCTCTCTGGCAGCACTTCATTGATCGTGGTGGCGCTCGCATTGTCAACGTTTCTTCCGTTGCAGGCAAGATTGGCGGCGGCCTGCTTGGCACCGTTGCTTACGCTGCTTCCAAGGCTGGTGTTAACGGATTCACCAAGGCTATCGCTAAAGAGGGCGGTAAGTACGGCATCTCTTGTAACGCTGTCTGCCCATCCTTCACCATTACTGGTATGACCACTGCACTTTCCAACGATCCTGAGAAGTACAACAAGGTCATCAGCATCATTCCTTTGGGCCGTCCTGCTCAGCCATCTGAGCCAGCTCAGATGATTCTGTTCTTTGCTTCCGACGCTGCTAGCTTCGTCAACGGTGAGATTGGCGACTGCGACGGCGGCATCGTAATGGACTAGGTGGAGTACATGGCTGAAAAAGAACCAATCTCCATCCAGCACCCATTTAAGGCTCTGGGCCGCATTCCAGGTGCAAACATCCTGGTACCACTGCTTCTTGGCGTTTTCATGAACACAGTTTTTCCAGACGTTTTTCCAACGCTTGGTAGCTTTACTGCCGCAATGACCGTTAAGGGTACTGCTGCTCTGGTTGGCGCTTTCATGTTATGTGTTGGTGCAACAATTTCGTTCAAGAGCGCACCTAAGGCTGCACTTCGCGGTGCAATCATCATTATTTCTAAGGTAATCTTCTGCGTTGCTCTTGGTCTGGCCGTTTTGTTCTTCTTGAACGACAACCTGCTTGGCCTGTCTTCTATGGTTATCCTTGCTGCTTGCTCTGGTGCAAACAACTCCATGTATGCAGGCCTGATGGCTGATTATGGCAACGAGTATGAGCAGGGTGCAGTTGCAATTACTACGCTGGTAGTTGGCCCTCCAGTTACCATGCTTGCTCTTGGTGCAACTGGTCAGTCTCCAATTAACTGGTCTTTGCTTGGTGCGGTTCTGCCAATTATTATTGGTATTCTGCTTGGCAACTTCTTCCCATCCATGAAGAAGATGCTGACCAGCGCGCTGCCAGCTATTATTGTAATGACCTTCTTTGCTATGGGAACTACTATGAAGTTTGATTCCCTCATCATGGCTGGTCCTGCAGGCATTCTGCTTGGTGTTATCTGCTCCGTTTGCGGTGGCTTTATCAACTACTTTGTTGATCGTGCAACTGGCGGAAGTGGTATTGCTGGTGTTGCTATTTCTTCCTGTGCAGGTGCAAATGCACTTACACCTGCTGCTATGGCAGAGGCTAACCCAGCCCTGTATGGCGGTGCTGTTCTTGCAACAGCAAACGCACAGGTAGCAGCTGCAGTTATCGTTACTGCAATCCTGACACCACTGATTACTGGTTATGTCGCTGAGCACTTTGCTAAGAAAGACAACACTTCAGAGAAAGTTGTTGAGGCTGCTTAACAAGTTCTACAGTTCAAGCACAAAATCCCAGCACCTAGCGGTGCTGGGATTTTTTGTGCTGCGAAGCAGCACTGGTTTCGCGCAAGAGTTGCTCGAAGAATGGCAATAGACGGCTGATAGGGGGGGCGGTGGATGCAGAGATCCTTCGCGAATCACTCGAATAAGTCTCCAAGTGGTAAAAAATGCGTTTAGTTGGAGATTTCATTTTTCTGCATACAGTGTTTGCCCAGATAAAAGTTTTTGAGGAGGTAAAAAATCGTCTTAGTTGGAGATAAAACGTCTAATTTTTAATTTTCATTTCCAACTAAACGGCTTTTTTACCTTTTTCGGCACATAATTTTGAGCTCAAAAATTACGTATTCACAGGAATGCATTTTATGACATGATTATGCAAAAGGGGTCAGAACAAAACGTTCTGACCCCTCGAGTTGCAATAAAACTTGCGATCAGCTTTGCCATAAGTAATTGGGTGCGTAATTTCTACATGCAGTAACTGGCAATATCAAGCAGCAGTTACTTAATCAGGACATTTCCTTCATAGCTGTCATGAACATCTTGAGGCGTGACGCCCATGTGCTTCTTATATAGTCGGCTGAAATAGAACGGATCGCTATAGCCAACTGCCTCGGAAGTCTCTCGCACAGAAAGACCAGATTGAAGTAGCTGTTGAGCATGATCAAGACGCTTTGCAATAATGAATGTCATTGGGCGAACGCCAAATGTTTGGACAAAATTGTTGGAGAAACGTTGAGTGCTCATTCCGCAACGTTTAGCCAGGCCAGGGATGGTAATTGGATCTGCAAAGTGGAGCTCAATGTACGTGCGAGCCTCAGCCATGCTCTCCTGAACCTTTTGGCTGTTGGTGAGTAGGAACATAGACTTGATGAGCTCGGTGCCATTGACAATCTGAGCAACACGATTGTCCAGCGATGGGGTGGTGTTAAGTTTTTCCAGGTCAAGCACCTTATCAAGAATGCGGTCGAATCCTTGAGGATCAAATGCATAGGCATTGAAGATTGGGCTGGTGACATCGCCCTGAATGCCATCATAGTAGATGTTTACATGGTCAAACGAGCGTCCGTAAAGGGTTCGATATGTTACTGTCTGACCTGCAGGAACATGTACAACCGTAGTTCCTTCGCAGACAAATTCATTTCCACCAATAGTAATCTCGGCAGCTCCAAAAACAGGAATGATGAAAACAGAATGAGCAAGCGAAAAGGTAACTTGGGAGTCAGCAATCTTCTGTTGGCGGTTGATCGAAAACACACTATACGTCTGCCGCGAATAGGTCTCTTTTAGCTCCTGCAGATTAGCCTGCATAGAATCTCCTCATTTCAAAAGCGCTCTAATGCGCCGAATATTAAAAATAACATGGAGAGTATTTTAGCCAGCAGAACCGCGATTGCAACCCCAAAATCAAATAAAATGCCATTTCAGGGGTTAAATTTTGATTAACGAGAAAGACAATTGCCTACGTAACTTTTATAGAATGATTTTAAAAAGAACAATTTATGAATAAATTTTGTCCATTCAAATTAAAGATTTTACGTTTTGATTGTTCGCTTTAAACTGCCGATAAATAGCGTTTTTTGATACCATAAATTAGTTATGCACAAATGGTTTCTTCAGGTTAACTTTAGATACTACAAACTTCTTTGAGATGTCGTAGCTTTCTTTTAGTTTTCATGAATTCCATTGGTTTTGCAGGTTTTAGGTTTAGGTTTTATTGGCTTCTGTAGAGGTTTCTCGTAGAAGGTTTGTATATGGAGCAGCTTGCACACGTTTTTTCACTTATCGTTCAGCCCGCATACGACTTGACCGGCAGTTGGTGGGCGGCAATCTTCCTTTTTACTCTTGCGACTAAAATCATCCTGATGCCCCTGGCACTTTGGACGCAACAAAATTCTATTGTTATGGTGCGCCTTATGCCCGAGACCTTCCGCTTAAAGACTCGCTACTTCGGCGACAGGGAGACCATCGAGGAGCGCTCCAACGAGCTCAACAAAAAGGCAGGCTATCACCCGCTATTGAGTCTTATTCCTCTGGCAATCCAGGTAGTCATCCTGTTCGGCCTAGTTGACGTTATCCATGGCATCACCGATTCTGGTGCGCCTGGCACAGAGTTTTTGGGCATGACCCCAATCATCGATGGCGGTATCACCTGGATTATGCCACTGGCAGCAGCTTTGTCCTCGGTTGCTCTTGGTCTTGCTTCCAACAAGCTGAATCCGCTTCAGCGCGAGCAGTCTCGTGCAGAGAAGAACACCACAAACGGCCTTTCTATTGCAATGTCGCTGGTACTTGCAGTCTACGTTGTCTGTGGCATGGCATTCTATTGGGTTTGCTCAAACCTTCTCTCAATCCTGGTCCAAATTGTCTGCAACATCATCATCGACCCTCGTAAGCAGGTTGATTACGACGATCTCAATGCTGCTCGCGACGAGTTTGAGGCAATGGACGCAGCAACTAAATCCACTCACAAGTGGTTCCAGCGCGATCCTCATGCCGCTCGCGAAAAAGAGGACTACAAGCGCTTCTTTGACACCATCGGCAAGCACCTGGTCTTTTACTCCGAATCAAGCGGTTTCTACAAGTACTTCCAGGGCGCCATCGAGTGGCTGCTGGCAAACTCTGACATTCGTATCCACTATGTCACCTCTGACCCTAACGACCAGGTCTTTGAACTGGCAAAACAGCAGCCTCGCCTGATTCCGTATTACTTGGGTCAGCGTCGCCTTATCACGCTTTTCATGAAGCTCGACGCTGATGTTGTGGTAACTTCCCTCGGCGACCTGGAGAGCTCCTACATGAAGCGCTCCTATGTGCGCAAAGACGCTGAATACATGTATATGTGCCACCATATGACCTCCATGACGGTCACCTCAACGCGCAACGAGTACACCTACTACGACGACGTCCTCTGCGTTGGCCCTCACCAGCAGCACGATCTTGAGCTGGTCGAGAAGTACTACGGTACGCCATCCAAGAGAAAGCCTGCTATTGGCTACGATCTTCTCGATAGGTCAATCAAAAACTACCAGAAGCAGAATCTGGGCCAGCGCAAACCTGGCGAGAAACCCCTGTTGCTGATTGGTCCTTCGTGGCAGTATGACAACTTGATGGACAGCTGCCTTGACGGCCTGCTTGAGCAGCTCATGGGCCGCGGCTGGCGCATTGTGGTCCGCCCACACCCAGAGTATTTGAAGCGCTATCCTGCCCGCATGGAGGAGATTCTTGCTCGCTACGCTGAAGCGGACCCAGAGGAGCTCTCCTTTGAGACTGACTTCAGCTCCAACACTTCGGTTCTCTCGGCTGACCTGCTCTTTACTGACTGGTCGAGTGTTGCTGAGGAGTTCTCGTTTACCACGCTCAAGCCGTCGGTCTTCATTGATACCGCGATGAAGGAGAACAACCCCGACTGGAGCAAGATTCATTCGGATCCATGTGACATTACGCTCAGAAACGAGATTGGCCGCAGCTTTGATCCTAAGGACCTCTCGGGCCTGGGCGACGCGGTTGCGCAGATGCTTGAGGAGACCGATAGCTGGTCGCACAAGATTGAAGAGATTCGTAACAATATGATCTTCAACCTCGGCCACGGCGGAGAAGCCGCAGGTAAGTTCATTCTTGAGCGCGTTTTGGCGCACCAGGAGGGAACCGCGGACGCTGACGTCGAGAAGACCGACGACGCAGCAACCGAGGTTGACGCCGACGCAGCAACCGACGAAGCAGCAACCGAGGTTGACGCCGACGCCGCAAGCAACGGCAACGCCGAGAAGGACAGTGATCTCCGTGCGTAAAACGGTCGCTTCATCTGTGAAAGCACCAGTCAGTGCCGCCGTCCACAAGACGCGTGTACTCTTTGTGCATGCTGCGTTGTATGTTGTAGCACTGACGTTGGTCTGGTGGGCACTGCTGCCAGCAATTGCTCAGGCGTATGTTGACCCGTCAGTTATGACCTACACCATCCAGGCACTGGCAGCAGTCGTAGTTGCACTCTCTGCGGTGCTTGGCGTTGCGTTTAGGCGCTCTCGTAAGGTGCTCTTCCGTCTGCTTAAGATTGATGAGAACGCCAATAAGATTGTCGAAGGCAAAGTTCACAAGGTTGACGCCAAAGGTGCTGAAGCTGCAAATACTCAGATGAAAGAAATCCTTGCAGCAGAAGCCATTCGTCTCAAAGAACAAAAAGAGGGAACCCTCAAACCTAAGGGTCGTATTGGTGTCGCATTTCTTGTCTCTTTCTTTACTGTCTTTACTATCTTGGTCGTAGCCCCACTTGAGCTGGTGGCAAGCAATGCGCGAGACCTTTCTTTCAACCTCAACGATGTTGCAGGTCCCGTTATTATTGCAGGTCTTATCCTTACGATCATTCTTACAGTGCTTCTATCACTCCTGCGTAAGCGTGTGTTCAACGTTGCCGTTGCATTTGTAGGCGCCGTCGGTGTGGCGTCATACGTTCAGGCAGTATTCTTGAACGGTGGTATGCCACTTGCAGATGGTCATGAGGTTATTTGGTCAGACTTCACAACCCAAATGATTGTCTCTGGCCTCATTTGGCTAGCAATCATTGCAGCTGCAGTGACCTTCTCGCTCCTAAAAGCACGTCAGCTCCGAACGGGCCTTTTGGTAACCGCAACCGCGCTTATCATTGTCCAGACTGTTGGTGTTGCAAGTCTGTGGGGACCTGCAATAGCAGCGTCGATAGATGCTCACGCCGAGCACCAGCAGGTTGTTGCAACGCGCGAGGGCCTCTACAACGTTTCCTCCAAGAAGAACGTCGTGGTGTTTGTTCTAGATACCACTGATACCGCTTTTGTCCAGAAGCTTTACGATGAGCATCCAGAGACATTTGCGCCTCTTACTGGCTTTACGTGGTATAGAAATTCCGTCGGCTCCATGATTCCTACGCGTTATGGTGTTCCATCGCTGCTTTTTGGCTCCCGTCCTCAGCCTGGCGAGAATTTCAACGATTTTGTCTACAACTGGGCACAAAGTGATCAGTACCTCAAGGATATTCAGAATGCTGGATATCAGGCAGGTTTGTATACGGACCAGTTGAACTACTCTCACTACAGAGACACTGCGCAGAAGTATTCTATCAACTACCACGAGCCTCGTGGTCGTGGTATAGATAACCAGCTAGACGTGCTAGGTGCGCTGCGCATTCTCTACAAGACGGCATTCTGTAGGGACATGCCTTGGGTATTTAAGCCTCGATTCTGGTATTACACCGAGGACCTCAATATGCGTATGCGCAGACCAGTCAACATGGACGAGGTTGATCTTTCTTCTCAGCCTTACACCGAGGATGACCTCAAGTATTACCAGGAACTTCAACACTACGGTCTCTCGATTGATGACAGTGCTGGTCAGAAAGGATCGTTCCGCTTTATCCACCTTTTTGGTTCACACCCACCTTATACGCTTGATCGTAACGTTGAGCCTACCAGCGATCCAAGCAAGCAAAACGTTGATGAGCAAACCATCGCGGCTTACAGAATTGTTGCGCAGTATATCGCTGAACTTAAGCGTCTTGGTGTGTATGAAAACACGTCTTTTATTATTACCGCAGATCACGGTGACTGGTATTTGACTAATAACGATATCCAGCAGCCTTCCGCTCCAGTCATTATGTACAAACCTGCTGGTCAGACTGCTGAAGAGGCGGCTCAGCCTATGCAGATTTCTGACGCGCCTGTCTGGCACTACGATATTCTGGCGCAGACACTCAAGGATATGGGCGTTGACCAGCAGACGCTTTCTAACTACACCACACCGCTTGATGAGTCTTATGAGGGTGAGACGCGTCCTCGTTACTACATTGAGACCATTTCAAACGGCAAGCAAGACATCTTTGTCAGGGAGTTTGTCATTAACGGTGACGCCAACGACATGAAGAATTGGAGCCTCACGGGCAACGAATGGCCTGTTGAACCATGGCATGACTAAGCTGGGTGCTTTGACGCGCCTGTTCAGGAGGTCCTACCGGCTCTATGATTTACTCGCAAAAAGCTCGCATTGGTGGTGTTACCTACGAATTTAATGCAAGGGGTGAAGCGCATAAAGCACTACCAGGAAACATTGTTCCTAAAGCATATAAGCCACTAGTTGAGGCTGCGTGATGACTATGAACAAGAAACATAAATGGCTGCCTCTAAAGATTTTCTCTATAGTTCTGTTTCTTATGGCCACTGTCTTCCTCTTGTGGAATACATTTGCTACGCCCTACCCATGGGCAATTGACTCACTTCAGCAAAAAGCGGTAGAGCGGGCCACACAAGAAGCTATCAATACCGCCAAGCAAGAAGGAGACGGCGGAAAGCCTTACCTCAAAGACATCGACTATATGAAGCTCACGCTTGGCAGTTGCTATATAGGAGTAAAACCAGAAACCCGGAACAACCTTATTTGGGAGATTCGATATAGAGATAAACCTGTGGGATATGTCATGCAAGAGCTCGGAACTTTAAGGTTCTCCGCTCTTGCCGGCAATTACGAGTCCTTCAAACTCGTGGATTTGGAGGAAATTTCTCTTGACGACTACAAGGAAGTAAGAGACGGCTCTGTAGAACTTGGACCTTTTGAATGGAAACTTCCCTTCGGTTGGGTAACGGTTGATGGACACAAAGCGTACCGACAAATCAACGGCTACCTTTTTTCACATGGGCTAGCAATAGTTGATGACTACTATTATGAGTTCGATGAGAATGGATATCTCATAAAAGCGATAGGTCCGGCACTGGATTCAGAAACCGAAAATTAAGTGATCCCGCAACAGTTCTATATGTTGTTTACGATCATTCCGGAAATGTAACTGAACTCGCCGAAAAAAGAAGGAGGCCATCAATACTGCCCGTCAGGAAGGAGATGCGGGAAAGCCATACCTGAAAGACATCGACTATACAGAACTTACCCTTGGTGGTTGTTATGTAGGGACGAATTTTAATACATAAATTCCGTATGGAAAAATAATGCCAATTGCCAGTCAAGCTTGCGTGTTTGATGACAGCGGATATCTTGTAAGAGAAGGGCCGTTGGAGGATTTTCCATCAGTTTCGGATACGTAACGTAGGATCCGGATACCTGCGGGTATCTGTGTGGGTTGCGTCAATTGAGTTACATAAACGCAATAGTATGCGGACTCATATAAAGCGAGCAAGAAGAAATCTGTAGTGCAGGAAGCTCAGGTAAACCTGCAAGGTTGCATCCTGACCCCACATACGCAACAAGAATCAATACAAGGCCAATTGCGATAAAAATACCACCGAACAGCGAGAGCAGTCTTTTCGAATGTCCTTCTGACCATGACGTTGTATTTGTTCGCTCCGTGGAGGCTGTGGTCTTCTCGGCAGGAACTTGTGCAAAGAAATGAGCAATCCACTTTGCATAGTCTCGTGCGCTTTGCACGAGAGAATGCATTATGCGAGCTACTATCGGTATTACCAGTATGGAAACACCTCCTATGAGCAGAAACACACCGGCAGAAAGCGCGCCGGAAAGGAACATGTCGTGCAGAAATCCCACTACAAGTGCCGGGATGCTCATTACTCCGCAGAAAAGACCACAGGCAACTGCAAAGCATAATGAAATAACAAGTGCCCAAATTACAAAATAAATGCTCAATGCCGTAAGTGCGAGGGCAAACGTAAGGGGTATCCAGACAATAGCGCCTATGACGAGAAGTACGATAGTTATGGACATAAGCACCGAATCAGAGCGGATACGCTGAGTTGCGCGTAGAAACGCAGGCATACTCTCCAGTGCTGATTGAACCGCATCATCAATGCTTCCCATGGCTGCTACGGCTTTTTCCTCGGACATACCGTCTTCCATACGGTCGTGTATTGCCTCGTCGTAATAGGCAAGAGCATCATCAATGCTGTTTTTGGGAACATGCTTTTTCTTAAGGTTTGCGCGAAGTTCGGCAAGAAACTCATCCTTTTTCATGACGATGCTCCTTCTTTAATGTAGGAGAGAATGTCTGTAATGGAGGCCTCATCAGCGATAAATCGTGAGAGTTCTAAGTGTCCCGCGTCAGTAATCAAATAATATTTGCGGAGACGACCGTTGTGCTCACGTGTGTATTCGGAAAGGAAATGTTGCTTAGCAAGACGTTTCAAAATGGGATAGAGCGTTGACTCGGAGAGCTCAAGCGATGCAGGGGCATCCCGGATGATTTGATACCCGTAGGAATCTTTGCGGGCTATGGCTGCGAGGACGCAGATATCAAGAAATCCACGCTTCAGCTGTGCATCCACAATACGTCTCCTTCAATATACTATGTGATACATAGTATATATTACTCAGGCATACTATGCAATACACAGTATGAAAAAATATAGTATGAACTTGCCATCTTTGTAGGTGTTGTAATATTTCTATAGCGCTATGTGTGTGAAAATAGTATGTATGAAAGACGGTCCGGTGGCGGACAAAGGAGACATGAGTTGAACTTCCGTGAAGACGATGCCGATACACAGAACAACACCGACGTGCAAAAAAAGCAATGGACTCGCTTGATCACGATTTGCTGACAGGCGAGACGCTGGACGTTGGAGATAAAGTTACGCGTCGGCTCTCACAGGAGCAAGCCACCCTGCCTCATCCCGCTGCAAAATCGTCAGGCCCCATACAGAGCAAGCAAGAAATCACAGCAGAAGCGGTTAAGAAAATGAACTGCCTCCCATTTCTTATGTCCAAGAAATGGGAGGCAGTTCAACACGACGCGGCTTTTTTGGTGACTAGTTATAGGAGCGGCTCTGTGAAGAGAGCTTGCCTGCGACCTGGGATTACTATGGCAAAATCCATGCAGGTAGACCATCAGAGAAGATACGTGCGAGTGGGTACGCCTCGTCAATAGTCAGTGTTGCAACAACGCGATAAGGACCTTCTGCTGACGTATCAAATACCAGCGCAAGGGGTTTTTCGCCATCAGTAGTAGGAAGTGCAAGGTAGATGCAGTGCTTGGACGGATTGTAGAGCTCAACGGCCATGCGCCATCCGCGCTTTGCAGCTCGCAAGGCGTTTTGTACCAGAGGCGAGTTGTCATCAAATCCACGCTCGGAATCAAAGAGCAGGGGCGCGGCACCTGGAACGGGAAGCGAGAAGTCGGCGTCGGTATGCATGAGCTGCTGCTCGTTCTTTCTGTAGACGTACGCTGCAGAAAGACACGCCTGCGCCGCCTGTAACGAAGGCGCGTCGCTCAGATAGGTGGTACAAAGCGCGTTCCAGTCGGAAACAGGAGCCTCGTTCATAACCACGTCAACAGGGTTGATAGGTAGCTGCTTTGCTGCGGTAGGAAGCTTTTCCCATGAAGCAATGGCAGATTTTGGCAGTCCGTGAAGCACATCAACTGCCTGATCCTGCAGCTCATCTGCAGAAACGCTGAGCTTCAAGAGCGTCCAGGGACGCAGAGCACCGCGCTTAGACTTACGAATGGTAGCGGTAATAACCTCGTCTGTCTGCGGTTTCTTGTAACGCGTGTTAAACGTGAACGTGCCGCCCTTGGAAATGAGCGCGCGAGAAGACTCGGCAAGTTTGAAGTCTTCTTCCAGCTGTTTGAGGACGTTAGCATCAACGGGAGCCATCTGATACAAAATGCCGAGAAGCTCGTTGTTGACGTGGACATCTTCCTCAAAATTGGCAGGGTATGTTGGGGTAGGAGCAGGAGCCTCATTCTGATTGGTTGCCTGCGTAGAAGCCTGGGATTCAGAAACTGTAGTGCTAGAGACAGAACTTGTTGCACTCATGGCCTGCTGCAATACTGAAGGAGCGGCCTCAAGCGTCTTCTCTTCATCGGAGCCGTCGTAGGGATTGTAGGTAACGGTAAGCGAGATGGTAGGCTCGGGCACTACAGGCTCGGGCACTACAGGTTCGGGCACTGTAGGCTCGGCGGCTTTAGGCTCTGGAGCGACATCATCGGTTCCAGCGGGCTCTGGAGCAGCGTCATCGGCAGATTCTTGCCGGAGGTCTTCTTCAGGCGCCTCTGCACAAGGCGTTGCTACAACAGGCACCTCAGCAGCAGATTCCTCTGCAACAGACAGTTCCTCTGAGCTCTCCGCGACAGGTAGCTCCTCTGGCTCCGTTGGCTCTTCCTGGGCAGGAAGCTCCTCAACTACAGGTTCCGCTTCAACTACCAGGTGTTTTGGCTTGAGCGCGCGAATGGACTTTGCCCCACGTCGGCGTTTCCATGGTTTGCCATTGTTTTGCGACTCGACGTTTTTCTCGCCAGCTACAAGGGCAGCCTCAAAGGTGTCAAAGGTCAGAAGCGTCGCGTAGACGTAGCCTTTTTTGAACGCAGTGATTTTGATGAAATCGGGGCACGCCTCCATGAGAGCGCGGATGTCGTCAAAGCCAAAATCCTGCGGTGCAAGGTCGTCTTCAATGAGCACGCCCTCAACGGTAGAGAGGGGAGTCTGCTTAGAGACGCCAATGGTTGCTTTGAGTAGTTTATACAGGTAGAGAGCGTGTTCTTGTTTTATAACAGCCATAATGCTCCTGAGATAGTAGTTAGTGGACTACATACTACTCGATTTTGAACAGACAAAGATACTGATTACGCACAGAAAGTCGCAATACGTAGCGAAAAAGCGAGAATGGACTGATAGAATAAGGCTAGATTGAAGGGAGCTTACATGATTGGTCGTTTTATTAAGAGAGCTGCAGTTAGAGCTGCAGGTTTAGCAATTACTCAGTATGCCGCAAAGGCAGCACTTCAATCCGAGGCCGGAAGAAAGCTGCTTGCTACAACGGCTTCTAAGGCTGCTAACTTAGCAGGCAATATCGCAAAGGAGCAGCTTACCGCTGGGTTTAATGCTCATATTAGGCCAGCACTCCCAAGTGGCGATGTCATTCAGTCATCAGTCGCTCGTGCTCAGTCTGCGCTTCGTTCGGCTCAGACCTCTGTTTTGGCTGCTCAGGCACAGCTTCAGTCTAATCTAGAGAATCGTTTTTCTCGCCCAAAGAACAAGCTTTCAAAGCAACTTGCAAGCACTGCAGAGTCGCTTGAAGAGATGGGGGAGACCCTGGCCGAGCACCAGGATGCTGCCGCAGATATCGCAGTTGCAGATGTTGTTGAGGAAATTGCTGCTCAAGATGGACAGGATTCTGACGCTCTGTTAGCTTCTACCAAGAAGCGTAAGTCGTTTAGAAACGCGGCAATTGCTGGTGGCGTTGTGGCTGGTGCTGCTCTTGGTTTAGCTGCATACGGTGCTTATTCTATTGCTCCACGCAAGCAAAATGATCGCCTGCTTCTGGAGCGTTGGCACGAGATTGCTCGTCATCGCTATGCTCACCGTGGCCTCTACAACAACGAGGCGGGCATTCCAGAGAACTCCCTGCTTGCTTTCCGCGCAGCTGTCGAGAAGGGCTTTGGCTCCGAGGTTGATGTTCACCTGACCGCAGACAACAAGTTGGTAGTTGTTCACGATTCAGCACTTGATCGCCTCTGTGGCGTACAGAAGATTGTTGAGGAGTCCACGCTAGAGGAGCTTCGTGGTCTTAGGCTTCTTGCTACTGACGAGCAGATTCCAACGTTTGAGGAAGTCCTTGAGGTTTATGCATGGAGTGGCTCCGGTGAGCTACCTGCACCTTTGATTATTGAGGCTAAGACACGCAACAATAACGCTGAGCAGCTGACAGAAAAGATTATGCAGGCTCTTGATCTTCGTCCCGTTCGTGCATGCATCGAGAGCTTTGACCCTCGCGTTTTGCAGTGGCTGCGTCAGAACCGTCCTGAGATGCTTCGCGGCCAGCTCTCAGAGAATTTCCTGGTTGACCGTCAGACTAAGCACATGAACATTGCTACACGAGCTGGCGCTACAGCTCTCTTTGGTAATTCTGTTGGTCGCCCAGACTTCATTTCATACAAGTTTGAAGATCGCAAGAACCCCTTTGTTAAGCTGGCTTGCAATACCATGGGCGCACATCTGATTACCTGGACCGTTAGGAACGAGGAGGACATGATTGCCTCCGAGCTTGAAGGTGCACCTATCATCTTTGAGGGATTTATTCCAACTCCCGCGTCGCTGATCAACTAGCTTTCCAATCGGTGAGAAGAACGTTTGGCGAGAAGAACGTTTGGCTTAAACTACGTCCAAAACTCTATGTCTATCTGGGACTCCACGGGTTTCTCGCCCGCGGAGTTTCTTGTGAAAAGTTCCTTAAGATTGTTGTATGAATATATGTACATATATCAATTTAAAGAGTAGACTAGGTATAACAACAACCCAAGGAGGAGCTATGAGCTCAAAGACAAAGGTGAAAATTGCTCGCATTGTCTGTTCTGCTGTTTTGCTAGGTATTGCTTACGCGGTTGAACACGCATTTGACCTGCAGCTCTGGCAGGCACTGTTGCTTTACCTGTTGCCTTACGCTGTTGCGGGATACGATGTTGTTCTAGAAGCATGGGAGAGCATCACTGAGGGCGAGTGCTTTAACGAAGACTTGCTCATGACCATTGCTACTGTTGGTGCCTTGCTCATTGGCTTTGTGCCTAACGGTTCTCCTATGTTTGATGAGGCCGTCTTTGTCATGCTGTTCTTCCAGGTAGGAGAGGTGTTTGAACACCTTGCTTCCGATAACAGCAAGAAGTCTATTGCCAAGCTTATGGATATTCGCCCTGACAGCGCAACGGTTGAACGTGACGGACAGCTGCTCACTATCTCTCCAGAAGAGATTAAGCTGGGAGAGATTATTGTGGTTAAACCCGGCGACCGTGTTCCTGTTGACGCAGAGATCGTCGAGGGTTCTACCAGTCTTGATACCGTCGCTCTTACTGGTGAGAGCGTGCCTCGTGACGCAACGGTGGGGGATAACATTATCTCGGGCTGCGTAAACCTTTCTGGCGTGGTACGCGCCCGCGTTACTCACCTCTTTGAAGACTCTACTGCTTCCCGCATCATTAAGCTGGTAGAGAGCTCAAACCAAAACAAGTCCAAGAGCGAGAGGTTTATTCGTCGTTTTTCTCGCGTGTATACTCCAGCAGTTGTTTACAGTGCCATTGCGCTGGCGTTTTTGCCACCACTGCTTTCGGGGGACTTTGTAGCTAACGCTTCTACCTGGGCTGTAAGGGCACTTACCTTCCTTATTGCATCTTGTCCGTGTGCGCTGGTAGTTTCCGTGCCACTGGCCTTCTTTGGCGGTATTGGCGCTGCTTCGAAGGAGGGCATCCTAATCAAGGGCTCTTCGTACATTGATATGCTTTCTACCCTTGATACCGTTGCCTTTGACAAGACCGGTACGTTGACCGAGGGTGTCTTTGAGGTTCTGGCTGTTCATTCTCAGACCATTGGCGAGAAGGACCTTCTGCACCTAGCTTCTCACGTTGAGATGCACTCCACACACCCCATTGCTGCAGCTCTTCGTGCTGCTTATCCAAGCGAGGACGATAACTGTGTTATCACGGACATCAAAGAAATTGCTGGTCAGGGCATTTGCGCTAACGTGAATGGTAAGAGCGTTGCTGTTGGCAACAGCGCACTTATGGAGAGCGTAGGAGCTTCTTGGAAAGCGTGCGAGAACCACGGAACCATCATTCACGTGGCTGTTGATGGGACCTACATGGGCCACATTGTTATTTCTGACCGCGAACGAGCTGATGCTCCAGCAGCAATCGCTTCCCTCAAAAACGTTGGCGTTTCTAGGGTTGTTATGCTCACGGGCGATAAACGCGACGTTGCAGAAGAGATTGCTGCTCAGATGGGCATCACTGAGGTTCGCTCTGAGTTGCTTCCACAGGATAAGGTTTCTGCCGTTGAAGGCCTTCTCGCCCAAAAGACAGCTGGTAAGTCCCTTGCCTTTGTTGGCGACGGCATCAATGATGCACCCGTTCTTGCACGCGCTGATGTAGGCGTTGCTATGGGCGGTTTGGGGTCTGATGCTGCTATTGAGGCCGCAGACGTAGTTCTTATGGACGACAAGCTTTCTAAGCTCTCAAAGGCCGTAAAGATTGCTCGTCATACCTTGGGTATTGCAAAGCAAAACATTGTGTTTGCTATTGGAGTTAAGGTTGCTGTTTTGATCCTTGCAGCCTTTGGTTTGGCTCCCATGTGGCTAGCGGTCTTTGGAGACATAGGCGTTATGGTGCTTGCGGTTCTTAATTCCACTAGAGCTTTGAATATAAAGTCGATTAAGTAAAAGAGTCAGGGCTGCTGGCCTAAAAAAGAGCGCTCGCAAAGGAGCGCTCCTACAAAGGTTGTTTTCACAAACGGCTGTTTCTACACATAGCTAATTACAAATTACTGAGCCTTCTTACGAAGTCTACGAGCACGGTTTGCAAGATTGCGGACCGTGCTTTCCATTCCATGAGGAACGTAGGCCAGCGATTCTAAGTCTTCTGGAAGGTAGTCAACAAGACTGACAGGCTCTGTGGGTGTGAAATCTGCTGGTACAGGACCTGGAGCAATCAGGTAGGCATGAACCTTAGCGCCCTGGGCGCCAAGTTTTTGTTCGTACTCACTAGGAACATCGTGAGGAAAATCGTTCTGTGCATCTCGCGTTTTCCAAATAAAGTTGTAACCAGCAACTTCAACTTGCTCAAGAGAAAAATCAAAAAGTGGCTGACTGTCCGTTTTAAGACGAACAACACCCTCTTTAGCTAAAACATTTCTATACTGCATAAGACGCTCAGCATCAGTGAGGCGCAACTTTGCCTGCCTGATTCGAGGAAATGGTGCAGGGAAGTTGAGATAAATAACAGAGACTTCTTCTGGCGAGAAGTACTCATCAATCTTCATGCCGGTACCAGGTACTACGATGGCGTTAGGCACTCCTGCTTCATACATTGTTTTAGCAGCATATGAAATACAGATAGGTTCTGTATCAATGGCTACAAAAAGCACGTTAGGATTTGCCTTAGCTTGAGCAGCAGTAAAAGATCCCTTGCCGCAGCCAAGGTCTACACGGACCTCAGAGAAGGGAACATGCCCCTCAGCAGTAATTGGCGCACACGCAGAAGCCCACGTACCTCTCAAAGTCTCTGGATGAGGCTCAATAACGCTGGAATACGCCTCTAAGCGCTCTTCCAGAACAAAGTTTTTAGGCAAACGTGCATGTAGTGCGCGCAAAGCAACTCCTCAACAAGCAGGCAAAATCAGCTTTTTTTACAGAAGCTGATCAAGCGTTTCTCCGTACGAAGGTAGGAATTCTGTCATAAAATCGCGCACTTCTGGAAGAGAATCTGCTAAATCTTCAACAACTCCACGAGTTGAGGCTTCAGCGGTAATAAATTCTGAGTTTCCAGACTGAGCCTCCTCAATACACTTAATGAGTGCTGCAATCTTATCTGCAGCTTTAATAAGCTTTCTAAGATAAGCTTCACTCTCTGAAGCCTCAGTGCTGTGAGTAAGCACCTGAGCATAGGCATCTTGCAGGTCTTCTGGCAGTGTGGAGAGAATGGTTTTCTCGGCACGTGCTTCTACCTGATGATACGCATCTCTAATCTCTGAATTAGCGTACTTTACAGGCGTAGGCATGTCTCCGGTGATAATCTCTGATGCATCGTGATACATACCAATAAGGGCCGCGCGATCTGCGTCAAGATTTCTGTGATAGCGCACATTTGCAATAGTTGCTAGGCAGTGAGAAATAACGGCCACGTCAAGGGCGTGTTCAGCAAGACTTTCTGAGCGAGAATTGCGCATAAGCGACCAGCGCTCAATGTAGCGCATGCGAGAAATAAGTGCAAAAAAGCTGGACTGCGACGAAGAATTCTGAGACATTGCCCCTCCTTAATTTGTTTTCTCAACCTTACCACGGATACCGGACAAAAACTGTTTTTGACACAACTATGCAATGTAGTCATAGCAAATATGAAGTAATCAAATACTTTAGATGTTTATATGAAATTATTGATATCTGAACATCCGTTCATGGGTATTTTTGCTCCGCTTACCGGCAACCATGGCTAACTTATTCCAAAGGAGTTAACCCAGGCTTACTATGCAAGTAAACCTCGTCCGTTTAAAAGAAGTGAGCGGACAACAAAGGAAGGATGGGAAACATGAGTAAGTATGCTTTTGTAGGCGGCAAGCTCGTTGACGGTACTGGTGCTGCACCGGTCGAGGACTCCCTTGTCCTTATCGATGAAGACAAGATTACCTATGCTGGTCCTCGTAAAGAGGTCCCAGAGGGATATGAGGTACGTGACGCATCTGGCCATACCGTAATGCCTGGTCTTGTTGATACACACCTGCACTTCTCCGGCAACCTGACCGACAACGATAACGACTGGGTTATCGAGTCCGTTGCTCAGAAGCAGGCATGCGCAGTCAAGCAGGCTTATGATGCTCTTACCCACGGCCTCACCACTGTCGTTGAGATTGGCCGCAATGGTATTGCTATCCGCGACCTCGTTAACATGGGCATTATGCAGGGTCCTCGTATCTTTGCTACCGGCCTTGGCCTTTGTCGCGTTGCTGGTCACGGTGACTCTCACCACCTGCCACTGCAGATTTCCAAGGACGGACACCCTTGGGGCGACCAGGTAGACGGTCCATGGGAGCTTCGTAAGGCAATTCGTCGTCGTCTCCGTGAAGAGCCTGACGGCATCAAGATCTGGGCAACCGGTGGCGGCATTTGGCGCTGGGACTCCGACCGTCTGCAGCTCTTCTGCACCGAGGAAATCAAGGCAATTGCTGACGAGTGCGCACTGGTAGGCATTCCTCTGTACGCTCACTCCTACAATAACTTTGACGCTGCATATGACTGCGTCCGCTTTGGTTGCAAGCAGCTCATTCATGGCTTTGAGCTTGACGAGCGCACCATGAAGCTTATGGCTGAGCAGGGAACATACTTCACCCCAACCATCGGCTTCCTGCCAACTTGGTACGGAACCTATCCACCAGACTGGACTCCAGAGCTTGATGCATTCCCAGGCGAGACTGTTGTCGAGAAGGGCCTTGCACGCACCTACGCTAACCTGCGTAAGGCTTATGATATGGGCATCACCATTACCATCGGCTCCGACTCCTTCAGCTTTGTCACTCCTTACGGCTACGTCACCATCGACGAGATGTATGACTTTGTCGAGAAGGTTGGCATCTCCATCCTTGATACTGTTGCAGCTGCTACTTACAACGGCGCAAAGATGCTGGGCAAGGAGAACGAGTTTGGTGCTGTCAAGGAAGGCCTCTCCGCTGATATCCTCGTAGTCAAGGGCGACGTTGCTAACAACATCCGCGACCTCACGCCTGAGAACATGGACGTCATCATGAAGGAAGGCAAGATTATTGATCGCGGTAGCTTCTAAGCTTCCAGCTCGATAATTTGTAACGCGAAGGTTGGGCCCTGACTCACTTAAGCGTCAGGGCCCACTTTTACAGGCAAGAAGTTTATTCTTTGATATAAAAGTTCGACATTTGATAGGAGCTCACTATGTCTGAACCAAAGCAGGTGAAAATTGTGCTGCTTACCGGCTATTTAGGCGCAGGTAAGACCACTATTTTGAACCACATTCTCTCTAACACTGAAGGTATTCACGCAGCAGTTATCGTCAATGATATTGGCGAGATTAACGTTGATGCTGGTCTTATTAAAGACGGCGGCTACGCTAAAGAAGGCGACGTTATTCCTCTGACCAACGGTTGCCTCTGCTGCACCCTTTCTAATGACTTGGCACTTCAGTTGGGTGATTTGGCCGATACCGAGGAGTTTGACTACATCATTATTGAGGCTTCGGGCATCTGCGAGCCAATCCCCATTACCTATAACATTTCTGCATTCTGCAATCAGAGCCAGCATGCAACTAATCACTCTCACCTCAACCTTGATAACATCGTCGCAGTTGTTGACTGTGCTCGCATGTTTGAGGAGTTCCACAACGGCGCCGATCTTCTCGACCCAGATATTGAAGAGGATGACATCGAGAACCTGCTTATTCAGCAGATTGAGTTCTGCTCTACGCTGGTACTCAACAAGACCGATCTGGTTACTCCAGAGCAGCTCCACGAGCTCAAGGCGCTTGTTCGTGGCCTGCAGAAAGACGCCGTTATTGTTGAGGCGGTCAACGGTGACATTCCAATGAGCGAGCTTATCAATACGGGCCGTTTTGACTTTGACAAAGCTTACGCCTCCGCTGCCTGGATGGATGCAATGGAGCATCCTGAGGAGCACGAGGACCCAGAGGTTTTGGAGTACGAGATTACTACCTTTGTGTATCGCCGCCGTCAGCCATTTGACCTGGACAAACTTAACCAGTTTGTGGCTAGCTGGCCAAAGAATATCATCCGCGTCAAGGGTAGCATCTGGATTTCGCAAGACCCCGAGATGAGCTACGTATTTGAGCAGGCTGGCAAGCAGGTCCAGTTCTACGAGAATGGCATGTTCTACGCATCGCTGCCAGAGGATGAGCGAGAAACCCTTCTTGACGAGAAACCCGAGCTACGCGCAGAATGGGATGATGAACTGGGCGATCGTCAAACTAAGCTGTGCTTCATTGGCCGTCATATGAACCATGAGGAAATTGAAGCCGGTCTGGATGCATGCCTTACTGAATATGCTCCTGACGAGTTTGACTACTAGCGTTTTCAGCGCCAAGAGCTCCGGCGCTTGAGACGAGGGACCCAGTTTATCCGGGTCCCTTTTTTAGGTTAGAGGTGCCTAATGACCAAGATTGAGCAGCTTAAAGACTGGATTCAGTCGTCAGATAACATTGTTTTCTTTGGTGGCGCAGGCGTGTCAACGGAAAGCGGTATTCCTGATTTTAGGGGTACTAACGGTCTGTATCGCCAGGGCGGCATCAAGGTAGAAAACATGACCATTGGCCTGGGCCAAGACGGCTATGACATGGGAAAAGAAGCCTACGACCTGGGAAATGGAGTAACGGTTGACCCCGATAACGAGGAGTCTTTTGCCTACAGTAAGGCGCCAGATTTTACGCTTGAAGAGATCTTCTCGCTCGATGTGTTTTTTGATTACCCCGCAGCGTATTACACGTATTTTAGAAACTCTCATCATTTGGGGGAGGCTCAGCCAAACATTGCTCACAAGTGGCTGGCAGACTTGGAAGCTGCGGGAAAGTTGCGCGCGGTGGTGACGCAAAACATCGACGGACTGCATCAAGCTGCTGGTAGCAAGCGTGTGTTTGAGCTCCATGGCAACGAGACGCGTTTTTATTGTCCCGAGTGCGGCCACACCTACACGCTTGATCAGATTGAAGAGCAGTCGTCTGTGGTGCCGCTCTGTCAATGCGGCGCAGTTATTAGGCCTGATATCGTCTTTTACGGAGAGGGCCTTGATATGGACACGGTTTACGGCGCGCTGAATGCTATCTCACAAGCGGAGGTTCTTGTAGTTGCAGGAAGTTCGCTGGTAGTGCAGCCTGCCGCTGGTCTTCTCGACTACTACGAGGGCAACAAAATGGTCATTATCAACGACCAACCTACGCCGTACGATGGTCGCGCCAATCTGGTGATCAGAGACAGAATAGGAGCCGTCATAGAACAGCTCCTGTAGAAAAACGCCTACCCGCGAAAGTGCAGGTAGGCGTTATCATTTCAATCAATGGCGAGAAATCCGACGCGCGAGAAACCCGACGAGCGAGAAAGTTGCGCAGTGGAAGCTCGCATAAGGCGCGACGCGCGAGAAACCCGTGTTAGTTGGCGTTTTCCTCGGCGAGCGTCTGAAGCGTTGCCATGAGAGATGGAACAACCTGCTTCTTACGACTGACAACACCTGGAAGAACAGCAATGTTGCCGTCAACCTTTACGTTAAAGGCGCGCTCGATGACGTTGGCAGCATTTGCGCCGTAGAAGAGCATCTCGGTGACCTGGCTCTTAACGTCGGTGAACATGTAGAAGACCATTGGAAGCTCTTCGGACTTAGCAGCAGTCTCCAAGAATGGTCCAACAAGTTCCTCTGCAGCTTTGCGGCTGGACTCGGTCATGAAGGAGCCCTGGCCAACGCCAAACTTTACGCCGCCACGGCTGAATACCTTGTAGTCACCGTGGAAGACTTCTTCTGCAGTACGACCAGTGAGGTCTGCGCCAGCGTCAAACATTTGCTCAGAGTAAGCGTCAATGTCTTCTCCGCAAATCTCTGCAAGCTTCTTACCAGCAACAATATCGCGCTCGGTGCAGGTAGGGGAGCGGAATGCAAGGGTGTCGGAAAGAATTGCAGAGAGCATAAGGCCAGCAATATTCTTTGGAATATCAATGCCGTACTCGTGGTAAAGGCCATAGATGATGGTGCAGGTGCAGCCAACAGGGACGTTTCTAAAGGTAATTGGGTTGGAAGTCTCAATGGAGCCGATGCGGTGGTGATCAACAATCTCCATGATCTCTGCTTGCTCAAGACCATCAACTGCCTGAGTGCGCTCGTTGTGGTCAACAAGAATGACATGCTTCTTGCGAGGGTTCAAAAGACCAGGGCCGCTAATAAGACCAGCAAAAGTACCGTTCTCGTTAATAACAGGGAAGAAGCGGTGCCTTGAGTTGGTCATTTCCTTACGAGCATCATCAATTGCGGTGTTGACGCTGAACTTAAGGATGTCGTCAGTGAGCATCTTCTCACGTACAGGCATAGACATGATAAGCAGGCGAGCTACCTCAAAGGTATCGCGTGGAGTGCTGATAATAGCGCAATCACGCTTTTTAGCCAGGTCAATGACGTCCTGAGCAATTGGAGCATCGCAAGAGACAATAAGGCAAGAAGCACCGTGCTCAACTGCGATAGTCTGGTTCTCATGGTTGCCAGCAACAACAATGATATCGCCAGCGTCAACAATCTCTGAAAGAGCGGAAGCGCTGGTACCAACACGAATATTGCCCTGCTTAACAACGCCCTGAGGATCACCAAGAACCATGGTGCCACCAAGCGTAGAAACGATATTTGCATAGCTTGTCTTAGCCTTAGAGAGCAGGTTTGGCTCGGAAAGGCTCATGTTTGCATTTGCAATATCTTTAACGGCAATCAGACCGGTAAGCTCTTCTTCCTCATCAGTAACGCAGAGTGTATCAAGCTTAACGTCTTGCATAAGCTGCCAAGCAGCATAAAGACTCATTCCAGCATCAACTTTTGGCTGAGTCTGAATCTCTGCATCTTTGATCTGAGGAGTAACGGTAGTAATAAGCTGAGGCTCTTCAAAGCCAAAGTGATTTAAAACAAACGCAGTCTCACGGTTGAGTGAGCCAGCGCGACGAGCTTCATAGATAGGGTTATCAATCTGATTTTTGAGATACGCATAAGAAATTGCAGCACAAATGCTGTCTGTATCTGGGTTCAAATGGCCAATGATATTTACTTTACGAATTGCTTCTGCCATCTTCGCCTCCCTGATAATGTCGATGATGTAACTTTCTAATTAGAACACACTTTAGTAAGCACATTTTGTTTCTTTTCTAATACCACCTTGTAGTGTACCCCTCTCTCTTTTTACTTAGAACAGAAAATCGCAGAAAAACAGCGGGCGTACCTGTGAATCTGGTAAATGTGTATAGGACAAATGACAATTCAAAAGTTGAAGGAAATTAGTACAATGAAATAGTTAACAAATCGATTGAATTGGAATACCTAGTGAGTTCTCCTACGCGTTTTTCTGCTAAAAAAAGAAACGCTCGTCATATGGTTAAAGCAGCGCACGTCCCTGAGCCTTCATCTGAGGCAAGGGAAGTTGCACCTGTAGAAGCACCTCAGGCTCCCGTAGAGAAGGCTGATACTACGGCAAGTCCAGTGGCCTCTCTGCAGACTGCATCTGAGCAGCTTTCGTCTGCTTTTACGTCGTTTGTGCAGCGTAAGCCTGCAGAAGTGTCTGCTGCACAGCCTGCAGAAAAGTCCGCTACACAGCCCGCAGAAAAACCTGCAGAAAATATGCGGTCTAAAGTTGAGCCAGAAAAAGAGAAGCGTCAGAAAACGCCTCTATCTGCCCGCAAAAGCATTCGTGTGGAGAAGCGTCCTCGCAATCAAGCAGATCCAGAACCAGAGCAGCGTCATTCTCGCCCGGTGAGTGCGGGCAGAAGAAAGCTCGAGCTGGTAAGCGTTGTTGCAATTTTGGTGCTTGCGGTGCTCTCGATTGTTCTGGTTAACCGACCAAGTCAAAAAACGCTGGTATTCGGCGACAATCAGGTGACGTATACCGGCACTACCATTCAGGGAAAGATGAATGGTCAAGGCAAAATGACCTTTGAAAATGGCGATACCTACGAGGGAGAATTTGTTGATGGGTATTTCCAGGGTATGGGAACGTATACTTCAAAAGATGGCTGGACGTACGAAGGTCAGTTTGTAAAAGGCCAGGCAGACGGACAGGGAAAGCTCACTACGCAAGACAACATTGTGTATGAAGGAACTTTTAAGCAAGGGATTTATCAAAGTGCGAATTAAATGGTTTTCGCTTGTACGTATAACAGGACTCGTTTTAGTCCTCATATATCACTTTTTTAAGGATGCGCTTCCAGGCGGCTTTATTGGTGTCGACGTATTCTTTACGTTCTCGGGCTATCTCATCACGGCTCTTTTGATTGACGAGTTTGCTCGCTTTAGATCCATCGACGTCATTGGATTCCTGCGCAGGCGTTTCTACAGAATTGTGCCGCCGCTTGTGTTTATGGTGCTTGTGTGCACGCCGTTTCTTCTGCTTGTGCGTACCGAGTTCATTTCCGGTATTAAGTATCAGATTGCCGCAGCTCTTGGCTTTGTGACTAACTACTTTGAGATAGTTCTGGGCAACAGCTATGAGAATCAATTTGCTCCTCACGTGTATCTGCACACCTGGAGTCTTGCCGTTGAAATGCACTTTTATGTGCTCTGGGGTTTGTGCGCCTGGCTGCTTGCTTGCATGAGCAAAACAATTAGAAGCTATAAGGTAAAGATTGCTGGAGCTTCCCTGGTGCTATTGGTTGTTACTTACTTGGCGATGGCCACCGGCGCCCAAAACTCCACGAATCTTTCTATCCAGTATTTCTCGACGCAAACGCACGTGTTCCCCTTCTTTATCGGTGCGCTTTTATCGTGTGTTGCAGGAATTGCCCAGACAGGCGAGCTCTTTGACCAGCTTGAGCAGAAGCTTTCTACTCAGCTAACGCTTGTGGGCCTTGTGGCAAGTTGCGGCGTTCTTGTCTTTCTGAGCGTCTTCATGCACTTCGAGGACCTCTTTACGTACACCTTTGGTTTCCTTTTTGCCTCGCTCGCAGCAGCCGCAATGATTTTCTTTGCTCGCATGTTGCATCAAAAAACCGAGGGTATCAACGAGCCTGGCATCGTTTCTTTTGTGGCAGATACCAGCTACGGCGTGTATCTGTTCCACTGGCCTTTGTACATTATTTTTGCCGAGAAGGTCGATCCAGTCCTGGCTGCACTTCTAACCCTGGTGCTTTCGTTTGTATTTGCAAGTTGCTCGTTCTATGTGCTTGAGCCAGCGTTGGCAGGGAAGTCTCCAGAGATCTTCTCGCGCATCAAGCTTGATGGTAAGAAGGTTTTGCGAGGTACCGGCCTTGCGCTTATTCCTTTTGCTGCGGCCGTTGCCTTTATTGCGCTAACCGCTCCACAGCTTAGCGATTTCCAGAACGATCTGCTGCTCAACGCTTCGTTACAGGAGCAGAGCACCATGACCATGACTCGCAAGCATGCGGATACCTCGCAGGCAAGCAACTACAACGTTGTTGAGGGAGTCACCTACATTGGCGATTCTGTTTCGCTGCGTGCTCGTTCTTACCTGCAGGATGCGCTGCCCGATGCTCAAATTGACGCTTCTGTTAGTAGAAACGTGGCGATGGGCGTAGATTTGCTGCAGTCTGCAATCGACAACAACACCCTCTACCAGGACGTTGTTGTTGCCCTGGGTACCAACCCTGTTGGCGGCTCCGATGCGGTTGATAAGATTGTGGACATGCTGCCGCGTGGACATCGTCTGATTTTTGTCACTCCGTATGACGGTAGAAACTCCGATCCAAATGCTGGTGCAAATGCCATCCGTGCTCATGAGCTTGAGCTCGCTCAACAGTACGACTTCATTACCATTGCGGATTGGGCACAGATTGCTCAGGATAATCCTGACATTTGGGCAGGTACTGACTACGTTCACTTTGGCTCAGATTCAGATTCCATTAATCGAGGCGGTACCCTCTACGCGCAGATGGTTAAAGACGCCGTAGATAAAGCAAATCAGGGCCACGTAAAACCGTAAGCTCACTTAAACCACAAAAGGCCACGTCAACCAAAATAACCTACGTTAGTCCACAATTTTGTTGCCATTCTCCCTACTCGTTCGTAACGACGCGGTTGAATGGCAATTTACAGTGCGATTGTGCTATATATCTTGGAGATTTGGTGTCCCTTGCGACAAACCATCCGAAGACGGCAATCTAACGCGAGCCATGATCGCAATTAATGGGTCAATTCATTATTATGTATAAATAAGGACAAATATTCGTAATGATGAATAGCTATATATAAATAGTTTAACTACCTCTATTTTCGAGCCTCTAGCTACACACCTATGTCGGATAATCTGCTAAATGTGAAGCAAAAAACACACCTAAGTCAAATAATCTGCAAGATATAGAGGTTTTGAGTACAATGTATACGCCTTTTGAGCAGATTATCTGACATAGGTGTGTTCTCGCGTTCCACGTCGCACCCTCGCGCTCCACGTCGCACCCTCGCGCACCGCATCGAACCCTCGCGCACCGCAACGTGACCTCGCGTTTTGCAGGCATATCCTCTTTCCAGCTTCTCTACTGTGGAGTCCCCGCGATATTTCATTAGAATGGACTATGTGAATATTTCATCTGACAGCCCCTTAAGGAGGAGCACATGGCAGAGTTTGTCTATCAGATGTACAAAGCCCGCAAAGCTGTCGGCGAGAAGGTCATCCTTGATGACGTCACCGTCGGCGTGTACCCTGGCGCAAAAATCGGTGTCGTGGGTCCAAATGGAATGGGAAAGTCCACACTGCTCAAGGTTATTGCCGGCATAGAGGACGTCTCTAACGGCGAGGCAAAGCTTACCCCAGGTTACACCGTTGGCCTGCTCCAGCAGGAGCCGCCGCTGGATAAGACCAAAACGGTCAAGGAGAACATTGAGCTTGCCTTCGGTGACCTGCTTGCCAAGATTGCGCGCTTCAACGAGATTGGCGTTGAGATGGGCAATCCTGACGCCGATTTTGACGCGCTCATGGCAGAGATGGGCCAGCTCCAGACCGAGATCGACGCAGCTAACGGCTGGGACCTGGACAGCCAGCTCTCTCAGGCAATGGATGCGCTCCAGTGCCCTGATCCAGACTCTCCCGTCACCCACCTTTCGGGTGGCGAGAAACGCCGTGTAGCCCTATGTCGTCTGCTTCTCGAGGCACCTGACTTGCTGCTTCTTGACGAGCCCACCAACCACCTTGACGCTGAGTCGGTGCTCTGGCTTGAGAAGTTCCTGCATGATTACCCCGGCGCCGTCATGGCTGTCACGCACGATCGCTACTTCCTCGACGACGTCGCCGAGTGGATCTGCGAGGTTGATCGCGGACAGCTTTATCCTTATGAGGGCAACTACTCAACTTACCTGGAGAACAAGGCAGCTCGCCTTGAGGCTCAGAACCAGCAGGACGCTAAGCGCGCAAAGAAAATGCGCGCTGAGCTGGAGTGGGTTCGTTCGTCTCCTAAGGCTCGCCAGGCAAAGAACCGCGCGCGTCTTGATCGCTATGAGCAGATGGAAGCAGAGGCTCGTGCGTCCAAGAAACTCGACTTCACCGAGATCCAGATTCCTGTGGGTCCGCGCCTGGGCCAGAAGGTTCTGGAGGCCGATCACATCCATAAGGCCTTTGGAGACCGCGTTCTTATCGACGACCTCTCGTTTAGCCTGCCAAGAAACGGCATTGTTGGCGTGATTGGCCCTAACGGTGTTGGTAAATCTACGCTGTTCAAGGCCATTGTTGGCCAGGAGGAGCTCACTTCCGGCACGCTTGAGATTGGCGAGACGGTTCAAATTTCTTACGTTGACCAGCTCAGGCAGGGAATCGATCCAGATAAGACTATCTGGGAGGTTGTCTCCGACGGAAACGACTTCATCAAGGTGGGGGACACGGAGATTCCAAGCCGCGCCTATGTGGCTAGCTTCGGCTTCAAAGGACCTGATCAGCAGAAACGCGCTGGTGTCCTTTCTGGTGGCGAGAGGAACCGTCTAAACCTTGCCCTTACGCTTAAGCAGGGTGGAAACCTCCTGCTTCTGGACGAGCCTACCAACGACCTCGATATTGAGACGCTGGAAAGCCTTGAGGATGCACTTGAGCGCTTCCCAGGATGCTCGGTGGTAACCAGCCATGACCGCTGGTTCTTGGACCGCATTGCTACGCATATCCTTGCGTGGGAGGGCGACGACGAGAACCCAGGTAAGTGGTTCTGGTTTGAGGGTAACTTTGAGGCTTACCAGGCCAATCGTATCGAAAGACTTGGCCAGGAGGCTGCTCGTCCTCATCGTATCCATCGCAAACTTACGCGCGATTAACGCATAGGTGACGAAAGAGCAGCGTACACAAACAGAAGATAAAAATAGTAACTATTTTTATCGTTAAGATTTTGTGCAGACTGTTTAAGAGACTAACAACTGGGTATCAAAAATGAGAAGCCAAAGAGCTTCTCATTTTTTATGAGAAAAAAGTTATGAGGAAAGAGAAGAACATGGCACTTGATACAAACGTTGGTAACATCCTTACTCAGCAAATCAACAAAGAGTTCTATTCCGCTTATCTGTATCTAACCTTTGCAGATTTCTATGAGGAGCAGGGCCTGAAGGGCTTTGCAAACTGGTATGTTATTCAGTCTCAGGAAGAGCTTGCTCACGCACGTATTCTTCGTCGTTACCTGCTTGATAACGATTGGACTCCAACCATGGAGGCAATCGCAAAGCCAGACCTTACCTTCTCCAAGGTAGTTGAGCCAATCAAGGCAGCATACGAGCACGAGCAGTTCATTACCGCAAGCATTAACGAGTGCTATGCCGTTGCTCAGAAGGCAAACGATTTCCGTACCATGCAGCTGCTTGACTGGTACGTTAAGGAGCAGGGCGAGGAAGAGGCAAATGCTTCCGATCTTCTCAAGGCAGTGGAGCTCTTTGGTGGAGATCCAAAGAACCTGTATGACCTTGACCGCGAGAACGCCGCTCGCGTCTTTGTCGCACCAACTATGCCAATGTAAGTAGCGGCTTAAGCGCAGCTCGTTTGCGGCAGCAGCTTAAGCGCGACCCGCACGCGGGTGGGCGGCAGCTTGCGCGCAGCAGCTCGTTTGTAGCTTATACGCTACAGTGGAGTTTCAATAGCCTCTGATTTGTTCGAAGAGGCGCCTGAAAGCTCAGCAAAGATGGCACCGCCTATGATGCAGGCGGTGCCTATTATTTTGAGAAGACCAAAAGGCTCGCCAAGGATAAGTGCCGAGAAAATAACTGCAGATAGTGGCTCAAGGTAGCCAAAGACTGCCACGCGCTGAACTGGAATCTTGGTAAGTTGTGGGAAATACAAAAATGATCCAAGGCCTGTGTTAAAGAGGCCGATGGTCAAAACGGCAAGCCAATTTACCGATGCTGGATCCGCGGGCAGCTCAATGCCATGGAATATAACAGTAACCAGAGCAACAATAGCGCAGCCAATGCCCAGCTGAATGCTGGTGCCTTCAATACCAGAAACATCTTTGAGCTGCCTGTTACAAATAACCATGACGGCATAAAGAACAGCAGAGAGAGCGCCTAGAAGAAGGCCAGCTGGCGAGAGGTTCAGTCCAACTCCATAGCCAATAATAAGGGCAGCTCCAATAACAACTATAAGGAAGCCAAGTATCTTTTTAGCAGTGAGTTTCTCGCCAAATAAAAGGGGAGAGAGCGCCATTACAATAACGGGACCGCAGTAATACTCAAGTGTTGCGATTCCAACGCCTACCAGGTGATACGCCTCAAAAAGGAAGGTCCACTGAAGACCCAAGGCAATGCCTGATCCAACGAGCGCCTGGAAGTCTTTGGGGTAGTTTTGAATGGTAAAAGCCTCTTTTTGTACAAGTTTAACCATGAGCAAAAAGAGCGTTCCCAAAAGCATACGGAAGAAGACAATTTGGTAGCTAGGAAGATTGATAAGGCTTGCAACGATTCCATTAGAACCGCAGATGATAAGCGCAATTAGGTAGAGCACGGTAGGTTTAAACGTGGCGTCTCTCATCGGCTACTCGCAAATTTCTGTATCCACGGACTGTGGAATTCTATCGTTACAAATTACCTGGTAGAACAGTTTTTCTTGCTCCCGCTGATCGGAGGTCTGACCAAGCATCCACATAGTTTTTGCAACCAGGGCCTCGGTGGTCATGTCGTCTCCAGAGAGAACGCCAGGCATATCCTGATAAGCCCTACCAACTTCATAAACGCCAAGGTCAAGGCCCTCTTCAGGGACTTGCGTAGTGATAACAACCGTGCGACCAGAAGCAATCCAATCGGTGATAGCTTCCTCATAAGAGCCGTCGTACGAAGGGATGCCGCCAATACCAAAGGTTTCAAGCACAATGGCGTCGTAGTCATTCTTCAGAAGGTAGAAGATAGATGGATTAAGCTCGGGGGTCAGTTTAAGCACAATGACACGTGTATTAAGCGTTTCATAGGTGGTAAGACCGCCATCTACCTGCTCTTGATTTGGAGCACTACGAATAATCTTGTTGCCACGGATGTGGGCAAGCGGTGGATAATTCATGCTCGTAAATGCATTGAAGCTCAGGGTGCGCTGTTTATGAGCGCGGGTGCCGGCAATAACCTCGTTGCCAAAAACCACCACAACTCCGGCGCTTCTGTCGTCAAGTGCGTAGAGAACGGAGTGGTAGAGGTTAAGTTTGGCGTCGGTAAACGGATTTGCCATTGGCTGTTGAGAGCCTGTGAGCACAATGGGTTTCTCGCTATTTTGAATCAGGTAGGAGAGGGCAGCGGCGGTATATGCCATGGTATCGGTGCCGTGAAGGATAATAAAGCCGTCGTAGGCATCGTATGACTCAATAATGGCGTCTCTGATTTGGAGCCAGTCTTGAGGACGCATATTGGTGCTGTCGATATTCATGACTTGTTTGAAATCAAATTCACAGAGGTCATGAACAAGAGGGACATTGGCTAAAAGCTCTTCTCCCGAAAGTGAGGGAGCCAAGCCCGATTCAGTGGAAACAGAAGCAATAGTTCCTCCTGTTGCCATCAGTAAAAGTTTCTTCACACGTCCCCCATGAACTCCAATTGTGCAGACTTTACAGAAAATCAGTCTGTATAGCGCTTTATTGTAACGGGATAGATGCTTTTCAGGGCGAGAAAAGCAAAGTCGGTGTATTCTTTTTTTGGTAAACGAATCTTTTAGCAAGGATTGTTGATGGCAGAGAACAACCTCTTTGGTTTTGGTAAGAAAAAGCGTCCAACTCAGGTTCCACCTACTGTCTCTCGTAATGGGGAGTCTTCTACCTCTCCGCGTGCGGTACGAGGTCGTCACGCAGCTGTTGGAAGCCGTGCACAGGTGCAGCGTAGGATGACGCAAGATCGCCCAACAAATCCCGTTAACCATGCCCGTGCAGATGCCGCCCGTACACGTGGTCGAGCAAGAACTGCTTACGGCAATCACTATGGCACGCTTAACCCCAGAGATGAAGCTCAGGCAGCATATGCGGCTAGAAGACGTCGTTCTTCTCGCATGAGACTGGGTCGTGTGGCGCTGGCGGTATTGCTTGCAGCCATCATTCTGTGGGTTGTATTTACGCTGGTAAGTTCATGTAGCCCAGGAGGCGCTTTTGCGCATGCTCAGGCACTTGATCCTACCGTTACCCTGACCGGTTCAGTGAAGGTCGGATAGCCTTGCAGGCTGCGGCGTGACTGTGGAGTGTCCAGTAGTTTCGATGTGTAAGTTGCTACTTTGGGCTCTTGCTTGTAGAGACGCGTGAGAAGTCCAAATTCAAATCAACTGAACCGGTAATACCGTCAACTTGTCCTGTTGAGGTGTATTGCCATATCAAAAAATTAAAGTTTACGTCTGGCTGATCAACGTATTGCGCCAGCCAGATAGGCTCGTCAAGCGAGACCAGGTCAAAGCGATTTAGATCAACTTTGTTGCCATACACAATGACACGATATCCTGCTTCTTGAATAGTGGTGCAAAACGCGCGCGCAATTGCGTTAGTTTCTGCGGGGGAAAGGTTGTCGGCGCGACCGCTGTAATCGGGAGAAGGCTCCAGGTCAAACGCAACAGGGAGAGCAAGCTTTGTAACTCCCGCTTCCCGTAACTGTTGCAGAACAAAAGCAGCCTCTTCGCGAGCCTCTTCCACGTTAATAGCCTGTGAGAAGAAGTACACGCCTACATCAAGACCAGCGCTTTGTGCGCCCTTAAGATTGGTTTCAAACAGCTCATCTGCACGAATGCCACCTTCAGTGGAGCCTCGATAACCAATGCGAAGCATGGCAAACTGAATGTTATCGGCTGCAACGGCCTCCCAGTCAATAAACCCCTGGTGAGAAGAGACATCAACGCCCGTGCGCGTGAGTTCTTCTCCGTCCACCACATAATGTGCGCGACCCGTTGCGTCGTAGATAAGGTTTTCCCATTCATACGGGACTTCGTTTTTGATAATCAGGTTGTTATCAAAAGACAGGGAGAAAAGTCCCTGGCACGATTGCAATAATGCCAGCACAAACACAATGGCCAGCGCAATGAGGCCCCATTTGACAACAGGATTGTTCTGGGAATTTTTCTCAAGCGTATGCATCGCCCGCTGCTTACGTTTTGAAGCGTTTGCAGAAGCAGGTGCGTGTTTAGTTTTAGAACGAGTCGTAGAGTTTCTCGTTTTCTTGCTTTTATGTGAGCTGTTAAAAATCACTGGTGAAAGAATTGTCCTTGTTCAAAAATTGGCTCGCAGCATACGTTAATGCCCAACTTGTGATAAATGGACTCGTCGTCGCTTGGAATAATTGACGAGAAGTACGCGTCACATCCGTGGAGTAGTTGCGTGGCATCAACGGCTTTTCCAGCCAACGGATTGGTAATTGAGCTGATAGAGAGCGCAATGAGCATCTCGTCAGCGCAAAGGCTGGTACGAGCTAGTTTAAAGTTGTTCTCTTTTAGTGCGCAAATGGGCCTTAAGACCTCATCCGACACAATAAACGTCTTCTTCTCAATGCCAACGACGTATTTGAGGGCGTTGAGCAAAAGCGACGCAGGCGCACCTAAAAGCTCTGAAGTCTTGCCGGTAATAATGGCGCCGTCAGGCATAACCATGGCGCCCGCAAGCTTTCCTGTCTCTTCTGCTTTGTGCAGACAAGCAGCATGAGCTGGCGAGAAATTCTGGTCAACGTTAACGTCTTTCATCAAGAGATTAATCTTTGAAAGTTCGCGCTCACCCATACCCGTACGCTCGAGTTTCTCGGCAGCTCTAAACCACCTGCGTACAATCTCTGCCTTTGAAGCTTCCTGGCACACCGCATCGTCAATAATGCAGTTGCCAACCATATTGACGCCCATATCGGTTGGGGACTGATAGGGGCTGGTACCTGCAATCTTCTCCATCATGGCCTTGAGCACGGGGAATGCCTCGACGTCACGGTTGTAGTTAACGGTAACCTCGCCGTGAGCCTCAAGGTGATACGGATCAATGATGTTGTTATCGCCCAAGTCTGCCGTAGCCGCCTCGTAGGCAACGTTGACGGGGTGCTTAAGCGGCAGGTTCCAGACAGGGAAGGTCTCAAATTTAGCGTAGCCTGCGCGGACTCCACGGGCATTCTCGTTGTAGAGCTGTGAAAGGCAGACAGCAAGCTTGCCAGAGCCAGGACCAGGCGCTGTTACAACTACCAGAGGATGCGTAGTCTTTACGTACTCGTTTTTACCGTAGCCCTCCGCCGAGACAATCAGGTCAATGTTGGAAGGATAGCCCTCAATAGGGTAATGGCGATACACAGCAATGCCCATGTTCTCCAGGCGCGCACGATACGCTTTTGCCTTTGGCTGGCCAGAGTACTGCGTAATGACAACGCCGCCAATAGCAAGGCCGCGAGCTCGGAAGATGTCCATAAGCCTTAGAACGTCATCGGCATAGGTAACGCCAATATCGCTTCTACGCTTGCCGTTTTCAATATCGTTTGCGTTGATGGCAAAGACAACCTCTGCCTCGTGAGCAAGCTGCTGAAGCATCTGAGCTTTTGCATCTGGAGCAAATCCAGGGAGGATGCGAGAAGCGTGGTTGTCGTCGAGCAGTTTACCGCCAAACTCAAGGTAGAGCTTGCCGCCAAACTCACTGATACGCTGGTGAATTCGATCCGCCTGCATAGTGATGTACTTCTCGTTATCAAAGCCGATACGCATGCGTCCTCCTGCCAAGATTTACTGTAGAAATTGTATCATCAAGCAAAGACTTCCTATACGCTATAAGCTATACAGAAAACAAATAAACAACCAAGGAGTTGTGTATGGATAGCAAGTTTTCACGAACACCTTCTCGTGGCGAGAAGTTCAAAGAGCTAGCTCTCAGTGCTTTGCGTGCGTTTGGTTATGGTTGTCTTACAGCGGCTGGAATGAGCGCTGGTATCTTTGCATTTGCGTACTTTACCAGCGGTATGAATATGTTTACGGGCATCGATTGGGTGCGCCGTGTCATGTACGTCATTTCTTCTTTGGGGATTATTGCTTGCGGCGTTGGTTTGCTCTTTAGCGGAAAAGAGTACGAGGACCGTCAGATGGGCTTTACGCGTGATATTGATGACCCCATCAGCCTTAAAGAAGGAAAGCTTGATCCTCGTATTTCAAAAATCGAGACCAATCACCTTTCTTGGCAGGCAGCAATCCTTTATGCCTCAATTGGTATGTTTGTAGTTACCACTATCTTTGACGAGGTTATGAGCCATACCTTCTTGATGTAGGTATTCTCGCTAGTACAGAGATAACTCACTAGTACAGTGGCAGCTTGCTAGTACAGAGGCAGATTGCCTAGTACAAAGGTAGAGCGCCTAGTATAAAGGCAGCTCGCCCGTTAACGGATCAATATCTTCTGCAGCCAGTGGCTCAAACGCTAGACAGGTAAATGTTGGTTCTCCATGGAACTCGGTAAAGCCCGCGTCCCTAATAAGGGCCACAACAAAGCCACGAGCTTTTCCCTCGACAGCAAGCTCAAGCAACGCTTCTTCAGAATCAACGTAGACGCATACCTTTGCAACGCCAGCATCAAACCAGTTAGTGATTGCAGAGGTATCTTCGTCAGCATGGTCCAAATAGACCCAATTCTGATCATCGGTAACACGAACCTGATCAAGTCGACGCTCTTTTGCAAGTGCCATCAGCGTGGCTTCAACACACGCATGACTTGCCTGAGCGGCAATTTTACCTTTTCGCATCTTAAGATCGCGACGAATAACAATCATTTGTTTTGATTTATATGAAGAGCTTGGCATGAAAGACCTTTCTAGAAACTGAGTGCTAAGTGTACCATTCACGGCTTTCCGATTTTTGTCGCAAGAAAATCCCGAAGGATCAAAAAGGCTCTCTAAAACCAAGAGCGGCGAGAAAAACGTTTAATGTTCAGCTTGTTACATCAATAAGTTAAATAACGGCACCTGAGTAGAAAGTTGATTCTTGTCTATGTTGCTAGGGTTGACTGAGGAGGTGTCTATGAGAGAGTTAGTTATTTTTATCATGTATATCTGGGCTTCAATATCGGATATGCGAAATCGCACTATTCCAAATAGAATCCCTATTTTGTTTGCTATTTCATGGCCTATTTGGCTTGCCACAAATGAAAAGCGCACTGAGTTACTGATAAATGCATTATGGAGTGAGCTCTTTGTTATATGTGTACTGATTACCGTAGGTATAGTTACAAAATTTATAGGTCATATGTCTTCTCTGGGAGGCGGAGATATTAAACTTATTCTCTCAACATGCCTTTATCTTGAAATAAAAGAGACATTTGTCTTTTTATTTTCGGCAAATATTTTTGGTGTTATGTTTTCTTTTCTGTTCTTTATTTGGCGTAAATTTTTTAAAAGAGAAGACAGTAATAAAAAAGAAATTACCAGTTCAGATAGTGTATTTATGTACACATTTCCGTTTGCACCATTTCTTGGATTTGGTGTGGCACTTGCGCTATTTTTACGCTAAAATCGGGAAGTGTTATATGAATTTAAAAATTCTTCTAATTCCCGAATATATAAAAAGTTTTTTCTGCTATCAATAGTTTACACGTTGCGTTGAGAGATTGAGTACCCCCAACACTCAATTTCATTACTGAATGGCCCCGACTGTTCAGATCTCTCGTTATGCGAGGCAACGTATGCCATGGAGGCAGGACGACTATTAACGTGGTCGCACACATGTCGCCCTGCCTCATGGCAACCTTTAAGAGCAAGAAGCTCTGCTTCTGATATACCCATTATTTCAAGTATTTAAAAGTAAATATACAGCTACTAAGCTATTTTCCTGTGGTTTTATACGTGCCAGAAACCAGCTGCATGGATCATCCAAAATCTTAAAAGCCAGATGGCATAGAACTGCCTCCCATTTCTTGGACATAAGAAATGGGAGGTAGTTCATATGCGGGTGATTATGATTCTGCAGCGTGTTAGCGTCGGCTTTTAGGCCTGGCGCACAAAATAGCGCAGCTTTGGTAGGTTCTGCCGAAGAATCGACATGTTCTTAATCAAGATAGCAGGCAGCTAGGCGGTCGCACTACCTGATATGCATCTCTATGCATAAACTTCATCTAATATGCTTAAACATGAATAGACTTATATAAGAAATTTAACTATCAATAAATTCCGCACCTAAGGAACACACTTAAGTCAGATATTCTGCACAATTGCGGCCATATTACACATCAAATGAAGATAATCTGCACGTTTGAGGTATTTTCAGCGTAATGTATACGTCTTTTTGACAGATTATCTGTCATAGGTGTGTTTTGAACTGCTTTCTATTTCTCGTGTCCAAGAAATGGGAGGCAGTTCAAAGCCGCGTGAAAACGTGGCTTTTTCTTTATGCAATGTTGTTGAAGCTGCAGATGTTCTAGCTTAATATCCCTGCTTAGAGGCTGGGATCTTGGCGTCAGCAATGGTGTCCAAAAACGTCTGAGCATCGCGACAAGCCATAAGCTCCTCAGGAAAATCAACCTCTTCAAGCAGCTTAATAACGGAGTGTGCATCAGCAATGCGGGTTGCAATGTGAGCATCTGAGCCAAAGGAAACCTTACATCCCAGCTCAGCACAGGTTTCTGCAATCACGCGACAACGCTCAATAGCAACTTCACGTTGGCCCTCATCGTGCGTAGCCTCGTTCATCTCAATAAGCTTACCGCGATCGCGACACTCTCTAACCAGAGCCGGAACATCAAAATCTAAACCACTGCGACCAAGGTGACCAAGAATCAAAACATGTGGATTGTCCAGCGCATTTACGTACATCTGGGTAATCTGTTTCTGCGAAGCACCGGCCGCCCACTGCTTGCTATGGATGCTGGCAACCGCATAATCGCAGGTACCCAGAATGTGCTCGCCAAGAATATGAGGCTGGCGGAGTTTATCGCCATTAATGCCCTGGTCAAACGTAATGTCGTAGGCAAACAGATTGCCTTCAAGATCAACAATGTCTACCTCAGCGCCGTGGAGCAGCCTGACGCCGTACCAGGTTTCTGGCCAAATGGCGGTGTTCATATAGAACTGGAAGTTCTTGATAGTCTGCTGGTCATACAGCATGGACGAGAAGTGGTCGGTGATTCCGAGCAGTTCATAGCCGCGCTCAGAAGCTGCACGAACATTCTCCTCAATGGTTGAATAGGCGTGCCTTGAGTACAGACTATGAGTATGAACGTCGCAAGTAATACGCATGACGTGCTCCTTCGAATCTCAATCGACAACTCTAGTTAATCACGGCCGCCACCTTGAGGCAACCCTGGCGAGAAGACCGGTCTTCTCGCTACCTGCACAAACTACAGCTCAATACTTAGCTCAACAGGGCAGTGGTCGCTGCCGTAGACCTCGCTCAAGATAGATGCGCTTTTGACCTGTTCAGCAATGCGATCGGAGACCAGGAAGTAGTCGATGCGCCAGCCGGCGTTGTTCTTGCGAGCGTTGAAGCGGTAGCTCCACCAGCTGTAAGCGCCGGTCATGTCCGGATGACGATACCTAAAGGTATCGGTAAAGCCTGCGTCCAACAGCTTGGTAAAGCTCTCGCGCTCCTCATCAGAGAAACCTGCGTTTTGCCTGTTAGACGAAGGATTCTTGAGGTCAATTTCGTTGTGTGCAACGTTAAAATCGCCGCAGGTAATTACTGGTTTTTGCTCAGACAGCTCAGTCAAAAACTCGCGATAGTGCTGATCCCACTCAAGACGCTCGTCCAGGCGCGCAAGCTGGTCTTTTGAGTTTGGTGTGTATACGCACACAAACCAGAACTTCTCAAACTCCAGCGCACAAATGCGACCCTCGTCGTCAGCAACGGGGCATCCAATCTGACGAATTACCTGCAGAGGGGTTTCTCGCGAGAAAACCGCTGTGCCCGAATAGCCTTTTCTTTCTGCGTAGTTCCAGGTTTGAACGTAGCCGGGAAGGTCCAGCTCAACCTGGCCTTCTTGCAGCTTAGTCTCTTGAAGGGCAAATACATCAGCGTTTATGGTTTCAAAAATTTCCGTGAACGAAGGCTCTTTCTTGAGCACGGCGCGCAGACCGTTAACGTTCCAGGAAATCAGCTTGTACTCTCGAGTATCGCTCATAACTCCTCTTTCATACTGTGACCTGGTGGTTTAGACCACAGTGGATATATATCACAGTAGCCGCGAGTGACGCGCGTTCCACGCTCCAGTTACGGCGCCAAGCGGTGCGTTTGCGGCAATAAACTTTCAATAAATCCATGGTATACGACTAGTAGCCACCAATACCGCTACAATAGAAACATTCATAGCTGGCAAGGAGGATTCATGCTTCGTCAAAGCTACAACACCTGGCAATGTGGAACTCACACTATCTCGTTGGCGCGTCCTAGGATTATGGGCGTTCTCAACGTCACTCCAGACTCGTTCTCTGATGGCGGAAAGAACTTTGATCCAGATGCTGCAATTGCACGCGGTCTACAGATGCTGGATGAAGGCGCTGACATCATTGACGTTGGGGGAGAGTCTACTCGACCAGGTCACACACCTGTTCTGCCTACAGAAGAGGCTGAGCGTGTAGTGCCTGTGGTGCGTGCGCTGGTGGCTGCCGGCGCAATTGTTTCCATTGACACGCGTCACGCCGAGGTAGCAAAGATGTGCGTCCGCCTTGGAGCATCCATCATCAATGACGTTTCTGGCTTCACCGATCCAGAAATGGTTGCTGTAGCTGCGGAGTCTGACTGCGGCTGCATTGTGATGCACTGGAATAAGGACGGCCTTGGTGCTCGTGTTGAGCGCAAGCAGGTTCAGCTGGATGATATGCGCCCTTCTCGCCCTACTGGTAGCGCAGCTGCTCGAGCCGCAGCTACAGGAGCCGAGACACGCACGCTGAGCTCGCAGCGCCGTTTTACCTTGCCTGAAGAGGCACCTATCATGCGCCAGATTATGGGCTTTTTGGGCGACCAGGCTCGCGGTCTGATGCGCGCTGGCGTTTCCAAGGACCGTATCTGCATTGACCCAGGTCCAGGCTTTGACAAGTTTGCCGACGAGGACGTTGTTATTCAGCGTGCTACTCGTTCGATGGTTTCTATGGGATATCCGCTGCTCTGCGCCGTGTCAAGAAAGCGTTTTGTCGGCGCTGTTTCTGGCGTAGCCGAGGCTACCCAGCGCGACGCAGCTACGCATGCAATTTGCATTGCCGCAATCACCAACGGTGCCCGTATCCTGCGCGTTCACGATGTTGCGGGAACCGCTCAGGCTATCAACGCTTACTGGGCTATGACCGAGCGCGACCCTCGCCAGGGATTTGTGGCGCTTGGCTCCAACGTGGGTGACCGCGTGGGTTATCTGGCCCGTGCTACGCAGCTCATCGATGAGATTCCGCTGACCTGCGTTGTTTCTCTCAGCCACGCCTACGAAACTGAGCCTGCATACGGTATTGCTACACCTGTGGTAAACGCCGTTGCTGAGATTAGAACTGAGCTCCATCCTCTGGTACTGATGGATAAGCTGCTTGAGGTAGAGAACGCTCTCAACCGCACACGCAAGAAAGGCGAGGAGGGCCATGGACCTCGCACTATTGATTGCGACCTTCTGTGGGTTGAGGGCGAACAACACGCAGGTAAACACCTCACTTTACCTCATCCACGCATGGGTGAGCGCGATTACGTGCTTGTTCCTATGGAGGATCTGATGCACGACCCTGTGCGTTTCTTCTCGCACGGTGGCGTAGAGATTGTCCCTCCTGACCAGCGTGTTGGTCACGTTACCGAGGACTTGGGAGCCATTACGTGGGAGTAGCACAGGAAGCTTTAGAGCTAGCACGCGGTGGTGCACAAACGGGAGAGTTTGTGTTCCGCTCCTTTGACGTGCTGGAATGTGCTGCATCTGACCAGGATGAGTGCTGCGAGTTGGTCTTTGATTCATCATCAACACCAGCGCGTCCGTCATCTGGCGAGAAGCCCTTTGAGGTTGCAACGGTCGTACGTCTTGGGGTTTCAATGCCCTATGTACCTGCAGTTCCATACGTTGTAGCACTGGGAGTTTGCCAGTTCTTGCGCGCAGCAGATGAGAGCTTTGGCATTTGCTGGCCTTACGATATCTGCTACAAAGACCAGGTAATTGCCTCAATTAAGGCCACTGCTGGGTATCAAGAGGGCATGTTTGCTGTGGTAAGCGTTGTCGCAGACGCTAAGGCGCTGAGCTTAGCGTTTGATGTTGCAGACAACACAGAGCTTCTCGCCAAAAAAGTATCTGAGCTGGTGATTCAGAGCGTAAGCGTGTGGGAGCAGCAGGTTAAACGTGCAAGGAGTTTTGCGGGACCCATCGCACTCATTCTGAGCGACTACTTTGATATGGTTCCTTTGCTTGGACAGCAGGTCAATAAGGTATACCCCAGCGGCAACGTTGCGCTGACCGCTCGATTTGGCGGCATTGACGTGTGGGGCCATGCCATCCTTGTTGATGAGGATGGTAAAGAAATCCTTGTAAGTGAGGAAGAAGCTTCTGTAGTTCCAGCGGTTTAACTGCTGGTTTATCTGCGGTAACGCGGCTGCGTCGTCAGCTACTCGGCGGCTTGAGTAGACTGCTTCCAGATCAGATAAATTCCACGCATGGTAAGCTGCGGATCAACCACGTCAAAGACATCTGTTGCTTCGCTAACGGTGTTTGCCAGGCCACCCGTTGCAATAACGGTTGCGCCCTCAATACCAGGCTCTTTGAGCGTTCTGGCAACTAGACCCTCTGCCTGAGCGGCTGCGCCCACTACGATACCTGCCTGAACAGCGCTTTCTGTGGTGTTACCCAAGACGGTCTCGGGCGCTTTAATAGGAATGCTAGAGAGCTTAGCTGCACGCGCAAACAGTGCGTTTGCAGAGATCATAATACCTGGTGAAATAGCGCCTCCGCGGAATACGCCGTCCTTATCAACAACGTCCAAATTAGTAGCGGTACCAAAATCAACCACAATAACTGGATAGCCGTAGCGCTCAGTTGCAGCAACGGAATTTGCTACGCGGTCGGCACCCACAAGCTCGGGGTGGGGGATATTGAAGCGAATCTTATCCGTGGAAAGCGCGTTAATGCGGGTCAGAGGCTTGTTAAGCAGCAGCTCAAAGCAGCGCTGCCAAGCACGTGTGATAACAGGAACCACGCACGAAAGTCCACCCGCCTCAACGTCGTCTAGACTCAGTCCATCTTTCTGGAAGAACGTGAAGAGACGGCCGTGCAGAATGTCGGAGGTGTCGCTTTGATCAGTAGGCATTCTCCAGCCGCGCACCATAGTGCCTTCGCTGTCAAATAAACCAATGGCAGTTTGCGTGTTACCCACATCAATCGATAAAAACATTATGCCTCCGAGGGCTGTAGACCAGCTTTTTTATGACGTATTGGATTTTAGCCCATTGGGCGTATCTCTAAAGTTGTCGTGAGGAAGAAAAAAGTTGTTTTGCAGTTGTTTTGCAGTTGTTTTGCAGTTGTTGCACAGTTGTCGTACACAAGAATTATCTGCACAAAATGTGAATTTCTCGCCAAGTACTTCTAGCAACAGAAGGGTTGTTCTGCTATACTTTTTCAGCTTATTGTCTTGTTGAGCACGTGCTCATAAAGACACCCCTGCTCTGGTCGGAAACCAGGGCCGATGTAAGGAGTCCTGCATGAAGCAAGGTATTCATCCAGAGTACGTAGAGTGCACCGTTCGTTGCACCTGCGGAAACACCTGGACCACACACGCAACTGTTCCAGAGATGCGTCTTGACCTCTGCGACAAGTGCCACCCATTCTATACGGGTCAGCAGAAGCTTGTCGACACTGGTGGACGTGTCCAGCGCTTCGCCGATAAGTTCGGTGGCGCAGCAAACGCTGCTCTCGAGGCTGCTAAGGCTGCCAAGGAGGCAAAGGCTGCTAAGGCTGCTGAGCAGGAGGCTGCTCGTAAGGCTGCTGCTGAGGCTAAGGCTGCTGAGAAGGCAAAGCGTGCTGCTGAGTTCGCAAAGAACGCACCAGCTGCAGAGCCAGAGGCTGAGGCTGAGGCCGAGGCCGAGGCACCTGCAACCGAAGAGGCTGCAGAGTAGCAGGTATTTGCTCGCGCAAAACCGCAGAGTACAGAATCGGGGTGGCTTCGGCTGCCCCGTTTTTGTTTGGCGAGAAACCCTCTCAACTCAGAGGGTATACTTGAAAGTGAAAAATCTGCCGTCGGAGGACGAATGGAATCACTGTATACAAAGTATCGCCCGCAAACGTTTGAGCAGGTAGTTGGCCAGAAGCATGTGGTCGGCACTCTTGAGCGAGCGGTCTTGGAGCAAAAGCTCAGCCACGCATACCTGTTCTGCGGACCTCGCGGCACAGGTAAGACCACTATGGCTCGCTTGCTGGCAAAAGCTATCCTTTGTCACGAGGCGCCTGGTCATCTGCCCGACGGCACTTGCGAGGACTGCCAGTTGATTGCTGCCGGTCAGCATCCAGATGTCTTTGAGATTGACGCCGCTTCTAACACCGGCGTTGATAACGTGCGAGAAGAGATTATTTCTCGCGCTAGCTACGCTCCTGTGCGCGGCAAAGGCAAGGTTTACATCATCGACGAGGTGCACATGCTTACCTCGGCGGCATTTAATGCCCTGCTCAAAACGTTGGAGGAGCCTCCTTCGCACGTGACGTTTATCATGTGCACCACCGATCCTCAAAAAATTCTTGCAACTATTCTGTCCCGCGTGCAGCGTTTTGACTTCCGCTCCATTGCCGCTGATGAGATGGCAGAGCACCTGGTCAACGTCTGCAAAAACGAGGGCTTTACCTACGAAGACGCAGCTATTGATCTTATTGTTCGTCATGCGCGCGGTGGCATGCGTGACGCTCTGTCTTCTCTTGAGCAGCTCTCCGTTTACGGCGGCGGTGTCATTTCTGAGCAGACGGTTCGTGACGTTTTGGGTCAGTCGTCCGGCTCTCTTATCAACAACGCTGCAATGGCCCTGGCTCAGCGAGACATTTCTTCACTCTTTACCACGGTAAATACGCTGTTTGAAGGCGGCAAAGATCTGCTGCAGTTTACGCGTGAGCTTGCCGTTCACGTAAGAGATCTCTACATTGCCGCAGCTGTGGGTGTTGATTCTCCTGCGCTGGCAAATTCTACCGCTTCGACCGAGCAGCTTACCAAGGAAGCCCAGGCATTTGGCTCGGTTGATCGACTCTCCAGAGTTCTGACCGTTTTGGGCGACGCGGCCAATCAGATGCGTACCGCCGTTAACCAGCGATTGGTCCTGGAGGTTGCATTCACCAAGCTGGCGCGCCCCAACACGGAGCTTTCATTGGAAGCGCTGGCAGATAGGGTAGCTGTTCTTGAGCAGCAGTTGGCAAACGGTGTTGCTGTTGCTCCAGTTGGCGAGAAACCCGCAGCTCCCGCGCCTGTTTCGGCTCCGGCGCCGCAGCCAGCTCCTGTTGCCGTGCCCGCACCTGCGACGGTTCCAGCGCCGCAGCCTGCACCAGCGCCGCAGCCTGCACCAGCTTCACAACCGGCACCTGCACCACAGCCAGCGCCAGCTCCGCAGCCTGCACCAGCACCCGCAGCTGCGCCAGCTCCGCGACCAGCGCCTGCGCCACAACCTGCGCCTACGCCTGCTCCAAAGGAAGTTGACCAGGCAGACGCACTTCTCGTCAGACAGTGGAAAGAAGTCGGCAAGGTTTGTGCCTCAAAAAATGCTGCTCATGCAGCACTGCTGGTCAGCTCAACGCTCGAATCGGATGACGGCTCTGAGTTGGTAGTTACACTGCCCAAGGGCTCCTCGTTTGCAATGAGGATGCTCAGCGCGCCGGCAGTTTCCGAGTTTGTAAAAGAGTGCGTTGCTCAGGTTATGGGCCCGCGCCGCATCAAATATGTTGAGTCGAGCCTTGCTGCAACGGCAATCTCTCGAGAGAAGCGTGCAGCTCAGGTGCCGGCTCCAGCTCCTGCACCTGCAATTCCAGTGGCCCCTGCTGCGCCCGTCACACCAGCTCTTGAGCCAGTTGCGCAGCCCGCTCCTGCCTCTGTTCCCGCTCAGGCACCTGCGCCAACATCAGAACCTGCAGCCCCTGTAGCTCCAGCACCTGCAGCTCCCGTTGTACCAGCGCCAGAGGCGTCATATCCGATGCCTTGGGATGAGCCTGCGTCTGGCGGAGCTTCCGTTGAGACTCCTGACTACGATCAGGTACCTTACAGCGATGACGATGTAGCTGCGGTTTTTGACGATTCCGTTGAAGATGTCGCTTCAGCTCCAGTCGTGCCTACGCCTGCACCAGCGGCTCCAGTTGCACCCGCACCAGCACCTGCACCTGCAGCGCCTGAACCCGCAGCACCCGCGCCGGCGCCTGCACCTGCAGCGCCTGAACCCGAACCAGTTCCGGCTCCAAAGCCTGCTCCAGTACCAGCTTCACCAGAGGACATCGCTGCTCGTTCTGCGCTTCCTCCAGAGCTCAACAGCGTGGCAGACATGCTTGAAAAGGTATTTGGACCAGCGGTTTCTTTGTCGGTAGAGAAGAAGCTGGATGCCGAAACTCCCGTAGACCCTGCAAACAACTAGAACTTCTCGCGATATTCTCGCGATATGACGCTTTGGTGCATGGATCCTCATGCGCCAGCGCAAAAAGCGCAACTTGTCTAAAATAGATACGACGATAGGAGAACATATGGCACGTGGTGGATTTAACATGGGCGGCATGAACCGCAATCAGATGATGGCTCAGGCTCGCAAAATGCAGGAGCAACTGCTGGAGGCCCAGCAGAAGGCTTCCCTTATGCAGGCAACCGCAAGTGCTGGTGGCGGCGCTGTTAAGGTAACCGCATCCGGCGACCTGCGCCTGACTAACATCACCATTGATCCTGAGGCAATTGATCCTGAGGATATCGAGATGCTCCAGGACATGATTCTGGCAGCCGTAAACGATGCTCTTGAGTCCGCTGAGTCTCAGGCATCTGCCCAGATGAGCGCAGTAACTGGCGGACTGAATATTCCAGGACTGTTCTAATCCATGGCGTTTGATACCACAAATGATGGTCGCGCGCTGCAGCGCTTGCTTGACGAGTTAGGCCGACTACCAGGCATTGGTCCAAAATCGGCTCAGCGCATTGCCTACCATCTTCTAGAGGTTGATTCCGAGGAGGCCCGCCGTTTGGCGCAGGCTATCTTGGAGCTTAAGCAGCAGGTGCATTTTTGCCCTATCTGCTTCAACTATGCAACGCGCGACGAATGTGACATCTGCCTGGACTCTTCCAGGGATCGCAGCAAAATCTGCGTGGTCTCCGAGCCTAAGGATGTCTCGGCAATCGAGCGTACCGGTGCGTTTCACGGCCTCTACCACGTTCTGGGCGGCGTAATCTCGCCTATGGACAAGATTGGTCCTGAGCAGCTCCATGTGCGTGAACTGCTGTCCCGCTTGGCTGATGGCACCGTTACCGAGGTAGTTCTGGCAACTAATCCGGACGTTGAGGGAGAAACAACCGCAACGTACCTCTCCAGAACTATCAATCCGCTTGGAATGACGGTTACCCGACTGGCAAGCGGACTTCCCGTAGGTGGAGACCTTGAGTACGCAGATGAGGTAACATTGGGACGTGCAATTGAAGCACGTCGGGAGGTTTAAGCATGGCAAACCACATGAGAACAAGTTCATCTGGCGAGAAGACCCCTGAGGCTTCATCGGTTGACATGAAGAATATTTCAACGCTTCGTGCTGGTCAGGGCGCACAAATTCCTCAGAGCCCACGACAGGCCGATAACACGCCAGAACCTCCAAATAGAAAATCGGTCATCATCTTGGTGGTCGCAGCTATTGTTGCGCTTACTGCTCTGTTCTTTATTGTGCGCTGCGCTACAAGCACAAAAAGTGAATCTGCAAGCCAGCAACCAAAACAGACTCAGTCCGCCTATGCCGACGAGAAGCAGCAGGATGAGCAGGCAGTTGACGGCTCAGTTACCTTCCACGGCATGAAGTACTCCCTGGAGAAGCAAAGCGACGGCAAAACTGCTGTTGTCCGTACGAGTGACTCGGGAACTAAGAGCGTTCTGTTTGAGGTTGAGGGAACTCCTACCAGCCTGATTCTTTTTAACGACACCATTTTGGTTCCAGAGAATCGCGATTCTGGTTGGGATGTTGTGGCATGTGCTCTGGTAGACGGCTCGCTTCCAACCCTTATTGCCGATAAGGACGGCAAGGCTGTTGGTGGAAACGGAACTATCACTGCAGCTACGCTTGACGGAACTACACTTAAGGTAACCGATTCCACAGGAAACACCACCAGCGTTGCTCTTCAGTAAAAGCAACGCGAAGAAATTGTGGATTTCCAGTGGGCGTTCATGTTTCTGAGCTGCGGATATTCTCGCCAAGTGGTTATTTTCAAGAAAATTTTCAAATTCGTTGGAAATAACGCTAGACAAGAATAAAAGTTCCCTGTATTATTTCAATTCGCAACAAGGCGTCCGGGGTATTAGCTCAGCTGGTTAGAGCGCCGGCCTGTCACGTCGGAGGTCGCGGGTTCGAGCCCCGCATATCCCGCCATTGCATGTTCAAGCCCTCTTCGGAGGGCTTTTTCATTACCAAAAAAGTCCAGCATAAAAGATTTAAATTACATCTTTAATTTATTGAAACCAAGTCAGAAAATAGAGCATTGTGTGATATCTTTACATCAGAATGTGTCTAAGTGCTTCTGCTACAGAAACATTTAAAAGCAGAGGTAAAGTGAGGTGGATTGTGCGGGATCAGAATACTTTGGATGCGCTGTCGCAACGCGATAGTGTAAGTTCCATATCCGCAGAATCTTCCAATACGGAACACACTTCAGATTTGATCAAGAAAATTGCTGTTTTTGATTTTGATGGAACCGTCATTTCTGGACAGTCAGGACTCTTGTTCTCTGCGTATTTGCTCCGCCGTCATCTGTCCTCAATTGCACGCACGCTCAAGCTTGTGTGGTGGGGAGCTCGCTACAAGCTGCACCTTCCTCAAAGGCAGGAAGAGGCGCGTGAGCTGGTTGTTGGCGCACTTACGCAGTATAGCGTTGAGTTTGCAAATGCTGTCATGCACGATTTTCATCGCGAGGTAATTGAGGGCATGTATCGTCCTCAGGCGCTAGAAGAGGTGCGTCGTCGGCAGGCAGAAGGTTGCTGCGTGCTGTTGGTGTCAGCAACGTTTGAACCTATCGCGGAATTGGCCGCTCAGAAGCTGGGAGTGGACGCGTTTTTCGCCACAAAGATGCAGGTGGGAGCCGACGGGCACTATACCAGCAAAGTCGACGGTCCCGTGATCGAGGGCGCTCAGAAGTTGGTCTCGGCAACTGAGTGGTGCAACCAACGCTTTGGCGAGGGCAACTGGGAGATTGCGTACGCGTACGGCGATCACTACTCGGACGCAACGCTTTTGTCTGCAGCTCAAACGCCGTGCGCTGTTTGCCCTGGTCCAACGCTTGCCAGACTTGCAAACAAGCGCGGCTGGAAAATTTTGAACTGGTAGCAACGACTGAACTAAGAGCAACATCTGAACTAAGAGCAATATCTGAACCGATAGCAAGAACCAACCTGTAACAATGACTGACCTGGTCACAAGCCAGATAAGTGAGAAAAGCAGTCCCTCAAGCGGACGCACGAGGGGTACTTGGAGAACCAATGGAAATTTCGCGCAAAACTGACTATGCAATCCGCATGCTTTCTTCGCTGGTAAGAAGCCCAAAGAAGCTTCTTTCTGTTCGCGACGCCGCAGAAGAAAACGATATTCCATACTCCTTTGCTCGCTCAATCCAGCATGACCTGGTCATTGCAGGCGTGATTGTCAGCACGCGCGGCGCTCACGGTGGCATGATGCTGGCCATTGATCCTACTGAGGTAAGCGTTCTTGATATTGTCGAGGCAGTTCAGGGACCTGTTTTTATTTCCAGCTGTGAGTGGGCAGGTCCTAATAACGAGCCATGCCCTCGTCATAATTCGTGCTATTTTGGGCCTCTTTGGTGCAGTGCTGAGAAAACCTTGCGTAATTTCTTTGCGTCCGTGACTCTGCATCAAGTTGTTGTAGAGGGTCTTATGCCAGAGATGGTGGGCGAGTTCCAGCTGGTAAAGAATGAGAACGCCCAGCGTAATGAGCAGATTATCCAGAATGCCGCTGCCGCTATTGAGGCTGAGATTACTGCCGGCACATTTGATAACCTGCTTGATGGTGAGGTTATTTCTGCCGAGAAAAAGCCTTACGAGTTCAATATTGGTCGATAAGAAAATCTCACATATAAAAATGAGTGGCGAAGTGGAACCCGCATCAGAACTCACGCCAGAGCTGCGCGAGTTTGTCGAGTTCGTAGCCAAGAAAGGTCGCGAGTTGTATCGCGATTTGCCTTGGCGTCGCACGTATGACCCGTATGCTATCTGGATTTCTGAGGTTATGCTTCAGCAGACGCAGGTCAGCCGCGTAGATGGCCGCTGGCAGAGGTGGCTGGAGCGCTTCCCAACGGTTGATGCGCTGGCTGCCACCGCGCCTTCGGACGTGCTTGAAGAATGGCAGGGCCTGGGCTACAACCGTCGTGCTTTGTCCGTGCATCGAGCTGCTCAGGCAATTTCTGAAGCAGGCGGAGTCTTTCCACAAGATCAAAAGGAGCTGGTAAAGCTTCCAGGTATTGGTCCCGCAACTGCTGCGGGTATTCGTGCGTTTGCGTTTAATCTGCACGGCGTCTACCTGGAGACTAACGTGCGCACGGTCTTTCTGCACGAGTTGTATCCCCAGGCAGAAGGCGTGCCAGACTCCGAGCTTGTCCCGCTGGTAGAGCTCACGTGCCCTGCGAGTGTTGAGGACGCCGTGGACGCAGTCGCAGCGGGCGCTGATGCCGCTGTGAACACCGCAGCGGAGACCGACGAGACGAAGCTCACGCCACGTAGCTGGTACTACGCCCTTCTCGACTATGGCGCGTACCTGAAAAAAACCATTCCCAACCCTTCACGAAGGTCCAAAAGCCACGTCAAGCAGTCGCGCTTTGAGGGATCTCATCGACAGAAGCGAGCTGAGCTCTTGCGCGTCCTTCTCGCCCATAAAGACGAAGGCGGAGCGGAGTTTGAGACGCTTCACCAGGAACTCTGCCAGATTGAGGTCAATGCGGGGCGAGAAACCCTTGATGAGCAGGTTACCCTTGGCTTACTTGAAGAACTTGCGAAGGAAGGCTTTTGTCAGAAAAATGATGAATACTGGTTGCCCTAAATGGTTATAATTCATAGTGCTGACGAAGGGGTCAGTATATGAACATAAGTGCTAATGATTATCATTTGCATTTGTTCACCACAGGTAACACGGCGCTACCCAGGCGCTTAACATCGCGCTCACAAGCGCTTTGACATGCGTTAACGTGCCACTCGTTAGCGCGGGAGAGGAGAAAAAATGGCAGTAGATTTTGAGAATTCTCAGACAAAGAAGAACCTCGAGGCAGCTTTTGCTGGTGAGTCCCAGGCTACCAACAAGTACAGCTACTATGCTTCCCAGGCTGCAAAAGATGGTTATCAGCAGATTTCCAACATTTTCACCGAGACTTCTGGCAACGAGAAAGTTCACGCTAAGCTTTGGTTCAAGTATCTCCACGGTGGCAAGATTCCAGAGACTGCAGAGAACCTCAAGGACGCAGCTGCTGGTGAGAACTACGAGTGGACTACCATGTACGCTGACTTCGCTAAGGTAGCTGAGGAGGAGGGCTTCGCAGAGATCGCTGCTAAGTTCCGTCTTGTCGGCAACATCGAGAAGACTCACGAGGAGCGCTATCAGAAGCTTCTTGAGCGCGTTGAGTCCGGTGAGGTCTTTGAGCGCGAGGGTGTCAAGGTTTGGAAGTGCCTCAAGTGCGGTCACCTGCACGTTGGCGCATCTGCACCAAAGGTCTGCCCAGTCTGCGGTCACCCACAGGCATACTTCGAGGAGCAGTCCCTCAACTACTAAGTTGCAGGTGCTCTGAGCTGCGCGACCGTGCGGAGTTGCAGCTCAGCCTTCTAGTGCGTTAAAATGTACCCGCCAGCAAGTCAATGGCCTGCTGGCGGGTATTTTTGTGCGTGGATGTTGCGGCGAGACGGGTTTCTCGCCAGGCGCGCCGTGCGCTCGGGTCGCGCCTGATTTCTGCAAAGAATCTGTAACATTTGCCTAAAAACATCAAAGAATCGGTGGATTTGCCTGATTTTGTCAAAGAATCGGTGGCTCAAATACAGATTCTTTGCACTTTTCAGGCAGACTTTAAAGCGCGTCCGAGTTTGCCCTTCCATGGAGCCTGATTTTCTCGCCATGTCTGAGTAATTTGCCGGAAAAGTTCACCAAGTCTGAGCTATTTGCCGGTTTTTCTCGTTATGTCTGAGTAAATGTACTCAGACTTCATGCACTTTTCAGGCACGCAATTTCAAGCCTCACTGATAGAGCTCACGCATCACCGCAGAAACCATGTGTTATCTGCGCCAAGTCGAGCTAGATCCGCAAAACCGTATATACTCGAATGAAGCGTTATCTGGCGAGAAGCCCCGTGTGCTCGGAACCCTCGTGGACCCGTCGCTCGACACGGACCCGCCGCTCGTCAAGAACCCGCCGCTCGTAACGGACCCGCTGCTCGTCACGAACCCGCTGCTCGTCACGGACCCGCCGTCCCTCGTGGACCCGGCGCGCGCCGCGGGCTCGCCGCCATTGCCACCCACGACCAGGAAGGAAGCCTGTTGGAGACATTCGAATTTGTGCTCATTGTTCTGACCTGCGTCGCGGCTTCCTCGGTTATCGACAAGTTTGTCAACGTCTCCATCCCCGTTATCCAGGTTGTTATCGGTCTGCTTGTTGCGCTCGTGCTGCCCAACGTCCAGGAGGTTCACCTGGAATCCGAGCTCTTTATGCTGCTCTTTATTGCCCCACTCCTGTTCAACGAGACGAGAGAAACCAACATTCGTGCACTTCTTCTCAATCTGAACAGTATTTTGTCGCTGGTGATTGCTCTGGTAGTTGTCAGCGTGCTTTCGGTCGGCTATGCCCTCCACCTCATGGTCCCCTCAATTCCTCTAGCTGCGGCGTTTGCGCTGGCCTCGGCCCTGGGACCAACCGATGCAGCCACCGTCACCGCGCTTAAATCCAACATCCACCTGACCCATCGCCAGCAAACGCTTCTCTCGGGAGAGTCCTTGATTAACGACGCATCCGGCGTCGTTGCATTCCAGTTCTCCGTAGCTGCGGCTGTGACGGGTGCGTTCTCGCTGGTAGACGCAGCGGGATCTTTCACAGTGCTTTTTGTGGGCGGCGTGGCAATGGGAATTGTCACTGGCTTTGCCTTCTCTGCCATCAACGCAATGCTTGGTAGGTTGGGTTACGAGGACACCGTTGCAAACGTCCTCTATGAAGTACTGACACCGTTTCTTGTCTATCTTCTTGCCGAAACCTTCCACGTTTCTGGCGTACTTGCTGTTGTAGCAGCCGGCTTGGTGATTGCGCTCCCACGAAGGCAGAGCAATAATGCGCTATTTGCAAGGCAAAAATTGGTCTCAGATTCCACGTGGAAAGTCATCAGCTTCCTCATCAACGGCACCATCTTTGTCTTCCTAGGAATGCAGCTCCCCCTTGCCGTGCTTCCTGGCACCAACGGCGGCCTCAATATCCTGCAGATTCTAGGAATTGTTGTCGTGATTACCCTGTTCATGCACGGTGTCCGCTTCGCATGGCTCTACGCGCTGGAAACTTACAAGCTCCACAAGGGCGGTCATCTCTGCACCGGAAAAGACGCCGTCGACGGCGAGAATGACCTCGCAGGTAGCAGCCCCGACGGCGAGAAACCCGACCAGCCGCTCGCTGAACTGGGCTCGGAGCAAACCTCGGAGCAGATCGCTGAGCAGCCCAAACCCACGTGCGCCATAAAGCCCATCTCAATCACGTCGGCCGAGGTCATCAAGAACGTGCTGGTTACCACTGTTGCAGGTGCAAAAGGTGCGGTAACGTTATCGATTATCCTCACCTTGCCTCTCACAACACAGTCCGGAGCAGCGTTTCCGCAGAGGGATCTGCTGATTACCATCGCCGCCGGCGTTATTCTCGCCACGTTGCTTTTAGCGGACAATCTGTTACCCGTGCTATCAAAGTCCCCTGAAGCAGACTCTGACCTGCCCGAACGTCTCCATGAGGGAGAGATTGCCGTCTTGGAAGCAACGCTTGCGGAGCTCAGGAGATTGCTGCAGTCGGAAAACTCCAAAGCAAAGTATCTACCTGCGCTTTGTTTGACTATCACGCGCTATACCAACCGCTTGTTTGCCTCTCGCATCACTGTCCCTGGCTCGGGAGAACTTGTCAAAAAGCTGGTCCTTCACGAGACAGAAGTCCAGCAGAAATGCCTCGAGGAGCTACGTGAGCGCCATATTAAAACGCACAACCCCATTCCGTGGGATCAAATTGTCGATGACATTACTTCAATCCGCAGGTCAGTAGGCTATTACGGACCTATTGCAAATATTGCTGCAACAACAAACCACCGCTCGCGTATTACCGTTGCTCTTCACGAGCTTAAGCTGGCAGCGCAACGCATCATCGACGGCGAAATCAGGCACCTTGAAGACGCAGACCAGTCCTACTACCAGGCGTGTTTATACGCGCTTGAGATGGAATACGCGGAGCTTGATGACCTGGAACGCATCGCTAACGGTGACGATGAGGAGTTGGCGGTCATCGCATCTAATCTGATGATCGACCACGAGTCAGCAATTGAGTCCATCTGGGGCCGCATCAATATCAATGATGAGCATGACTCCAGCACCACCCAAGTCTCCTACCTGCTGCCTTACAACCTGAGCTCACACAAGATGTCGCCTCACTTTAGGCAGCAGATTGCGGACGCTCGAAAATACGCCGACGACGTGGCAGAAAACGCCCTGCGCATTGAGTTGGACCAGATTTCGCGCCTGCAGTTTGAGGGTGTCATCGACCGCGAGGTTGCCTCTCACCTGCGCGAGAACGTCTACTACCTGCAAATGACGTTGAGTGAGTAGCATGAGCGCTACACCAGATACGCACCACGCCGCCGATGCGGCTACACATCCCATCGCCGATGCAGCTACACACCCCGCCAACCCCATGGCGAGAAAAACAATCATCTCCGGACTTTTCATCCACACGCAGATGTCCTCTGTAGCAGGAGCTCCTATTGTCTACCTCTTGGGTGACGTGGCCGACAACTCCCCCATTCAGGTACCTGAGGGCGTCAGCCTAGTGAACATTGGAGTTGACCTGTGGGAAGAGAACTTCTCGCCCTGGTGCGCCCCGCGCGTTTTTGCCAAGGGTCCCAACTTTGGCGACGGCGCCCAGAAAACGCTCGATACCCTTATCAACCAGGTCATCCCCTGGGCGGAGTCGGAGCTTACCGATCCGCCGGCATATAGGGTGTTTGTGGGATACTCGCTTGCTGGCCTGTTCAGCCTCTGGGCCGGCTTATCACAGGCTTGCATCACGCCTATCCCAACCTTCCAGCGCATTGGAGCTGTCTCCGGATCGTTTTGGTTCCCAGGGCTTTTGGACTACGTAGATCAGCAGCTCAGAGGAGGGGCGGTCAGCCTCACACACGCTTATCTTTCTTTGGGCGACCGAGAAGCACGAACCCCCAATCCACAAATAATGCACGTGCGAGAAAACGCAGAGCTTCTCGCCAGCAGGTTTGAGAGTGCAGGATTAACCTCAATGTTTGAGCTGAACCGTGGGAATCACTTCCAAAACGTTGAAGGCAGAATGCAGAAAGCTCTGGACTGGCTGGTCAAATAGGGTAAGATTCTTCAGAACACACGTGTCCAGAGAGGTTTTATGCCCAATCCAAAGCAATTTGACAGCAAAACTGAATCACCCGGTACAGCCTCCGGCAAGCAGTCTGACTACTTATTTGCGCTCATTCTTTCCCTGGTATTTGGCATTTTTGGTATTCCGCAGTTTTATCTTAAAGGCTGGAAATCGGGACTTACCAGGCTTGCCATAAACGCAGCGCTGATTGTCGGCGCATTTGCCCTGGCACAAACTCTTACCTCGCCGTCGATGCTTTCTTACCTCCTACCAGCAATTTTTTCGCTTCCGGTTATCGAGAGTGCTCTGAACCTTATCTATGAGGATGCCAGTGCTCCCAAAAAGCTCCTAAAAGGCAAGCTCAAACCACATAAACGATACGCCGGAAAGCAGAAAGCTGGAATCGCGCTCGCCACGCTGACGGTAGCGCTCTACTTTAGCGCAGCGCTCACGCAGCCGCTTCCAACCACCCTATCACCTGTGGGATCCTTGGGCCAACAAACCGCAGTTCAAGCGCCTGGCGGGTCCTCCCAATCAGACTCCAGCGTGCCGTCTGCTACCGCACAGGCCAGTACAAACGTCACTATCAAGTTCATCGACGTAGGCCAAGGAGAGGCTATTCTCATTGCACTTCCCGAGAAAACCATGCTCATCGACGCAGGCCCCACAGGATCTGCTCCAAAAATTGCCCAAGTGCTCCAAGAACTTGGCCGAAACAAGATTGATTACCTGGTAGCCACCCATCCCGACGAAGATCACATCGGTGGTATGGCGGACGTCATTTCCAACACCCAAATTGGGACCATTTACGCACCAAATAAGACAAACAACACGGCAACATACAGAAAGTTTCTGACCGCTATCCAGAACAATAACCTGCAGATAACCCTTGCCGAAGCAGGCACTATCATCGACCAAACCGACAGTTACAAGCTAGAAATTCTCTGGCCCAAAAAAGACGCAAATTTCCCCGAAACCAACGATTACTCGATAATCATTAAGCTGACCGTTGGCAACAAAACGTTCCTCTTCACAGGAGACGCGCCCACAAATGCCATCCTGAACTCCAATCCAGGTCACATTGACGTGCTCAAACTCTCCCATCACGGCTCTCGAACAGGCACTACCGAGGTGCTGATTCACAAGCTCTCGCCCACCTACGCCGTCCTCTCGTACGCCGTGGACAACTCCTACGGCCACCCCATGCAGTCAGTCCTGAATGCCCTCCGCAAACATTCCGTTGAGGTCTGGGGCACGGGTGCCAATGGAACCATTACTATTACCTGCGATGGTACAAACATTGATATATCTGGCGAGAAACCCGGCACGGTTGTAGCTCCAACCTCACAAGATAAATCTGGCACGTCGTCAAAATCGAGGACCAAGTAATGAAAGCAATCATTGATCGATTTGAAGACAACAATCTTGCCGTGCTTGAACTAAACGATCAGCCAGGCAATATATTTACCGTTTCTGTTGATGAGCTTCCAAGCAATGCTCGTCAGGGTGACGTTCTCTACTACCAAGACGGCTCGTGGACGCTAGCCGAGAAAGAGACAGCCCAGCGTCAATCCGATATCGATGAGCTGTTTAACTCCCTGCTTGCACACGATGATGACGCGTCAACCGAATAATCCCAGATAAAAGTAAAAATATGCGATTTTAGAATATTTATAAAACTGCACGTCAACCTATAAATATTCGATTTTCGCATATTTTGTAACATACCCTTTTACCTGCATAAATAAAAAAGCGTCTTCACGAGAAGGACGTCTGTGTAGAGCACTTTTATCCAAGACAAAATGTGATATATTAAAGATTGCTGGTGGCGCAGTTTCGCTCTGCATAGAGGGAGGACACGCCACCCGCTTTATAAAGCCACGATAGCCGCAGCCATTCTCTTCTCATCTTCAGCTAGAAGTACTCGCATCGTCTAACCCTATCAAATCCAGCCATTTTTGCACTTCACTAAAAGTATACGTGCCTTTTACCGCCAATCCTGGTATCACACGAGAAGCACCGCATTCTCTCTGATACTCCTCAATCATGTTGCCAAATCCTCCGCCGCCGTGCGTGCAGAACGGAATGACAGTCTTTCCACTTAAATCTGTTGCCCGTAAAAACGAAAGCACCGGAGGGGCAAATGTCTTAAGCCAGTTAGGAGATCCTATAAAGACAGTATCAAAGTCAGCAACATCTATATCGTATTGCATCAGTGCAGGACAAACGCCCTTTTCTATTTGAGCCCTGACCTCTTTTACTGCCGTGTTATACGAGAAAGAATACGAATCTTGAGGCTTAAGCTCCAGCAGCTCGGCATCTGTAATCAGCGCAATATCCTCCGCAAGCTTTCTTGTGATGCCGGAATACGAATAGTACACAATCAAAGACTTCATGTAAGAATCTCCACTACCAGCCGAGAATAACGTGCCGTTGAGGCATTACGTCAAATTATTTGCCACAAGTATAGTTGATAGGATTAACCAACCAACGACTAATCGATTTCCCATGTCAGCCATATGCTATATTGAAGTAGAAGTGCCCCGGTTATCACCAATTGGTGATAGCTGCGGCGCTTTTTTATTGATAAGCGTAAGCATGTTTAAATATACTAAACAAAAAGCCGCCCTAAGGCGGCTAATCACAACGGCCAGGATTTGCACCTGGGTCATCTCCAACAAGGGCACTGCTAATTGTGCTACACGTTGTTGATGTAATTCTACATTCCTGAAATATAATGTCAACGAAATAGCTTATGACCAGCGCTTTCCGTCTGGATCTAAATGAGAAAGCCAATTTATTTCATCCTGAATCTCTTGCCTTGATTCCTCGCTTTGATCCCAGTAGCCGCGTCCAACTGAAGTTGGCGCCATGTGGGTAAACATCCAGATGTTACCGGGATTTTGAAGTGCAGTTACAATTTCCGGATCACTTACTTTCTCTAATGCGAAATGTTCAAGTTTTCTGACATCCATAACAACGCGTATATATTTATCTGTATAACGAGGGATGCCTATTGCAGCAACACGTTCGTCCCAATTTGGTGGATGAAGAAAAACTTTTGTACCCGGAGAAAAATGACGTGTTCCATGAACTATACGTTTATCCTCACCAATCTTATTTTCATCTCTAACTTCTGCCGTAAGACACCATATCCATTCTGGAATATGAGGTGCCCTTTTTATGCATTTAGCAAGTGTTGCATAGAATTTCTCGATGTCTTCACCAATCGGGACCTGAGACATCTGTCCGTCAAAAAACCTATAACATTTCCAAATGCCCTCTTTTAACAAGATGAAATCGCAAGCATAAAACAAGTTCCAGGTAACATCCTGAAATGATCCAATAAGCTTTTTAGGTGGTTTGGGTAAATTGGGACAAATTGTTAAGGCATCAGGCTCTAGAGGACTTTCAAAAAATGCTTTACCTTCAAAATAAAAAACTCTCCAAGTCACAGGAATCTCATTACATGTAGCCTTTGTTACATATTCCTCAAAGAAAGCCCCACCAGTAAAGCAAATACCTTTTGCTTTCTCAAATTTTTTAGCAAGTTCTTTGCCCTCATTTCCAGAAAAATATCCTATAGCTAGGCTTTCATTCAAATCACTAAGAGGACCATCAGCATCTCTTACAACATAAACAGAAGGAAGGTGAGAACCATGACCACTTGAACCAAAACATGCACCAACATTAATACTCTCTATTGCATAATCCCCTGATAAAGAATGTCCTCCCAAACCTCTTTCTTCAGGTCCGATTACACGCCAAGAATCAGTCAAAAGCCTATACCCTAAAGACAAAAGATCATGCTCTAGGCGTTTGTAATTTTCTCCAGACGTTGGATGACAGCGAAGAAACGTTGGCATGTCATGTCTTGGAGCTTTATCACAAATAAGTTCTTCGCCATTAAGATATGCCTCGTAATTAAAAAGATGAACATCAAACTGTGAAAACTCTTTTGCTGCCGACCACTCGTTATACCAAACAGAATCAACAACATTAGGGTTTTCTGCAGAAGATTCGAACAACAGAGCAATTTGCTCCATTACATTCTCCTTTAAAAAATGGCATCTCCATGCAATATGAAGATGCCAAAAAAGATAATTGGCTCTCTTGAGCCCGCACTATCCAGTACGCAATTTAGTAGCATTATTTTACATCAAATGAGAAGTGACGCGAGATAGTAAACTTAATCAAATATACGCCAAACAAAAAAACGAGACCGATTCCCGACAAGCAACTGCCCGGGCGTATCTCGTTTTTTATCAGTCTATGTAATCGTTAGCGCTTAGTCAAACCAGATCTTTACAACATCACCGTCTGCGGAAGTAATATCCACAAGTGTGCCACTCTCGCCAGTCTTTGCAGCGTCCATAAGCGCATCAAGATTGATGTTAGAGAGCTGCTCCTGAGTCTCCTGATTAAGATAGCTTCCGCTGACCTGAATTCCTGAATTCAAAACAAACTTTGCCAAGCCCAGAGGCACGCACATATCAACAACGTCGCCGTCGTCGGAGACTACATACACGTGCAGACCGTGCTTTGCAGAACCGTTGCCCAGGCGAACGCCCTTCTTCTTGCTACCATCAGCCTCGTCGTTCTTCTCGACTTTGATCATGCTCTTACCAAAAAGCTTGCCAAAGCTGAAACCTGAAGACTGAGTAGCAATACCCTGGCTGACTTGCTCGGTGGACTCTTCTACGATCTCCACGGGCTCGTCAGCTGCTACGGAAACAACCTCAGCAGTGCTCTTCTCGGCAGCACTCTCTTGGGCAGCGACACTCTCCTGAGCGGAAGCACTTGCACCACTCAAAAGCTCATCAACGGATACGCCAAGGAAGCGCGCAAGATCTGGCAACAGCGAGATATCTGGGTAGTTAATGTCGTTCTCCCATTTGCTCACCGCCTGCGGGCTCACGTTCAGCTCTTTTGCCAGACGCTCCTGCGTTGCAGTTTTAGTCAAACGAAGACGTGCAATGCGACGACCAAGGGTCTCAGATGAAGTAGTCATAGTTGCTCCTTTTTTCTCAACTCATTATTACTGAAATAGCTTGCGGGCCGCTGATTTCACTATGAGTCGTAACAATACGTTCAACAAGAACGCATCAGTTGAGTTGGGTATCGCAACGGTTTCCAGCCACTCAACAGCAGGTTGAGTTCGCAGGTAAACTATGCTTTTTGACCGAAAATTACTTGCTCTAAAATCATTCTCCCACTACCATTTAAACAAGAAACTTTTGATGTTTGAGAAAGGTCTGTCTATGGCTGGCGAGAAGAACTGGGTGTTCTGGACCAGTGGTGCGCATATTGTTTCTGGTTTTGAGCAATGCGCTACAGACGGTTTTGTTGGCGTTGACGCAGATGGCGTCGTGTACCTCTTTGATAACAATCAAAACGTCTTTGCTTCAGCCCACGCTTCAGATATTGAAGGAACAGTCGGTAGCTGGAGAGGAACCTGGCTTACCATTGACGATAAAAGATATGTTCTAGAATTTGTGCCTCTTGCAGATAAGATTGCTCCTCGCCTGATTTTTGGAGCCATAAGCAATGTCTTTCTGCAGGAGCTCCATCACGGAGATCAGGAGAAGGTCCCACGAGAACTCCTCGAAGACTTCAAGATTGCATTTGAGAACGCCAAGTATAGGCGCTAGCTCAAGCTAATTTTTTGAATTATTCATATCTTTGCGGAGGTACGATCACCGATATCGACGCCGGCGGATGAACTGCCTCCCATTTCTTGGACACGAGAAATAGGAGGCAGTTCAAAACACACCTAAGTCGGATAATCTGTTAAAAAGACGTA
>CALHVU010000053.1 GCA_938036925.1 uncultured Atopobium sp.
ACGTGGCGGGGGAGCGCCGCTCACCGAAAGCTATTTCTGTCTCCGTGGACCTTCTCCACAAAATCTTCACAACTAGAAAAGACGAGTTAGTCAAGGATTTACCTGCAACATAACGTTTGTGCAGTTGAAAAACATAAACGCGATAATATAGTCAAAACGTCTTAAAAAATCAAGTGTTTTTCTGTTGACGCGCATTAAAATCTTGACTAAATTACTAGGTTGCGACAATTGCCACCTTCCACCCTTTTGAAGGAGGACAACCTGGTGTCTACCGCTAAAAAGACTTCCCTCACCACGCCTCAGGCGCATACTGGACGCAGGACGTTCAGTAAGATTCCCGCAGCTATGGAGCTGCCAAATCTGATTTCTGTACAGAAGGAATCATTTGAGCGCTTTATGGGAGAGGGCCTTGCAGAGTCCTTCGCTGAGTTCTCTCCAATTGAGAACAGCGCTGGAACCATGCAGGTCACCTTTGGTGACCATCAGTTCGGCGACCCTGCCAATTCAATGGCTGAGTGTCGTGCAAAAGACATTTCATATCAAGCACCTCTTTTTGTTGACGTCCGTTTTGTCAACAAAGAGACTGGTGAGATGAAGGAGCAGCTTGTCTTCATGGGTGATTTCCCACTGATGACTGAGCGCGGTACCTTCATCATCAACGGTTCTGAGCGCGTTGTGGTTTCACAGCTCGTTCGTTCACCTGGCGTGTACTTCTCGTCAGAGATGGACAACGGTGTCTTGGTCCACAAGTCTCAGTTCATTCCTGCACGTGGTGCATGGCTTGAGTTTGAGGTTGATAAGCGCGGCCACCTGGTCGTCTCCATTGACCGCAAGCGTCGCCAGAGTGCTACCGTCTTCCTCCGTGCGCTTGGCATTGCTGTTACCGATGACGAGATTCTCTCGCTCCTTGGTGATTCCGATGTTGTTCGCAACACACTTGAGCGTGACGTTGCAACCACACGTGAGGATGCACTTATCGAGATTTATCGTCGTCAGCGTCCAGGCGAGCCACCAACTGTTGACTCTGCCCGTTCTCTGCTTGACGGCCTTTTCTTCAACGAGCAGCGCTATGACCTTGCACGCGTTGGTCGTTACAAGATCAACAAGAAGCTTGAGGAAGAGATTCCTGCAGACGTTCGTGTTCTTACCAAAGAGGACATCGTTGCAGCTCTTCAGTACCTTCTTGCAGTGCACGCAGGTGATGAGTCTAAGCACCTTGATGACATTGACCACTTTGGCAACCGCCGCGTTCGTACCGTTGGTGAGCTGGTCCAGAACCAGTTCCGCATTGGTATGAGCCGCATGGAGCGCGTTGTTCGTGAGCGCATGGCATCTCAGGACGCAGACGACATCACTCCACAGTCTCTGATCAACATCCGTCCAATTGTTGCTGCAATCAAGGAGTTCTTCGGTTCTTCTCAGCTTTCGCAGTTCATGGACCAGGCAAACCCACTTGCTGGTTTGACCCACAAGCGTCGTCTTTCTGCTCTGGGACCTGGCGGTCTTGCAGGACACAAGTCCGGCTCCAGCCGTCGTACCAACGTTCCTACCGCAGTCCGCGACGTTCACAACTCGCACTACTCCCGTATGTGCCCAATCGAGACTCCTGAGGGACCAAACATTGGTCTTATCGGCTCTTTGGCACTGTACGCTCACGTAAATGAGTACGGCTTTATCGAGGCTCCTTATCGTAAGGTCACAGACGGCGTTGTCTCTGACGACATCGTTTGGATGACTGCAGACGAGGAGGAGAATCACATTATTGCTCCTGCTAACACCCCAATTGACCCTAAGTCTAAGAAGTTTGTTGAGGTTGACGCAGACGGCAAGATTGTTGATGCAGACCGCGTTATTGCACGTACCCGCGACTTCGACGGTTCCTTCGGTGCACCTGCACAGGTTCCTGTTGAGGATGTTGACTACATGGATGTTTCTCCACGTCAGCTTCTCTCCGTCGCAGCTAACCTCATTCCATTCCTTGAGCACGACGACGCAAAGCGTACCCTCATGGGTGCAAACATGCAGCGTCAGGCAGTGCCTCTGATTCAGTCCCACGCTCCATTTGTTGGAACTGGTATGGAGGGTCGCGCAGCTCAGGACTCTGGCGAGCTTATTTGCGCAGAGTTTGCAGGTGAGGTCACCGAGGTAGACGCAGCTCACGTTGTCATCTACTCCGATGAGCACGGTTCTCAGCGCTACGATCTTCCTAAGTACGAGCGCTCTAACCAGTCCACTTGCATCAACCACCGTCCAATCGTTACGGTGGGACAGCAGGTTGAGAAAGGCCAGCCAATCGCAGACGGTCCATCTGTTGACCACTCTGAGCTGGCACTTGGTGCAAACCTTACCGTTGCTTACATGCCATGGGAAGGCTACAACTACGAGGACGGTATTATCGTCTCCGAGCGCGTTGTTCAGGAAGACCTCCTGACCTCCGTTAACATTTCCCGCCACGAGATTGATGCTCGTGACACCAAGCTTGGTGCTGAGGAGATTACCCGCGAGATTCCAAACCTTGGTGAGGACATGCTCGCAAACCTCGACGATGACGGTATCATCCGCATCGGTGCTGAGGTTGGCCCTGGCGATATTCTGGTTGGTAAGGTCACTCCTAAGGGTGAGACTGCTCTGACCGCAGAAGAGCGCCTGCTTCGCGCAATCTTCGGTGCTAAGGCACACGATGTTCGTGATACTTCCCTCAAGATGCCACACGGCTCCTATGGCCGCGTTGTTGACGTTGTCCGCTTCAGCCGTGAGGCTGGAGACGACCTGCCTCCAGGAGTAAACGACCTGGTCCGCGTCTTTGTTGCTCAGCGCAGAAAGATCCAGCAGGGCGATAAGATCGCTGGTCGCCACGGTAACAAGGGTGTTATTTGTAAGGTTCTCCCTGTTGAGGACATGCCTTACATGGCAGACGGTACCCCAGTAGACGTTATTCTCGACCCACTGGGTGTTCCTTCCCGTATGAACGTTGGTCAGCTGCTTGAGTGCCACCTTGGTTGGGGCGCTGCACACGGTTGGGATGACGATGACGCAGATTCTAAGCGTTACGTTGAGGGCCCAATTCCTGTTGCAACACCACTCTTTGACGGCGCTACTGATGAGTCCGTTGCAGAGATCGTTCGCCGCACCAACATCAACATGATCAACAAGGCTCTCAAGGAGTACGGCGAGGACATGCGTGGGGAGTTTGTTCCACAGCTCAACGAGCGTGGTAAGACTACCCTCTACGATGGTCGTACCGGCGAGGCATTCAAGAGCCCAATTACCGTTGGTGTTTCTTACATCCTGAAGCTCGGCCACATGGTTGACGATAAGATCCACGCACGTTCAACTGGTCCTTACTCTCTTGTTACCCAGCAGCCTCTGGGTGGTAAGGCGCAGTTCGGCGGTCAGCGCTTTGGTGAGATGGAGGTTTGGGCACTGTATGCATACGGTGCTGCTAACGTTCTCCAGGAGATCCTCACCGTTAAGTCTGACGATACCAACGGCCGTGTTAAGACCTACGAGTCCATTGTTAAGGGCGAGAACATTCCTACTGCAGGAATTCCTGAGTCCTTCAAGGTTCTGGTCAAAGAGATTCGCTCCCTGGCACTTGACATTGAGCCAATCTCCTATCGTAAGCGTGCAAATACCGCAAAGGTCACAGATCCTGAGGAGAAGAACGCTGTTGAGATCCTCAACGACCTTGGCTTCACTGAGGTAACCGCTTCCGACCTGTCCCAAGACGCTGAGGGTGCATCCGCACTTGTAGGCGACGCGACCACCGATAAGGAGTAGCGACTGTGGCAGATTTCGATTCCACTGAATTTGACGCTATTAAAATTTCTCTAGCGTCTGCTGATGATATCCGCGGTTGGTCCTATGGCGAGGTAAAGAAGCCTGAGACCATCAACTACCGTACCCTTAAGCCAGAAAAGGACGGCCTTTTCTGCGAGAAGATCTTTGGACCTGTAAGGGACTGGGAGTGCGCCTGCGGTAAGTACAAAGGCATTCGCTTCAAGGGCATTACCTGCGAGCGCTGCGGTGTTGAAGTAACCACCGCAAAGGTTCGTCGTGACCGCATGGGCCACATCGAGCTTGCTGCTCCTGTAAGCCACATTTGGTACTTCAAGAGTCCAACCAGCTTCCCTCTGGCACGTCTTCTTGACATCAAGAGCAAGGACCTCGAGAAAGTCCTCTACTTTGCATCTTACGTAATCACCAGTGTTGACGCTGAGGCACGTGAGGCTGACGTAGACGATCTTCGTGAGGAGCTTGCAGCAGACCTCGAAGAGCTTGATGCAGAGCGTGACGATCAGATCGCACGTCTTCGCGAGCAGGGCCAGCCACAGGATGACGAGTTTGGCGATTTTGAGCCTCTTTCTGAGGACGAGATTCGTGCAGGCGTCGCTGATCTTGAGGAAGAGTACGAGGAAGAGAAGACACTTCGTCGTGAGGCTTTCGAGAAGTTCATGCAGCTTGAGACCAGAGAGCTCATCTCCGATGAGGGTCTGTTCTCCGAGCTTAAACGCTACTATGGCATCTACTTCAAGGGTGGTATGGGCGCAGAGGCAGTACGTGACCTTCTCTCCAACATTGACCTTGAGAAAGAGGCCAAGGAGCTCCGCGCTATTATCGCCAATGAGGATGCTCAGAAGCAGAAGCGCGAGAAGGCCATTAAGCGCCTTGAGATTGTTGACGCTTTCCTTAAGGGCGGCAACGATCCAGCTAACATGATCCTTGACGTTGTTCCAGTTATTCCACCTGATCTTCGTCCTATGGTTCAGCTTGATGGTGGCCGTTTTGCAGCTTCCGACTTAAACGATTTGTATCGTCGTGTTATTAACCGTAACAATCGTCTTAAGCGCCTGCTTGACCTTGAGGCACCTTCTATCATTGTTAACAACGAGAAGCGCATGCTTCAGGAGTCCGTTGACGCTCTGTTTGACAACGGTCGCCGCGGTCGTCCAGTCACTGGTCGTGGTGGACGTCCTCTGAAGTCTCTTGCTGAGGCTCTTAAGGGTAAGCAGGGTCGCTTCCGTCAGAACCTTCTGGGTAAGCGTGTTGACTACTCTGGCCGTTCCGTCATTGTTGTTGACCCACACCTGAAGCTGCACCAGTGCGGCCTTCCATCTGCTATGGCACTTGAGCTCTTCAAGCCATTTGTCATGCGTCGTTTGGTTGAGCTCCGCAAGGTTGAAAACATTAAGGGCGCAAAGCGCGCTATTGACCGTGGTACCCCAGTTGTTTGGGACGTTCTGGATGAGGTCATTCAGGACCGCCTCGTTCTTCTCAACCGCGCACCTACCCTTCACCGTCTGTCTATCCAGGCATTTGAGCCAGTCCTTATCGAGGGTAAGGCAATCCACCTGCACCCACTGGTTTGCGCACCATTCAACGCAGACTTCGACGGCGATCAGATGTCTGTCCACGTGCCACTTTCTACTCAGGCACAGACAGAGGCTCGCATTCTGATGCTCTCCAGCAACAACCTCAGAAGCCCTGCTTCTGGTAAGGTTCTGACCGTTCCTTCTCAGGATATGGTCTTTGGTGTCTACTACCTCACTTCCGAGAAGACCGGTGAAGACGCTAAGACTCTTACCTTTGCAAGCTTTGAGGATGCTCTTCTGGCTATTGAGGCCAACCGTGACCTTGATCTTCAGGCAAAGGTTGTTGTCCGCGTAAGCTCCAAGGATGCAAACGTTGCTGATAGCGATCGTGCTATCTTCCGCGTTATGACTGGCCGCGGTCAGTATGAGGACCTGGACGTTACTGAGGGTACTAAGCGTTTTGAGACCACTGTTGGTCGCATTATCTTCAACCGTCAGTGCCTGCCAGAGGATTACCCATACATCAACTACAAGATGGTTAAGTCCGACATTGGTGTTCTGGTCAACGATTGCTGCGACCGTTACCCAATGGCTGATGTTGAGCCAATTCTTGATAACATCAAGAAGACTGGTTTCCACTATGCAACTCTTGCTGGTCTGACCGTTTCTGTTTGGGACGCTGTCATTCCTCCACATAAGCCACAGCTGCTTCAGGAGGCACAGGACCGCGTTGACCAGATCAACGAGTACTACGAGGACGGCTTCCTTTCCGAGCGAGAGCGTCACGTTGAGGTTGTTAACGCATGGACCGAGTGCACCGATCTTCTCGGCTCTGAGATGCTTACAGGCTTTGCAGAGAACAACCCAATTTACATGATGGCTGACTCTGGAGCTCGTGGTTCTAAGACACAGCTTCGCCAGCTTGCTGGTATGCGAGGCCTGATGGCGGATATGTCCGGTGAAACCATCGACCTTCCAATTAAGGCAAACTTCCGCGAGGGTCTTGAGCCTCTTGAGTACTTCATTTCTACCTATGGCGCTCGTAAGGGTCTGGTAGATACCGCATCCCACACCTCCGACTCTGGTTACCTGACTCGTCGACTCGTCGACGTTGCACAGGACGTCATTGTTCGCGAGGAGGACTGCGGCACTGATGAGGCAGTTACCTATCCTCTGATTAAGCCTGGTCAGACTTCTGTTGATACTGACCTGATTGGCCGCTGCACCCTTGAGGATGTCTGCGATCCAAACACTGGCGAGGTTCTTATTCCTGCTGGTGGCTATGTTGAGTCCAAGCAGGATCTTGAGCGTCTTGTTGAGCACGGCCTTGCTAAGGTTCAGCTCCGCGCGCTTCTGACCTGTAAGTCTAAGTACGGCGTCTGCCAGAAGTGCTACGGCTGGGATCTTTCCACCCGTCGTCCTGTCAACATTGGTACTGCAGTTGGTATTATCGCAGCTCAGTCCATTGGTGAGCCTGGTACTCAGTTGACCATGCGTACCATTCACTCCGGTGGTGTTGCAGGCGCAGACGATATTACGCAGGGTCTTCCTACCGTTGCTCGTATGTTCGACGTCGTCGGCAACGTCAACGAGAAGATTCTTGGTCGCGAGGCTGACCTGGCTCCAGTCTCTGGTGTTCTTCACATTACCCCAGAGACTACCGAGTACCTGCTGCGTATTGTTGATGCAGACGATGCTTCCCGTGTCATCGAGGAGTGGCGTGTACCTGCATCTGTCCGCTTCATGCCTGGCATTGAGGATGGCGTTGTTGTCCGTGCTGGTGACCAGATTACCCGCGGCTTCGTCAACTTCCGTATGCTTCGCCGACTCACTGACATTGAGTCCACTATGCACACCTTCGTTGAGTCCGTTAAGGACGTCTATACCTCCCAGGGTGTAGAACTTAACGATAAGCACATCGAGGTTATCGCACGTCAGATGCTTCGTCGTGTTCAGGTTACCAACCCAGGTGACTCTTCGTACCTGCTTGGTCAGTATGTGGACCGCTATGTCTTCGCAGAGACTGTCCAGAACATTGCCCTTGCTGGTGGTACTCCACCAGAGGCAGAGCCAGCAATCCTTGGTACTCTGAAGGTTGCAAGCTCTATCGATTCTTGGCTCTCCAGCGCATCGTTCATCCGTACTGCAGGCGTTCTTACCTCTGCAGCTATCGAGGGCGACGTTGACCACCTGCTTGACCTCAAGTCCAACGTTATTGTTGGTAAGCAGATTCCTGCAGGTACTGGTCTCTCCGCATACAACGATGTTGAGCTTACCTACCACGGCACCAAGATTGATGGCCCAACCTCTTCTCTTGCTAAGTCTCTTCCAGACTGGGCACCAGCAGAGCTTAAGGACATCGAGGAGCAGCTTCCTAAGCAGCTTGACTGGGTCAACGAGGATTACAACGGTGGCGTTTACTCCAAGAATGGCCGCACGCTTTCAAGCGAGGACGCAAAGCTGTACCTCTTCGACGATCTTGGCGTGTCACAGCGTTGGACCAACAAGTTCAGCGAGGTTGGCATTGAGACCGTAGGCGATCTTATCGGTAAGACCGAGGAAGACCTGCTTCGCATCGATGGTATTGGTGCAAAGGCAATCGAGGAGCTCCGCGATGGCCTTGAGGCTCGTAACCTCCTCTACATCCTTGAGCCAGAAGAGGATGAGGCAGATTCTGAGGATCTTTCTCAGCTGCTCAACATGGTCTTCTCGCCAGAAGGCGATGGCGGCTTGATGTTGGGCTCTGCAGCTCCATCCACTCACTCTGATTACACAGAGACACTCATCGGTTCTTCTTCCGACGAGGTTAGCCCTGATGTAATCAACGAGGACCTTGGTTCTCTGGATGACCTTCTCAATCAGGTTGTCCGCATGGATGCTGAGGCAGATGGCGAAGACGAGTAAGTAATCTCGCCTGATACATCAAATTTTTTCGGAGATTAACTCCGATACACAAGAGGACTTCAGCCGTTAGCTGGAGTCCTCTTTTAGTTGGGCGTAGACGGGAGAGTATCGGTATATACTAATCTTTTATGAATTACGTTTGGTAAGTCATGAACTCTGCGACTCTCAAAAGATAGGAATAGCAATGGATAGTCATTCCCACGACTCTGAACAGTGCGAGCACACCCATTCTACGTGCGATTACGTTTCTGATCAGAAGCTGAACGAATACCTGGTAAACGACGACATCATCTATGATGCAACCCAGATTTTTGATGCACTGTCTGATTTCACGCGATTCCAGATTTTGGGTGCTCTAGTAAATGGCGAGAAAAGCGTAACAGAGCTGCAGGAAATGCTTTCGGTATCTCAGTCAGCAACTTCTCATCAGTTGCGTCTTTTGCGCGACCGCGGTCTTGTCAATGCAAAAAGAGATGGCAGAAAAGTTATCTACTCACTTGCAGATGAGCACGTCACAACGCTGATCCGTGTTGGTCTTGCACACGCAGCACACCTGTTGGGTCATTAACATACGTATCGGAACTGTGGAGAGAACTTATGGGTGAGTATCGCATCATTGAAGTTAAGCAGAGTGTTTTTGCAGCTAACGAGAAAAGCGCCGATCAACTAAGAGAAGAAATGAAGAAAAAGGGAACTCTGCTGGTAAACCTTATGTCTTCTCCAGGTTCTGGCAAAACTACCACCCTTAAAAAGACCATTGCTGCCCTGAAAGATAAGGTTTCCATTGCTGTTATGGAAGCTGATATTGATTCAGATGTTGATGCTGCTGCTATTTCAGAAACGGGCGTGAAAGCCATTCAGCTGCATACTGGCGGCATGTGTCACCTCGATGCACATATGTGCGCTCAGGGTCTTGAAGGTCTCAATGCAGGTGATGTGGACCTGATTTTTTTAGAGAACGTTGGGAACTTGGTGTGTCCGGCAGAGTTTGACACCGGTGCCGGCGTAAACGTCACTATTCTTTCTGTTCCCGAAGGCGATGATAAGCCGTTGAAATACCCTCTGATGTATCAGGTCTGTGATGTGGTGCTTGTTAACAAAATAGACGTAGCACCGTATTTTGACTTTGATCTGGAGAAGCTCAAGAAAAATGTGGCCCTTAGAAATCCAAAGGCTGTTGTTATTCCTTTCTCTGCCAAAACTGGGGAAGGATTAGACGCTTGGACTGAATGGCTTTTTCGCAAAGTTGCTGAGTGGAAAATCGGGCAGTAATCAATGGCTAGCGCTTAAAGAATGTCTTATGCCTGATAGGAGAGGTCATGGCAGAGGAAGTACCAGCACGTAAGACCCCAAAAGGTGAAAATTCCATGCGCGGCAGTCTTACTGATGAAGAAATTGCACGCAGAAATGTATTGCCAACTACTAACCCTGCTGGCGGTTCTATTCGTATACTCGCTCAAAATCACATTACTGAAAATGACGAGGTAGTTCATTACAAAACCGTAGATCCAAATGAGCCTGGACCAGCTTCTTCTGAACAATTTAAGCCTCTTGTAAGAGATGAAGTTCAAAAAATTACGAGTCGCCTTGGCCACAAAATTGTAAAAGATGACCCAGAATATTGGGGCATAGCAGCAATTATGACTGAGGAAGAAGCTGCGGTAACCAAATACATGAAGGTTCGCCAGCCAGTTACCTTAGAGGAGCTTTGCAAGCGTACTAGTAAAACTGCGAGGGAGCTTCAACCTATCCTAGACACCCTGTCTGTAAAGGGCATGATTGAGTACAACTGGGAAAACAAGAGCAAGCAAAAGCAGTATGTTCTTCCTATGTTTGTTCCTGGCTCCGCAGAGTTTACCGTGATGAACGAGCGCCAACTCGAAGAACATCCCGAGATGGGTTCTTTGTTTGAGCGTATGACCTATCTACCGCTCAAAAATGTCACCAAGTTAGTTCCTGAAGGTGGCGCGGGCGTTGGTATGCATGTCATTCCTGTTGAACGATCCATTGAGCAGGTAAATCACACAGTTACTGTTGAGCATATTTCGCATTGGCTCAAGAAATACGATAGATATGCTGCAACTCCCTGTTCTTGTCGCCTTGCTGAGCGAGTTCGTGGCGACGGCTGTGCTGACGATCCAGAAGATTGGTGTCTTGCCATTGGTGATATGGCTGATTACTGCGTAGAAACAGGAAAAGGCCACTACATTACCTACGATGAGGTTATCGATATCTGTACAAAGGCCGAGAAAAACGGTTTTGTTCATCAGATTACCAACATTGACGGTGAAGATAAGATCTTTGCCATTTGCAACTGCAACGTAAATGTTTGCTATGCACTCAGAACTTCTCAGCTGTTTAATACGCCTAATTTGTCTCGTTCCGCTTTTGTGGCTCACGTTGATGAAGAAAAATGTGTTGCTTGCGGTGGGTGCGTAGAGGTTTGCCCAGCTGGAGCCCCTCAATTAGGTCAGAAACTTCCTACTAGGAAGGGCAAAATTTCCTACCCAATGCAGGATCTTCCAGATGATAAGTTCTGGGGAGAGTCTGACTGGGATTGGAATTATAAAAATAACAACCGTATTGAGTGCCACGATACTGGTACAGCTCCTTGCAAGGTTACCTGCCCAGCGCATATTTCTGTTCAGGGTTATCTGCGTATGGCTGCTGAAGGTCGCTATCGAGATGCGCTTGAGCTCATCAAAAAAGAAAATCCATTCCCTGCTGTTTGTGGTCGCGTTTGCAATAAACGTTGCGAAGCAGCATGTACGCGAGGAACTATTGACCAGGCAGTAGCCATTGATGACGTTAAGAAATTCATTGCTCAAAAAGATTTAGAGGCAGAACATCGCTTTATTCCAGAGCCAGTTATCCCGTCAAATAGAGGCCGATTCAACCAGAAAATTGCCATTATTGGTGCGGGTCCAGCTGGCCTGTCCTGTGCATATTACCTGGCAGAACGTGGTTACAATCCCGTTGTTTTTGAAAAGAACCTCCTTCCTGGTGGAATGATGGTATATGGCATCCCTTCTTACAAGCTCGAGAAAAACGTTGTTGCCGCAGAGATTGACGTTCTTAAAGAAATGGGCGTTGAGATTCGCTGTGGTGTTGAGGTAGGAAAAGACATAACCCTTGATGAACTGCGCGCTCAAGGCTTTATTGGTTTTTATGTTGCCATTGGTTGCCAGGGCGGTAGAAAGGCCAATATTGCTGGAGAAGACGCTGACGGCGTTATTTCTGCTGTTGATTTCTTGCATTTTGTAACCGAGCATCCTCTGCATGAAGTACCTGGTAAGACAGTGGTCATTGGCGGCGGTAATGTTGCCATTGATGCAGCTCGAGTCTCTGCTCGTTGTGGCTCAGAGTCAGTTACTATGGTGTGCCTAGAGCAGCCAGAAGAGATGCCTGCACTACCAGAAGAAATCACAGAAGCGCAGGAAGATGGTGTGTCAATCAAGAATGGTTGGGGACCTGCTTTTATTGCCACAGATGAGCAAGGACACGTCTGCGGCGTGATGTTTAAACGCTGTACCCGTGTGTTTGACAATGACAAGCGTTTCTCGCCTTGTTTTGATGACGAGCAAACAATGTATCTTGAGGCAGATGCAGTGGTCTTGTCTATTGGACAAACCGTTGAGTGGGGAAGTCTTTTGGAAGGAGAGGCAGTTGAGCTTACGCGAGGCAATCTTGCGTGCGCTGATTCCCAGACGTATCAGACTGCTCAGCCCGATGTCTTTGTGGGTGGAGATGTGTACACGGGTCCTCGCTTTGTTATCGATGCTATTGCCGCAGGTCATGAAGCTGCTGTTTCATTACATCGTTTTGTGCAAAAAGGCTCTTCTTTGACTATTGGCCGTAACCAGCGCCATTATGTTGAGCTTGATAAATCTGACGCAGCAGTTGAGTCTTGTGGATACGATCACGCAGGTCGTCAGCGTCCCGCATGCGATACGGTCAAAAACATTAGACACAACTGGACAGACCCTAGCCATACCTTTACGCCAGAGCAAATCAGAATCGAGACCGCACGCTGCTTGAAGTGCGGCGCTTCAATTGTTGATGCAAATAAGTGTATTGGTTGTGGTCTTTGTACTACACGCTGTGAGTTTGATGCAATTCATCTGTTCCGAGACAATCCTCACTGTTCAGATATGGTTGCCGCAGAGCATAAGGCAGGAAAGATTCTCTCGTATGTTGGAAAACGTGCGGTAAAGATTATTAAGAACCCCGCGAGAAAAGCAAAAACTCCTAAGCCTCAGTCACACGTAACAACCGATGAGCTTGGTAATCCCGTTTCTGCGGGCAGTACTGGTATTTTAAGCTAACATGCTCACTGGAACTAACTAACATGCATGAGCTGGGAATTGCGTTTTACCTCATAGATATGGTTGAGGATCTGGGAAAACAGAATAACCTCACTTCTGTTGCGCGTGTAAAGTTGCAGCTAGGGGAGGTATCTGGAGTTGTTCCAACGTATTTGTTGGATGTATGGCGCTGGGCAGCTGATCGCACAGAGCTGCTACACGGAGCTCAGCTAGAAATTGAAGAAGTTCCAGCTCTAACACAGTGTTTATCATGTAATAAAACGTACGCTACGGTAACGTATGGTCGCACATGTCCTTACTGTTCTAGCGAGAAAACAGAACTCATCCAAGGCTTAGAAATTGAGCTTGCTGAGATTGAGGCTACCTAGCATTTGTAATTTCTATGAAGTATAGATACGCCCGGCACAGTGGCTTGTTGACATGTGGC
>CALHVU010000054.1 GCA_938036925.1 uncultured Atopobium sp.
TTATGATTGATTGCGGAATCTCTAGAAAAGAAATTCTGCGTCGGTCTAAAGAGCTGAACGTTAACCTCTCTGAGCTTGTGGCCATCTTTATTACACACGAGCACACCGATCACGTCGCGGGTCTTTCGGTAGTCAGTAAAACTTTTGATGTTCCCGTGTTCGCTACAACAGGAACTGCTGCCGTGCTTTCAAGAAGAAGTTCCTGCTCAAGCGTCACCTTTACCCTTGTTGACCAGGCAGGTTCTGTCCATATTGATGCCGCTCCAGACATTGAGGTAAGCACCTTCCCCACCTCGCACGATGTTTGCGAGCCTATGGGCATGCGCTTTGATTATCTTGCTGGTCCTGATAGGCGCATCGTGGACTCCGTGGGTTATTGCACCGACACGGGTATTTTGACGCCCAAGGCTCTCGAGTGCCTCTCTGACGTGCGCATTCTTGCTATCGAGTCCAACCATAATGAGCATATGCTGCTCACAGGTCCTTATCCGTACGTGCTCAAACAGCGAGTCCACGGAGACTCCGGTCACCTGTCAAACGAGTACACTGCGCAGGCGTTGTCGCAGCTCGTAGGCCCAAATACGCGTTGCGTGGTTGGCATGCACCTCTCTCACGAGAATAACCGTCCAAGCGTCGCCGTGAAAACACTTGCAGAAGCAGTTGGCGCGCAGCCTCTCAACGACGCGTTCACCGAGGCGCAGACTCCCGACGGCTCGCTTGTCGTCTGCGTAGCTAGTCAAGATTGGCCAATGTCGCTGTAGCTGCGCGTTTGCGCGCTGACACGCCGCGCGTCCCGGGTTCCGCACCCCAACAGCACGCCCCAGGCTTGCGACAACAAAAAAGCGAGAAAACCTTGGAGCTCCAAGATCTTCTCGCTATGCGAGGTGCCTGTAATCGGGCGTTGAACAGGCACGTCTAGCCGTACGCCCGGCTGCAGCTATACGTGCCTGGCAGGTCAACTACCAGGCACCTTACTGCCTGAGCAGCAGCTTGACTGACCGCCAAAGCTGCCGCTCAGAGCACTAGTGTTAGTCGATTGCAATCTTTGTGACGCTAGCCTGCTGATCCTGCTTTGGAACAGTGATGGTCAGGATGCCGCCATCAAGCTTTGCAGTTAGGCCCTCTCGAGCTGCATCCTTCAGATATACACCACGAGTTGCCTGCCACTCAGAAGACTCTTTGTGCAGGTAGTTCTTGGCCTTCTCCTCCTCGGACTCCTTCTTGTCCACCGAGATGGACAGGCGACCCTCGTTGAGCTCCACGTCGATCTCGTCACGCTTGACACCCGAGAG
>CALHVU010000055.1 GCA_938036925.1 uncultured Atopobium sp.
GCTCCTACCGCGGGACAATCGTCGCAGGTAAATCGCGTGCCAAAGTTGTCGCGCAAGCGTGTAAGAGCGCTGACTATCGTGACCATTATTTCAATTATCTTTACCATTTCTGCCGTCATTCTTTATGCAATGTTCCTCAGCTATATCACCGACGGATCTGGCTTGGGACCAAAGGTCAGCACAACCCCAGTTGTGACGGAAAAAACTACGAATACCAGCAATTCGACGGATAAGAAAGACGATTCCAGCTCTTCTAGCGAGAAGACCGACGAGTCAAGCAAGTCCACTGATTCCAAGGATTCCTCTTCGGAGAGCACTGACTCCAAGAAATCAGAGACCACCAGCTCCGACAGCTCATCTAGTTCGGAAAAGACCAGCGACTCTAGCAGCTCAAGCAACTCGTCTGAGAGCAACTCTTCCAGCAACAACTCCGGAACGGGCAGCTCAAGCAGCAATTCTGGTTCCAATCAAAACTCTGGCTCTGGTAATAGTTCTGGCAGTGGCTCTAACAGTTCTGGCTCAAACAGCTCCAACGGAGGCAACTAAGTCGCTGTCGCGGCAACTACCGTCGCAGCCGCCGCCTCCGCGGCGCAACTAACAGCAACAATAAGCAGCAGCTCACACTGAGCTTGCTACAGAAAGGATAGGTATGGAAACCACAAACGCATGGAAAAAGTACACCTCGGAGGACCTGGACAAACTCCAGTCGTTTACCGAGGGTTACAGAAAGTTTATCTCAGAGAACAAGACTGAACGCGAGTGCGCCGCAAGCGCCATCAAGCTTGCCGAAGCGGCAGGTTACGTTAAGCTTTCTGACGCCATCGCTGCAGGTAAAACTCTCAAGGCTGGCGACAAAGTCTATGCAGACATTCGCGGCAAGTCTGTCATCTTTGTCCAAATTGGTACCAAGTCCCTGGAAGAGGGCCTGAACATCCTTGGCGCTCACATCGACTCCCCTCGCCTGGACGTCAAGCAGAACCCACTTGAGGAGCGCAATGAGCTTGCCACCTTTGACACCCACTACTATGGCGGCGTCAAGAAGTACCAGTGGGTCACCATTCCTCTGGCAATTCACGGCGTTCTTGCACTTAAAGACGGTAGCGTCGTAAACGTATGCGTTGGCGAGGATCCAACTGACCCTGTTTTCTGTATCTCCGACCTTCTCATCCACTTGAGCGCAGAGCAGCTTGGAAAGACCGCTTCCAAGGTCATCGAGGGCGAGATGCTCGACCTCATTGTTGGCAATCGTCCACTCGTTTGGGGACAGAATGGCGAGAAACCCGCTGATGCAGAAGGTGACGAGCCAAAGGAAGCTGTTAAGGCTAATGTCATCAATATCCTGAAGGACCTCTACGGCATTGAGGAAGCAGATCTTCTCTCCGCTGAGCTTGAGATTGTTCCTGCAGGTCCCGCTCGCGACATGGGCTTTGATCGCTCCATGATCTTGGGCTACGGTCACGACGACCGCAGCTGCTCCTACCCTTCCTTGATTGCACAGCTTGAGTGCGACACTCCTGCACGTACCTCCGTCACCATCCTGACCGACAAGGAAGAGATTGGCTCCGTTGGCGCAACTGGCATGAATTCCCTTTTCTTTGAGAACATCATGGCAGAAGTCCTGGCGCTTGCTGGTTTTGAGTCTCCACTTTCCCTGCGCCGCTGCATGGCTAACTCCTACATGCTCTCCAGTGATGTTTCTGCTGGTTATGACCCAAGCTTTACGGGCAGCTTTGAAATCAAGAACTCTGCCATCATGGGTCACGGCCTTGCATTCAACAAGTTCACTGGTAGTGGCGGCAAGTTTGGCTCCAACGACGCTGATGCCGAGTATGTTGCGCTGATTCGCCGCATTATGGACAACGCCGGCGTTCAGTTCCAGACCGCAGAGCTCGGTCGCGTTGACGCTGGTGGCGGCGGAACCATCGCATACATGCTTGCTAAATATGGCATGCACGTCATCGACTGCGGCGTTCCCGTTCTCTCCATGCATGCACCATGGGAGATTGCAAACAAGGCCGACATCTTTGAGGCTTATCGCGGATATCGCGCATTCCTTGAGTTCAGCGAGTAATTAAACTACACAAATTAGCTGCACAAACAAAATTGTGCACGCAAATCAAGCTAACAAGAAAGACGTGAGAGACAAACTCTCACGTCTTTTTCTGTATCAAATTCTAGAGCGAGAAACCCGCACTTCCAGAAATCCGCGAGCCGAGAAACCCGTGGCACTCGCGTCTGCGCGTGCAGGCAGCTATCCCAGCAACGAAAGCACTTCTCGCTTGGCAGCCAAAAACTCTTCGCTTAGGTCAAACGAAGCCAGTTCATTACCTTGACCAGCGTCTTTGCTAGAGTCCACTGCCGCTGCATCCGTGCAGCCCTGTGGCTCAATAACGCCCACAATCTTGGTTACCACACCCTGCGCGGGACTTCCCGCCATCACGTAAATGCGCGAGGCCATGGCAACAGCCTCGTCAACGTCGTGCGTGATCACCAGCACCGAAAGGCCAAACTCTTTCACGGAAGACATGAGCCACGCACGCATTTCTCGCCGTGTGAGAGCGTCAAGCGCCGAGAAGGGCTCGTCCAGCAGCATAATGTCTGAGCCAATGAGTGCCGTGCGCAGGAACGCAACACGCTGTCTCATGCCGCCTGAGAGCTCGTGAGGCCAGCTTTGTGCCACGCGCTCAAGTCCACCGCGTTCCAGCATCTCCTGGGCCCGTGTGCGCGCCTCAGCGCGCGAGATGCCCTTCAGCTCAAGCGGAAGCGCTACGTTGTCGATGATGCGCTTGCTTGGGATGAGCAAATCTTTCTGGAGCATGTAGCCAATGTGGCCCGGATGACCCGTGACGTCGGAGCCATGCAGTAGTACCTTGCCCTCTTGCGGTTCCAGAAGTCCCGCAAGTGCGTGGAGCAGTGTTGTCTTGCCACAGCCCGAGCGACCAACCAAGCAGGTAATGGTGCCAGGTTGCAGCTCAATCGAGATATCCTTGGCAACTACCTGGCCGTTTCCCCAGACCAGCGTAAGGCTGCGTGCTTCAAGCGCCGGAGCATTTTGTTGCGGACCGCATGCAGCCACAGCTCCAAGGTCCTTCTCGCCAGGAGCTTCTACGGTTGCACTCTCTGTTATGTCGGTAGTTTGCTTATCCAAGGTACTCACTAGTAAATCCTGCGGATGGATCAATCTTATTCTCAAGTAGCTGCTGGTTATTGAGCCAGGTATAGAAACGCTGCCAGCGAGCAGAGTCAATAACGCCCCACTTCTCGGCATCGTCAATATACTTAGCAGCCAAGAACTTCTGAGAGGCTTTAACCAGGTCAGCGTCAAGTTCTGGAACAGCTTTGAGCAGAATCTCTGCTGCCTCGTCTGGGTTAGAAACGCAGAACTCGTAACCCTTTCTTGCGGCGCTCAAGAAGGCCTTAACAGCGTCTGGATTCTCTTTTGCAAAGCCATCGTTTACTGCGATAACCGGCGTGTAAAAGTCAAAGTTTTGATCAATAGCTGCAAACGCAAAATAGTTGTACGCAAAGTTCTGAACACGAGCGTTTTGAACAGCCCACTGCTCATATACCCAAACAGCATCAAACATCTTTGCTTTCAAGCCAGATACTTCGTCGTCTACCTCGTAAGGTACCATCTTAAGCGTTGAGGGGTCTCCACCGTCAGACTCCATAACAGACCTGATAGTAGCCTGCTCAACAGGGAGATTCCATGTTGCGTAAGTGCGGTTATTAAGGTCTCGCGGACGAACAATGTGATCCTCTTCACGGCTCATAATGCCCGAAAGATTGTGCTGAATGATAGCGGCTACCGCGGTATACGGCAGCGGATTAGATGACGAGAGGCTGTTAGCAATATAGTCCTGGTAGGTAACGCCCATCTGAGCGCCACCCGCACCAATCAGCGCGTCAGCACCGTCAGCAGGCGGCTGCTGAATGGTTACCTTGAGACCAGCTTGGTCAAAGTAGCCCTTCTCCTGAGCTACATAAATGCCGGTGTGATTGGTGTTTGGAGTGTAATCCAGCGCAAACGTGATCTCCGTGGTACCGCCGCTCTTCTCGCCAGCACCCTTGTTGCTGTTAGACGGAGCGGAAGGCTGCTCAAGCGAGCAGCCTGCGCAAAGCCCTGCTGTCGAGAAACCCATCGCAGCTAGAAAGCCTTTTCTTGTCAAACCCTTGTAATCAGATGCGTTCATGCGGTTATCACTTCTTTCTTTGAACCAGTTGAGATTAGTGCGTGGATCCTCCACTGTCTTGAGAGGTATCCCAAGGCAGTGCGCGCTTTTGGACAAGTTCTACGAGCTTCATCAACACCAGCGACAATGCAGAAACCACCACGATTGCTGCAAACATCCTGTCGTACGCAAACGCCTTTCTGACGCGCGTCATATACACGCCCAGGCCGGCGTCGCCTCCCAGCCATTCTGCAATTACTGCGCCAATTACGGCGTAGGTCACGCTCATTTTGAGTCCCGAGAAGAACTGCGGTGCAGCAGCAGCCAACTTGACGTGCCAGAAAATCTGCCAACGACTAGCTCCCATGGTGGTCATCAGGTCAACCATGTCGGGATCAATCGATTTAAATGCCGAGTTCAACGCCACGGTAATAGGGAAAAACGTTGAAATGGCCACAAGAACAATCTTAGGTAAAAGGCCATAGCCCAGCCAAAGCACCAAAAGCGGCGCGATGGTCACAATAGGGATAGTTTGTGAGATAGTTACAAGTGGAGAGAGCAGCTTGTCCAGCGTTTTGAAGAAGTCCATAAGAACAGCAAGCGCAAAGCCAATAAGAACTCCAATAGCCAGGCCAATAAGGGATTCTAACAGCGTAATTCCTGTATGCGTCATAAGAAGCTGGAAGTCTTTAACCAGCGCAAATACAACCTGAACAGGAGTTGGAACAAGATAATTTGGAATAATTCCTACAACAATAACAAGCTGCCAAAGCACAAGAAAAGAAGTAAGGGATATGGCCTGCAGTGTAAACTGAGAAAGTTTTTTCATATGCCCTCCTTCTTGTAGTGCGTAAGGACGGCATTGGCTCCCTACGCTGGCATTACCCAGATCAGGTTAATGGGTCGCAGCATACAGTGCTGCCTCTCAGCCGGGCCATTTCCCAGCTCCCCGTATATTTATTATAGCGCGGATGCCTCTAACATCAAATAAATAGTTAAACAATCTCCCTAAAAGGCCTAATCTAGCAGTGTTTTCTTAAATCGCGCATTTTTTGTACGCTCTGAAACCGAGTACTCTGAAGTCCTATGCCCCGAAACCACGCGCTCCTAGCCTAACAGAACTAGCCCAAAAGCTCTTTGAGTCCCAGCTTATCTGCCTCGGTAATTTGACGTACGACCTTTGCGGGAGAACCAACAACAAGAGAATTGTCTGGAATATCTTTAGTAACCAGACTATTAGCACCAATAACGCAGTTATTGCCAATAGTTACACCGGGAAGCACCGTCACATTTCCACCAAACCAGCAGTTATCTCCTACCGTAATAGGTAGAGCTCGCTCATACCAAGCATTTCTCTCCTCGGCATCTAAAGGATGCTGAACGGTGTACGCCTTAAACTGAGGGCCCACAAAACTATGAGCACCAAAGGTAATAGGCGCGCAATCCATCAGGTATGCACCGTGGTTAATAAAGCTGTGTGGACCAATCTTGATGTTGAAGCCATAGTCAACATGAAAAGGAGAAACTGCTGCGCTTCCCTCTCCCAATTCGCCGAGAAGTTCGGTCAAAATCTGACGACACTTTTCTTTATCGCTTGGGCGAGTCTGGTTAAACTCCCAGGCTAGATCCTTAGCACGCCAAAAAGCTGCGCTTTGTTCTGCATCAGCTTCACCACTACACCACTCACCTGCACTCATACGCTCAAGCTTTGATTTCTTATTTTCTGAATTTGCGGTGGTCTGCTTTGGATCAATATCGTACATAGCTAACTCCTTATGCTTCTTTATGTAACAACAAGAAGTGTAATAAAAGAAGAGCCCCTGACGAGGCTCTTCTCAGCTAGTTTAAAGTTCTTGTAACCAACTACATTGCATCAAAAACATTTACCCACTTAAGCAGGAACTCTGTTTCTTTTACACGACCGCGAGCAAGCTCTGCTGCAGCAATAATGCCAAGCCATTCGTTTACATACTGACGCGTGCAGCCCTGCTTGGTGCAATAAAGATTGATGTACTTCTCGGCAAGCTCCTCATCACCATGAAGAAGCAGGTGCAGATACGTTGTAGCGCAGTCTGCAGCACCGTTGCCCTGTGTTGCATGGGCCCAGTCAAGAATTACTGGAGCGCCATCCTCGGCGAGAATAACGTTGGAAGGAACAAAGTCACCGTGGCAGACCTTAGTGTGAGGCTTCATACCGTCAAGCTTAAGCAGAAGCTCATACCTTGTAGCCTCATCAAGAATATCTGGAATGCTGTTAATCATTCGGGTGAACTTGTCTTTTTGACGAGTAAGAAGCGGTGCCTTATGAGCGTGAATAGCCAGCTCAATATCGACAAACTTATTGAGAAACTCGTCCTCTTTTTCTGGATGCTCCTCAATAAGCTGCCTAATTGTTTTGCCTTCAACTTTTCTGGTTGAAACAGCCCAGCAATTACCAACCTTACTGATCTCTGCAAGAGCTGGAACATTAATACCGGCCTGTTCAGCACGAGTGAGGTTTAAAGCCTCATTCAGAATATCAGCAGAAGGTTTGCTTCCGCTGAACACCTTAACGACTGTGTCTCCGTTGTCGTACACAACCTTGTTATTACGCTCGACAATTACCTTTTTATCAGCTTTGAGCTCCATAACAACCTCCAATAAGGTACTCATGCAGATACTCACTATCCACCTAGTAGTATTGTCGTTCTTCTCTAACTTCTCCTGGCGAGAAGAACACTCTTATTGGTTAAACGGTTGGCAAATTCGGCGAACGTAAACATCTCCAGTTAAAACAAGGAATCGTCCTTCTGACAAAGATCCCCCGCTTTTTATAAAAGCGGGGGATCTGCATACTAAGTATATGTGTGTTGCTTACTGCTCTTTACGAGTGCGAGCATATGCTCCAACACCAACAAAGCCAGCACCAACTGTAGCAAACGCAACCATAGCTACAACACTTGCATCGCCTGTATCGGGTGTGCGGTGCTTACGCTTCTTACCAGGCTTCTCTGGAGTTGGGGTTGGGGTAACTGGAGTCTCGGTGTTTGTAATAGTAAAGCCATTGGCCATATCACCAGTTATCTCAGAAGTGTAACCCTCAATAGCATCCTCAGAAACGGTGTAAGCAATGACGTGATTATCTGCTGCGTAAAGATTTACACCAACAAATGAACCGGTCCAATTGTTTGCCTCAGAAAGGACAAGGGTCTGACCAGTGTCAACACCATCAGCAAGCAGGTGAACGGTGACGGAATCCTTCTTTGTACCATTCCAAACCTTGGTTACTGGAACATCGCGAGTTACAGGAGCATCGGCCTTATTGGTTAAGGTAGTAACGTTACCGTTAACCTCAGGAGTCTGAGCAGTCCAACCAGTTGGAGCAGACTCCTCAAAGGTCAAAGTTACATTGTCAGGAAGTCCGGTAAAGGTATGCTCCCAGTTATTAGCTGCAGAAAGCTCAACGGAGTCAACACGATAGCCATCAGCAACAAGATAAACAGTGAGCTTCTCTGGAATAACTGCATCTGGATTTGCAGAAGTATCCCAAACCTTCTTAACAGTTACATCCTGTGTGCCCTCTTCACCAGTAATAACGGTACCGTTAGAACCAATGCCACCACCACGCTGTGCAGTGTTGCCATAAATGAACAGCTTAGCCTTATTCTGTGCAGCAGCAATTGACTCATGGCGTGGGTTGGATTCAAGCGCAAGCATATCGGTGTTGTTAACGATATTGCTTACTTCTTCAGTAGTATGACGTGCAGCAGCTGGATCAGCTTCACCAAGGATGGAAGGAAGGTTGATAGTAACCGCGCCATCCTTAGTCCAATGTGCAGAGGCACCACCAAGCATATAATCAGAAATGGTTGCGCCGGCAGATTCACCTGCACCGCGAACGGTTGCAATCTCATCACCAGCGCCGTTAGCGGTGTTGTTGAAGAATGCTACGCCGTTCTTAGAATGGAACTCAGCATCACCAGTTGGGCAGAACCATGCGCCGCCGCCAATAACTGTTGCAGTGTTGTCTTTAATAAGTGCGTTATTGATATGAAGGACATACGGAACAGATGCAACGTAAACTGCGCCGCCCTGGTCATTTGCAGTGTTATTGATAATTTCGCCAGCATTAAGAGTTACATTAGCAGATGCAACATAAATACCAGCACCAACACCCTTATCACCAAGCTGGTTGGTGCCATTACTGGTGGCCTTGTTTCCGTCAATAGAGCCGCCGTTCATGGTGAAGCCAGCGCGATAAATGTTTGGCCAGTTATTCCATGGAGCACCAACCTTGGAGTAAGGAACCTTCTGACCACCAACAACGCCAACAAACTGGTCGTAGGTAGCAACGCCACCGCCAGCAATGCCAGCAGTGTTGTTCTTGATGATGCCGTTGTTCATAACAACGTTGCCGTTCCAAGTTACATAGATACCGCCACCGGACTCAGAAGCAACATTATTAGTAATAGAGCCACCGTTGAAGGTAAAGTCTGCCTTTGACTTAGAATCACCAAACTGAGGATTACCTGCGTAAACGTGGACGCCTGCACCATCAACAGCCTTATTGTTAGTGATATATCCACCACCCATAGTGGCTGTTGTTGTCTCGCCGTTTGGATCCAAGGCATAAAGCATCAGACCACCAGAAGAATTAATGGTAGAAGAAGCATCGCCATCAGTGATGGTTCCGCCAGTCATAGTAAAATCTGCATTTCTTACCATAACGCTACCAGAGTACTGATTGGTAAGAGTAGTGTTCTGAATGGTACCGTCACGAAGCTCACCCGTTGCACCATTTGCAACAGTGACTGCGCCACCAAGAGCGTTAGCAACCGTGCTGTCCTGAATGGTGCCGCCGGCCATAACAAACTTTGCACCAGCACCAGTGGTGAGAACTACGCCGTTATTTCCTGGATAAGGTTTTGCCTTACCGTTTTTAATAACGCCACGAAGCAAGGTAAAGCTACCACGGTTCTCAACGGCAAATGCAGTGTTGTTGCCATCAATGGTGGCACCATCAAGAGTAACTGCGCCGCCAGAAGCAATCTTGAACATATAGAAATTAGAGCCGGTCATGGCACTTGTGATAGTTCCAGTACCCATCAACCTAATGTTCTTATTAGCTGGAACCTGGACTGGAGCAGTAATGGTAAAGTCCGCATTTACCTGAACGATAGTCTGCGAACCATCTGCTGGAGCAGCAGCAATAGCAGCCAGCAGCTCAGCCTCTGAGGTAACAGGGGTGGTGTCTGCGAGTGCTTGCTTTGCAAGTCCTCCAACGAGCGAGAGTGCTAGTACAAACGTAGCAACAATCGCCATGCTCCAACGTGAAAGCCTTTTCATGGCAAAACTCCTTGCGCTTAGGGAGCCTGTAGTGACAAAACAATAAAACAATTAATATAAAAGCGTAAAACAGTGCAACTTTAGCGTACTTTACTCTTCTTTGTCTAGCTGTTCAGGCTCTTCTGGACGATGTTTTAGGCGATCGTATTCTTCTTCGGTCAAAACATCTTCAATTCGCAGGTTAACACCAGAAACTTCAAGGCCTGTCATACCGGTGATTTTCTCGACAATAGTATGTTTAACGTCTTCAAAAATCTGAGGCGCATAAGAACCATATTTAATAAGTACAGAAACGGTAACATTTAGCGAGCTATCAGGCAGCACCTCTACAGTGACACCTTTAGCCGTATCAGATGCACCAAGTACATCCTGAACTCTGTTAAGCCAGTTTCCACGAGCACCCACCACGTTGGGGACGTCACGTAATGCCAACGAGACGATTTTCTCGACAACTCCACCAGAGAAGGTAAGAGAGTCTGTATCCTCAAGATCTGCATCGGAAGGAACATCTGTTGTTTCTTCTGCAGGAACAATTTCTTCAGAGGTGGTCTCTTGCGAATTAGTAAGTTCTTCTGCCACAGCTCTCTCCTATCTAGTTTCTGTCCGTAAATAAGGAACGAATCTTTGCCAAAATGGTTGCCTTTCCGTCAAAAATCTGACCGATGGCAACTCCAACCAACACAAACAATGCAACAACTAGCATTTTAAAAAGGCCAAACGTAAACAAAAAAATTGCAAACAAGAGGCCCAAAAATCCGCCAATAATGGCACCTGGATGGTCAACGACGTATTTTTTGCACTTCTCCTGCATCTTCTGAAAGAAGCTTTTATCCATTGTCTGTGACCTCCTTTGCATCTGGCTCTGGAATACTCAATCGAATGTCTTTACCAGCCTGCTGAGCAGTGGCTTGAGTAGAAGGTTGCTCGTAAGATTGCTCTCCTACAATCTCTGGTTCTGGCATAACCTCTTTTGACTGAGACAAAGACGCACCTTCTTCATCTTTTGGCGAGAAGGAACTTGGCTTGATAAAAGAAAGATTAATGCTAGAAACGCAAGGTCCGCACACGATAGCAAGACCAGACTGAAGAGCGTTATAGAACTCAGAGCCCTTTGCAGTGACATCAACAGGCTCTTTGGGGAGAATATCAATCTGTACAGCTACAGAATTATTCTTAGAAATCTGCACGTTAACACGGTGAGCTAGGCACGTTCCATCTTCTTCAATGATATGTGCTGCCTGAGAAGAAATAGCATCTTTTGTGACGGAGATTGTTCCGCCCTCAACAGTGGCTACCGTGAGCTTTACTGTTTTTCTAATGAATAGAGCTCTGAACAACACCACAACAAGACCAAAGATGCTAATAGCCGCACAAGCGTTAAGAGCAATAAGGTAGGGCTTGGTAAACAAGAGATTAGTTGCCTGATGTGTCCAAGGACCAAACCACGTTAAAGCAAGGGCTAAAAACACAAATGCACTTGCAAGAACATAGAGTATGTAGCAAAAACGCTTGAAGCCGCTCATGGCACCTCCACTTTCTTTTATATAAACAGTTTAACCCCAATACCGGACAAAAAGAGAATATAAAAACTGCCTCCCGGTGGAAGGCAGTTTTTAGTCTGTATATACCGTTAGCAGAAAACGAACTTAAGCGTTCTTCATAACAACAGAGCGAACAACTCCCGCCGCATCGTCACAGGAATCCAGAACAGTCTCCATGCGGTCAAAAATACGAAGCCAAGCAACGGTGTGGCGACCAGGCATTTCATCACGGAACAGGCGGGACAGGGCGTTGTGATAAATAAGATCGCCCTCGTCCTCAACGTGACCAACGGCAATGGCCTTCTCCATAACGGTAGAATCTTTTTTGTAATCGCTCAGAACGCTCAGCATCTCCTGGACCGTCTTGCATGCGCGAAGGGTAAGCTCAGCAAGCTGCATAGCCTCTTTACGAGTATCGTCAACGTTAAAGAGATCAAGGCGCTCTGCAACAGAATTCATTCCGTCAACAATGTCATCAAGACGAAGAGCCAAGTCAGAGATGTCCTCACGCTCAAAGGGTGTGACAAAGGAAGCGTAAAGCTCCTTCATAATGTGCTGGACCTTCTCGTCACACTCACGCTCGTAAACCTTCATCTGAGGAATACGTGCAGCAGTCTCGGGATAGCCTTCCATAATGACCGCATACTCTTCAGCGGTTTCTACAATTTTGTCGCCAAACTCGCGGAACATGGTGTAGAAGACGTCCTCTTTTGGCTTACCTAGCATGAATCCTCCAATAAAGTTGAGTGGTTCAATAGAACTCGTAAAAGACAGTTATACGTACTTAGAAAATCATCAGGAACAGTTTTGCAAAAAGAAAACCAATAAGTCCGCAGCCAGGGAAAGTAAACACCCATGCTGCAACCATTTCTTTTGCAACGCCCCAGTTAACTGAACGAATATTTTTTGCAGCACCTGCGCCCATCATGGCAGTCATTTTTGTATGGGTTGTTGAAACAGGAAGACCAGTCAGCGTGGAAAGTAGCAAAGATGCAGATGCCGAGAAAGACGCGGCAAAGCCCTGATAACGCTCAAGCTTTACCATTTCCATTCCGACTTTTTTAATAATCTTTCTTCCGCCAATCGCAGTACCGATAGACATAAGAGCAGCACACAGTACCTGCAGCCAGAGCGGGAACACATCTGCACCAGCAGCTCCATGACCTGCGGAAAGTGCAATTGCAAGCATGGCAATGGACATGAACTTCTGACCGTCCTGTGCACCATGCATAGCCGCAACAAATGCTGAGCCAACAACCTGCAAATGACCAAACATCTCATCAGCGCGCTGTCGATCAACGTTTACGCAAAGTTTGTTGATTGCTTTAACAATGATCCAACCAGCGGCAAAACCCAGTGTGGTTGAGAAGAGCAGACCAATTAAAACCTTGCTCCACTCGCCCCAGTTAACTGCACCAAAATCACCATGAATCGCAAGTGCTGCACCGGTGAGACCTGCAATGAGTGCATGTGACTCAGAAGTTGGAATACCTAAAGCCCAAGCTCCTACTGCCCAAGTAACAATACCAACACAGCCTGCGGCAAGAGCAACAAGAGCCTCATGGTTATTGCTACCAAAGTCAACCATGCCCAGAATTGTGTCTGCAACTGCAGTTGAAATGAGGCACATAGCCACCAAACCAACAAAGTTGCATACAACACTCATAATAATTGCATGGTTGACTTTAATTGAACGAGTTCCAACAGCCTCTGCAATAGCATTAGCCGCGTCGGTTGCACCATTTACAAAAATGCATCCAAAAACAAGGACAATGACGAGGGCTAAAAATGGATTGGCAACCATCATCTCAAAAAAGTGTCCGAGGGTTATCATTCGGTACCTTTCAAACCACTTTCATAACGGGACAATGATAATCGAAATATCGTTCAATTATGTTTAAAAACATTCGAATGGCTAAATCAGCGCAAGTTGTTTCTTACGCCCTGCCTTCCCTCTTATGAAAAATACAAGCTGACCCGGGAGAGCTACCTGGTTGTCCCAGAAGAGTTGCCTTAAAGGGGCACCTCAGGTTGCTAGGCAAGCTTTTTGATAATAGCTGCAGTAATACGAGCAGAACGCTCAGAAGCCTCACGCTCAAACGTTAGATAATCAACACTTGAAGTAGTACCGGGCTTATCGGACATAAGCCTAATCACCACAAACGGTGTGCGGTTAAGCCAAGCAACCTGGGCAATTGAAGCGCCCTCCATCTCGCAACAATCAGCGCCAAATGTTGTGTAAATATGGTCCGCAAGCTCTGATGAGCTCACAAACTGATCTCCTGAAGCAACACGTCCAGAAATAACCTGCAGTTCAGGAGCTACTTCTTTAGCCGATGCAAGAGCATGCTCAACAAGATCCTTATCTGCTGTAAACGAGAAAACCGGAAGGCCTGGAATTTGACCAGCGGCAAAATTGAGAGGACCCACGTTCATATCGTGCTGAACTAAATCAGAAGAGATAACAATATCCCCTACCTGCAGCTCAGGGCTAAGAAGTCCTGCAATACCAGTATTAATCACATGCGTTACCGCAAATGTATCAATCAGAATCTGTGTGCATGATGCGGCATTGACCTTGCCAATTCCTGACTGAACAACAACTACAGGAACTTCTCCCAAACGGCCTTCAACGAACTGCATACGAGCCTGTTCATAGGTACGCTCAATGGTCATCTGCTCTTTTAACAGCGCAACCTCGGGCTCCATGGCACCAATAATTCCAATTTTCATGTTAGGCTCCTACTCCTGCAAGCCAACTGGAACCAGCCAGGGCTCGTACAATTTTGTCTCGCACACTCATCTCATTTGCATCGTCTTTAATGTGTGCGTGAATAATAACGGTAATGCCAGCATCAGCTATGCTTGCAGCTTCAACCTCAATAGGAAATGTTCTATCAAGCTGGGACGAAACGGTTTCTTGGATTGTCTCAATGATTTCTTGAGTTACTGCCTCTAAATCTGCTGATGGTTTAAGCACAATAGTTACAGGTACCTCGGTTACGTCCCACCTTGTACGATGTACCAGTGCGGTTTTGTTGAGAACAGAATTAGGGATGATGTCCACTTTACCGCCACGGTCACGCACAATGGTGGAACGCCAGTTCATGTCAATGACCTCGCCAGAAATGTTTCCAATGCTTACCTGATCTCCCGGCTTAACCACACCTACCAACATAAGGCCTAAGCCGCCTACCAGGTTAGAAATGGTATCCTGGAGACCAAAAGACAAGGCGATGGAGGTAACTCCCAAAGCGGTCACAAACGCCGTTGGTTGAATGCCAAAAACAGGCTGCAATACCGCGAGAATAGCAAACGCCCAGATGATTCCTCGGATTATGTTGACAAAGATAGATGCCGACGGCAGTTTAGATGAATCCAAAGCCTTTCTTGAGAGCTTTATTGCAAAATGCTCAATCAAGAACGCAATGAAGAACACAACTACAAAGGTGACTACCCTAAAAATAAAATCTTGTGGAGTGAGGCCCAAGATCAAGCCGTCATGCATCAACACCATGGCTATCCCTCAATTTTGACTATCGGAGCAAAGCCCTTCATGAGCTTCTTTGTCTTATTAGTGCGTGTAAACTTGACCTCAATAGTATCGCCCTGAACTGCTAAAACAACACCTGGACCAAAGGTCTTATGAGACACCTGATCTCCCACAGCAAAGCTTGCAGAAGCGCGGGCTGGGTCCTTTTGAATAGGAGCTGGACGTGGAGCTGGGGCGCCACCGCTAGAGCGCGTACGAGAACCAAAAACGTTTCCACCATAGACTTCTGAACCACGGCCAGAGCCAAAGGTGCCATGACGGTCTCCGCGCTTGGCCCAGCCAACACCGGAAAATCCTGCGGAGCCAACACCGATAGCTTTAACGTGCTCCTGAGGAATCTCCCCCACAAAACGCGATACGGGATTAGCCTGAACAGAGCCATAGGTTCTTCTGGTAGACGCATACGTCAAATACAAGCGTTTGCGCGCACGCGTAATAGCAACATAGGCAAGCCTGCGCTCTTCTTCTAGCTGAGCAGCCTCGGCCTCGTAATTTGCATGAGGGAAGATACCCTCCTCCATGCCAGCAACAAATACTGCTGGGAACTCCAAACCCTTTGCAGCGTGAATGGTCATAAGTGTTACCGCAGAGGTAGAGCCATCCAAACTGTCAAGGTCAGAACGAAGTGCCAGCCATTCCATAAAGGCTGGAAGCTTCTCAGCAGCAACCTGCGGATGTAGAGCTTCTTCCTGAGGCGCAGGAGCCGTCTCTACAGCAGCACCAGCGAGTGCGCCGGTAGCAGCATCAAAACCAGCCTCACTCAGCGAAGCTGCATCTTGCGCATCAAGCGCTCCAGCTTCTCTGAGCTGCTGCAGGCTCTCAAGCGTTTCTTCAACATCGTCGTGAGACTCATCAAACTCTGCTGCAACACCAAAGAATTCTCGAATGTTCTCGATACGTCCGTCAGCCTCAATGGTATGCTCCGTCTCAAGCGCACGAATAAGACCTGAGCGGTCAATAATTGCCTCTACAACCTCATCAAGCTCACCATCAATATGGCGGCCATGCTCAATAGCTGACGTAAACTCTACCAGCGCATTTCTTACCTTTGCGGTAAAAATGCCTTCTTCCATCACGCATGCTTCACATGCCGAGAAGAACGACAAACCGTTATACAGTGCATATGTCTGAATCTTCTGAATACTGGTTGCACCAATACCGCGGCGAGGCGTGTTAATAACGCGCAGTGCAGCCATATCATCATCTGGATTGACGACAACTTTGAGGTACGCCATGACATCTCTGATTTCTGCGCGATCAAAGAATCGAGTGCCACCAACAATCTTGTAAGGGACACCAGCTCTGAGCAACATATCTTCAAGAATACGAGACTGAGCGTTGGTGCGATAGAACACGGCTATGTTGTCGTACGATGTACCCTTATCGTGCAGTTTTTCTATCTCGGAGCCAATCCACGCGCCCTCATCACGCTCATCAGATGCCTGATACACCTGGATTTTCTCGCCATCTCCCTCATCGGTAAAAAGACGCTTTGGCTTGCGGTGAGAGTTATGCGCAACAACTGCATTTGCAGCGGCCAAAATATGGCCTGTTGAGCGGTAGTTTTGCTCTAGCTTAACTACAACTGCTTCCTCATAGTCTTTCTCGAACGCCAAGATGTTTTTGATGTCTGCACCACGCCACGAATAAATGGACTGGTCATCATCGCCAACAACCATAAGATTGCGATACTTGGATGCCAAAAGCTTGGTAATTGCGTACTGGACGCCGTTGGTATCCTGATACTCGTCAACGTTGATATAACGGAAACGCTCCTGGTACTTAGCAAGCACGTCTGGATACTTGGAGAGCAACTCAAATGCCTTAACCAGAAGGTCGTCAAAATCCATAGCGTTGGCTTTATCTAAGCGAGTCTGAAGCGCACGGTACACGCGAGCCACCACGTGATCCATAGGACTTGCTGCCTGAGCCTCTACATCATCAGGATACAGAAGTGCGTTCTTAGCAGCAGAAATCTTAGAGCGGATAGAATTGAGTGGGAACTGACGAACATCAATATCTAAATCAGACAGAATGGTCTTTACCAGGCGCTTTGAATCGTCATCATCATAGATGGCAAAATTGGAGCCATAACCAAGACGCTCGCCATCTTCTCTGAGCAAACGAACACACATAGCGTGGAACGTGCAGACCCACATGCCACGAATATTGTTAGGAAGCAGCGCCTCAAGGCGCTCACGCATCTCTGCTGCAGCCTTGTTAGTAAACGTAATAGCAAGAATCTGCCAAGGACGAACGCCTTCATCAGCAATCATGTGCGCAATTCTAAACGTCAAAACACGCGTCTTGCCCGAGCCAGCTCCTGCAAGAACCAACAGAGGTCCCTGAGTTGTCATAACCGCCTGATGCTGGGCAGGATTTAAACCTTCAAGATCAATCTGCATTGCGCCATCCTTGTGTCAATCATTCTTAGAGTAAAAGTGTACCCCGATAACCGGACATTAATTGCGCTCGTTTCTGTTGGCTCCACAATAAAAAACCGGCCTTCGCAAGAAGACCGGTTTATCTGCATCAACGCTGCTAGTGAACTTCTGTGCACGTATAGCGAGAAGATCATCTACTCCAAACGCATGCTTAGTTTGTTGAGTTTGTCTGACGACTCTTTGCGCGAGCAACAACAGCCAGTGCAATCACGCCACCTGCGACACATGCCATAACAATAGCGCTAAGCGAGTGATTCTCATCACCAGTGTATGGAAGCACAGAGCCCCCATAATACGGGATAGCTGCAGGATTTGGAACTCCTGGGAAGCTTGGAGCAAGAGGACCACCAGGGTTGCCTGGGATGCTTGGAGTACCAGGATTCTCTGGAGTTACAGGGTTTTCTGGGGTAACAGGAGCAACTGGCTCTGGCTCCCATTCTGCAACAAGAACAACCTTAGGAGTGGCGGTGGTAAGGGTTACCTGATCTCCTGCCTGGTAGGTAGTACCGTCAAGCTTCCAGCCCTTAAAGATGTAGCCATCACGAGTTGGAACGGTTGCAGAAACTGTCTCGTTCTTAGGATCAGTAAGAGAATCAGCAGTGTTGCTATCAATACCAAAGTAACCGCTCTGTGCTGCAGGAGCACCAGTACCACCGTTTGCGTCGTAGCTGAGCTCATACTCCTGGTTCCAAACGGCAGTCAGGGTATAAGGGCTTCTCATGTTAAAGACTGTAGTTTCAGAAACATAGCGCTTATCGCCAGCTGGGTTGTTGTTTGCATCTGCAGGAACAGCAGATGCACCAACGTAGCGGAAGTGGTTATCAACGTAAGAACGCTTCCAGAACTCAAACTTATAGCCATCGCGGACAGGCAGGTCCTCAATGATGTTGTACTCAGCAAAGCCGTAGGTACGAGGGTTATTTGGAGTCTTGGACTCTGTATAGGTTGCGTTGCCGTAGATGGTGCCGCCATTTGCGTCATAAATGAGCTGGTTAACTGCAGATGGTGTTGGAGAAGGCGTAGGAGTTGGGGTAGTCTCTGCAGGAATAACGTGGATGTGATAGCCAACCCACATGAGGTGAGTGGTGTTACCACCAACGTTAGCTGGATCAGAGGAATCTCCCTGCATAGTAACAAGGAAGAAAACGGTAGCAGGCTGGTTAGCAGGAGTTACTTGACGGCCAGTGAACTGAAAATAGAACTGACCACCATTGTTGGTAACAGTATTGCTGTTTCCATAGAATGCATACGTAAAGTCATTATCAGTAGCTGGAAGCTCTGGATAAGGAGCGGCGGTAACCAGCGTAGTAGTTACGCTAAAAGGTGCAAAACCAGGGCGAGTAGTGGTGTAGTGAGAATACGCACCGGTGTCTCTAATGGTCTGACCAACGCGAACGACAATCTCACCATACTGACCAGGAACAGGGGTCTGGTGGCCAGAATGCTGAGGGTTGTCTGTAAGGACCCTGGATGTATCGGCATTACCGTCAGCCGAGAAAACAGAAACCTTTACACCTGGTGTAGATGTATCAATACTGTCTGCAAATGCAAGTTTTGGTGCAGAAACTGCAAGAACTGCAACAAGCGCAAGCGCAAGCGTGCACGCAATTCTCTGAAGCGTCTTAATGTGGCGCATGAAACCTCCTTAGTACTAATTCATTCAACTAGTAACAAATACAGTCAAAATTCAGCTGTAAGAGCATAAAGGGCAAGACAGTTTCCCGTAAATGCGACCACAGAGATTACATATATCTTTCATAGGTTTTCCACGCTTTTTCCATATGTTTTGCGCATAAAAAAGCGCGGCGAGAAACTCACCGCGCGTAAATGCATAGGTAGTAATGCTTGTAAGTCAAAAACTACTTAACAAGCAGGAAGTATGCAATAACAGCAATACCCAAAATAATACGGTACACACCAAAAGGCTTGAAATCATGCTTGCGGACATAACCCATAAGCGCGCGAACCATAACCAGCGAAACAATAAAGGCTACCAGGCAACCTACACCCAGAATAACTGCCTCGGGAATGGTAAAGGTATTGCCCTTCATAAAGTAGCGTACAAGTCTCAATGCAGAAGCGCCGGCCATAGTAGGAATAGCCAGGAAGAACGTAAACTCAGCAGCCACTGCTCTCGAGCAACCAAGTGCTAAACCGCCCAGGATGGTTGCACCAGATCTTGAAGTACCTGGAACAATTGCAAGTACTTGGAAAACGCCAATTCCAAGCGCGGTCTTCCAGTCCAGGTTGTCAATGTCTTGTACGCGGGCCAGGTTGTCGGCAGAGGGGGCCTTAAGGGATGCTGCAGCATCTGGGCTCATGTGCTTGCCTCGGGGCACCTCAACCTTTACTGCTGCAGCGACCTTCTCGCGATGTAGCTCAAGCACTATGAAGATGATGCCGTAGAAAATAAGGGTTGCAGCAATAACAAAAGGGCTTCCAAGATGCTCTTCAATGAAGTCGTTGAGCGGCAGGCCAATTGCCGCAGCAGGAACGCAGCTGACCACCACTTTTGCCCAGAGTTTCCAGGTAGAGCGCTTCTCGTCCTTAGATTTCTTTGGCGAGAAGGGATTGAGCTTGTGGAAAAATCCCACACATACTGCAAGAATTGCGCCAAGCTGAATAACTACTAGGAACATATTCCAAAAGTCTTCAGAGACGTTGAGTGGTAAAAACTGATTGAGCAGAAGCATATGGCCTGTTGATGAGATAGGTAGCCACTCGGTAATACCCTCAACTACGCCAAATAACGCTGATTTAAGCGCTTCAATCCACAAAATTGCCGACTCCACTAAAACCTCCTTGGGGACTGATTACGAACCTATTGTACGCAATCCGTTCGCCCTTTCTTTTCCTACCGTTCACGGTTTTACCTAACGACTTTACTACTTTAAAAGTGCCTTGTTTTCTGCAAAGTTGGCATTTGGAGCCAAAAACAAGTAGAATTGACAACCTCGCACGAGCGGAGAGAAGCGATTATGCGTATTTTTGAGGTCAAGTGTTATCTGACCTTGCGCTTGAAGCCAGTAATGAGCGGATGGCACTAACTGCGCACTAATCGGAAGCCCCCAATCGCGGAGGTCGATTTGAACAAATATATGCGTCACAGACGCTTACCTTCATGCTCTACCCTTATGACAGCACTCCTTGCAGTAGTGCTTGTTGTTAATACCTTTTTGTTTGGCGTCTCAAGAGCTCAGGCAGAGACTCTTGAAGAGCTCCAGGCCAAGGTAGAGCAGACCAATTCTGATTACGATGCCGCTAACCAGCGCGTAGCTGAGCTGCAAAAGCAGATTGCAGACAACGAGGCTCGTATTGCAGAGATTGAACAGCAACTCCCAGAGCAGCGCTTAAAAGCTGCAGAGTCCATTAGAACAATGTATCGCATGCAGCAGGGCTCCATGGGAATTATTGATCTGCTTTTGTCGGCAGATAACTTTAATGATTTGATTGCTGTTGTTCAGTATCTTGAGATTATCCAGAACAAAAATTCAGATGCTATCAACCACCTGGTTGATCTTAGCAAAGAACTTTCTGAGACTCAGTCATCTTTAAATGCACAGATGGCAGAAGCAGAGGAGCAGAAGAAGGCTGCTGAGGATGCTATGAATGCAGCAATTGCAACAAGAGAGCAGTTGCAGGCTGAGCAGGCTGCGCAGGCAGCAGCAGAGGCAGCAGCTGCAGAAGAGGCTCTGAAAGAAGCTTCTACTGAGACTACCTTTACCAACGCTTCTGGTAATACCACTGAGGTCACTACCCCATCAACTCCTTCGGCTCAAAATGTTGACTGGTCAAGCGATAAGACCAACTTTGTAAGCAGCTGGGGCGCTCGAATTGACGCCTATCTTGCTGGCTCCCCTCTTGCTGGCTACGGCTCAACCTTTGCCGAGGCTGCATGGGCCTACGGCGTTGATCCGCGTTTATCGCCTGCTATTTCTGCAGTTGAGAGTACAAAGGGTAGGTATAACTTCCTCCCCTACAACGCATGGGGCTGGGGCTCTTCAAGCTGGGGTAGCTGGGAAGAGGCTATCTGGGATCACACAGCTGGTCTTGCTGCTGGTTACGGCGGAAGGCTTTCTGTCTCTGGCGCTGCAAAGTACAACCCAGCAAATCCAAACGGCTGGTACTCGGCGGTTCTTACGCAGATGGAACTCATCTAAGCCTCTGGCCACACAACCTTTAGAGAACGTTAATACCCCGCAGCTTACCTGCGGGGTATTTGTTGTCGGGTGCGACTAGGCGGTGAGCACGACCATCGCTAGGATGAGGGCAAAGCCGATGAGGTCGGCAACGCTAAAGGTGATTCCTAGCACCAGTACGGTGGTGATGGTTGCCATAACGGGCTCGATAGTACCCAGCAGGACCGCTCTAAGTGAGCCTGCGTCCTTAACGCCCTGCAGGTAGAGACCGTACGCCAAGAAGGTTCCCACCAGCACACCAATAACTACCAGCAAAACACCAAAGGCGTCCAGCTGAGGCATATGGTTCCAGGGCTGATAAAACACGGCAATGAGCGTGCCTGAGAACAGAAAAGCTAGGCCATTAACGGTAAAGCTTCCCCACTTTTCCATCAGAGGCTTTGGCAAAATCGAAAGAGCTGCCTGAGCAAACGCGCACATAACGCCCCAGAAAATACCTGATGTTGGCAGGTTAAGCGTGCCGGGATTTCCTCCTGTTACCAAAAGATACGTGCCAATAAGCGCCAAAACAATACCAAGAATCTCGCGGCGGCGGGGCCAGCGCCTACCAACCACGCACACAAAGGCCAAAACGCCCAACATGCCCAACGACTGCATGATGGTTGCAGTTCCAGAATTAGTGGCATTAACTGCATAAATGTAAGCAACCTGCGAGAATAGAATGGCAAACAAGCTGACTACAAAAATCTTTACCAACTCTTTTGGCTGCTTAATGACGGTTGTGAGATTTTTTCTATCAAACGCAAAAGCAGTTCCCAAGAATAACCAGCAGGCACAAAGCTCGCGAATATCAATCAGCCACATGGGATCAACATGATAGGTATCGAGCAGGTATTTTGCGGCGGTTCCAAATGCGCCCCAGGAAGCTCCGCCAATCAAGACAAACAGCATTCCTCGATAGATTTTCTTCTTATTATCAGGGGTTATTTCAGCGTCATCGCTTCCAAGTGCTTCCTCTTCTGCAGAAGTCTCTGTAGCATCTGCGGCCTTGGAAGACTCCACATCGCTCTCATGAGAAATGAAATCATTCATCTGGGTATAAATCTTTCATTACAAAACACGGATACAAGTGTCACTTTTTCTCTGACGCAGTAGTATCACAATAACAAAAATCCACCTTACCCTGGTCCGCGCAGAGCCTTAGGTCTCTAAACGGTCCCGTTAAGGCAAGATGGTCCCAAAAACGGCAATGATACTCACGTAAGTTTTCGTATAGATTGGCAGCTTATGACATCCAAGTATTCGCAGATGGACAGCGCGTTTTCTGTTGGTACGCTTCATGCAGAAGACAAGAGCTTTGAGGTAATCTCAGCTGAGTGGGTTAACGAGATTTCTGGTTATGCGTACATCTTTAAGCACATTCCCACAGGTGCCCGTCTTATGTGGTTTGCCTGCGACGATGACAACCGCTCGTTTGCCATTGCTTTTAAGACACCTCCTGTAGATCACACCGGCGTCTTCCATATTCTGGAGCACTCAGTTCTCTGTGGCTCCGATGCCTATCCTGTTAAGGAGCCGTTTGTTAACCTGCTCAAGACCTCTATGCAGACGTTCTTGAATGCAATGACCTACCCTGACAAAACGGTGTACCCTGTGGCCAGCACTAACGTAGCTGACTTGGAAAACCTCATGAGCGTATACCTGGACGCTGTCTTGCATCCTGCAATCTATAAGCGCAAGCGCATCTTTGAGCAGGAAGGCTGGCACCTAGAAGCTGACGAGCAGGGCAATCTTAGCTACAACGGCGTTGTCTTCAACGAGATGAAGGGTGCGCTCTCTGACCCAGATCGCGTGCTCTACGATTCTGTCAGTGAGGCCCTCTTCCCTGATACCGCCTACGGCAAAGAGTCTGGCGGCAAGCCTCGCGCAATCCCTGAGCTCACCTACGAGAACTTCCTGGACACCCACGCTCGCCACTACGATCTCTCTAACAGCTACACCTTCCTCTACGGCGACCTTGACTGTGAGCGTGAGCTCTCCTTCATTGCCCAGAGGTTTGCAGCTGCCGAGAAACGCGATGCAGGTGCCCCTAATCCGCTTAACCTGCAGGCACCCGTGTTGCCCGAGCCTTGCCAGGTCCGCATGAACACCACAGCCGACAACTCCAGCGTTGGCCTGGGTTGTGTGCTTGGAACACCTGACCAGCGCAATAAGATGATGGCAGCAGATATCTTGTTTGACACCCTCATGGGCTCCAATGAATCCCCGCTCAAGCGTGCAATTCTTGACGCAGAACTTGGCGATGACTTTAGCTACTATCTCTCCGATGACCTTGCCCAACCTATGCTCTTCTTGCAGCTCAAAGGCCTTAAGGAGGGCGCAGCTCAGAAGTTCCGTGAGCTGGTAGAAACCACCTGCCAGAAAATTGCCGCTGAAGGCATTGATCCAAAGAAGCTCAATGCTTCCATTGCGCTTGCAGAGTTTAACCTGCGCGAGAATGATCAGCCGTACTCAAACGGTATTGAGTACACGCTGCGTTCGCTTTCAAGCTGGCTCTATGACGACGCACGTCCTTTGGACTACATCCGCTACGAGGACGCCATTGCCTACGTCAAAGAACTTGCAGCTCAAAAGGGCTTTGAGAAGCTACTTCTAGAGCTCATCTGCAACAGCAAGCACGCTGCTCAGGTTGAGCTTGTCCCTACAGACGAGGGAGAGGCTCAGGAAGAAGCCGCTGAACTGGCACAACTTCGCTCCACGCTCACTGATGAGGATGTCGAGAAGATCCGCGCAGAGGTAGAGGCGCTGCGTCTGGAGCAAGAAACACCTGACGCTCCAGAAGACTTAGCCAAGCTGCCGTCCCTCTCGCTCAGTGATATCGGTGCAGGTAGAGAGCGTCCTGCTGGCTTTGAGGTTGAAGCTCCCCTGCCGTGCATTGCGCATGAGCTGGACACTCACGGCATTGACTACGTCTACCATTACTTTGATTTGACCCGCGCGGTTACCTTTGAAGAGCTGCCTCTTGTTGGCATTCTTGCTGAGGTGCTAGGCAAGCTTGATACGGCCACACACACTGCGTCTGAGCTGGATATCCTTATTGAGAGCAACCTTGGTCACCTCTCGTTCTTCACGGATATTTATGACCGCGACACCCTTGACCAGGCACATCCTGCCTTCATTGTTGCTGCAAGCGCCCTTGCCGAGAAAACCCAGGGGCTTGCAAGCATTCCTTCTGAGGTCTGGTCCAGCACGCGTTTTGATGACTTGGGCCGCCTCAAGAACATCTTGATTCAGCGACGCATTGCGCAGGAACAGTACTTTGTAGGCGCTGGTCATACTGCCGCGCAGAATAAGGCTTTGACCTCCTATTCTGCTGCTAGCCGCGTAAACGATGCACTGGCAGGCGTTGGCTTCTACGAGTACCTAAAGAACCTGCTTGCCAACTGGGATGAGCGCGCTCCTCAGCTTGCAAAAGACCTGGATGCGCTTACTTGTAAGATTTTCCGTGCGGACAACGTCACCGTCAGCTTTACTGGCTCCACTCAGAGCCGTGAGGCATTCTGGCAGACAGCAGGAGACCTTGGCCTCAAGAAGGGCAATGAATCGCAGGTAGACAGTGCAACGCAGACACTTGTTGTCCCTGAAGGCAAGCTGCAGCGCGTGGCCTACCTCATTCCGTCAAACGTTTCCTACGTTGGTCTCTCCTATCCAAACGTTGCCCACGCAACCAATGAACAGCAGGGTAACTGGCTCATTGCTACCAGAGTTCTTGGTCTTGATTACCTGTGGAACGAAGTCCGCGTTAAGGGCGGAGCTTATGGCGTCATGTTCAGAAACTCTATTGCTGGCCTGCAGAGCTTTGTCTCCTACCGAGACCCTGCGCTTGATGCAACCCTTGACCGCTATGCTGGTGCAGGTAGCTGGCTCTCTGAGTGGACTCCAGACGCTGATGAATTTGAGGGCTACGTAGTTGCCTCTGTTGCTGGCGTTGACGCTCCTGTCCCCGCTCGCACGCTTGCTCGCAGGCAAGACATTGAGTACTTCAACCACCGTGATCCAGAGCGTCTTCTTAAACTTCGCGAGAAAATCCTTCACGTCCAGGTAGAAGACATCAAGGCGCTGGGAAGTACCATGCCTCAAAGCTATGATGACCTCTCGATTGTTGTCTTTGGCGCAAAGGATTCCATTGAAGCCTCCAAGCTTGGTCTTGAGGTTGTCGACCTCTTTGGCGGTCAGGAGAACTAGGCCTAGTAGCTGCAACAAAAACGTAAAAGCCCTGTCATACACGCGTATGACAGGGCTTTTCTTGTGAAGTATGAGGTGCAGCTAGATGGTCTTCTCGCCAGATGACGCGCTTAGGCAGTGGGCTACTCGCTTCTTAGTGCCTGAACTGGATCGGACTTAGCCGCCCTACCTGCAGGAATAAGACCTGCAAGAAGTGTTAGAGCAACGCTAATCAGAATCAAAATGAGCGCACCATTCAGCGGCAAGACCACCAAATTGTCCACGTTAAACATGGCTTTGACCACAGCATTTGCGGGCAAAATGAGTAGCTGCGTAATGCCAATACCCATAACACCAGAGATGAGACCTTCGATAAACGTCTCAGCATTGAATACGTTGGCAATGTCTCGCCTGGAAGCACCAATAGAGCGCAGAATACCAATCTCTTTTTTACGTTCAAGGACCGAGATAAACGTAATGATGCCAATCATTATGCTCGAAACAACAAGCGAGATGGAAACAAACGCAATCAGCATGGCCGAAATCATATCAACAATCAGCGTAACGGAGCTCATCAGCGCGCCGACAATGTCGGTATAGGTAATTACCTTAGACTCCTCACCAGCTGCCTTTGCATCCGCATTGTATTTATTAAGAATTTCAACAATCTTTTCTTTACTTGCAAAGTCTTTCGGATAAATGTTGATTGACGTGGGCTTATTAAGGTCCGCGTATCCCATCTTGGTAAGATTTGACTCATACGTTGCGGGTGCTGTGCGCAGCATTGACGCAGCAATAGCTGCCAACTGCGATGGATCAGCATTGAGTTTGAAGGCACTTGCCAGAATTGACTGATCTACCTGCATAGCATTAGACATATTTGCCGCAACGCCCTGCATAGCTGCATTGAGAGCTCCTGCAATCTGACCCTGCATCCTCGAAGCAACCTGCGTCATTACGCTTGTCAACGCGGACTGTACATATGCGCTCATAGCACGCGTAATAGCTGTAGAAAGTGCACTTGCAATCTGTGATTGATAAGCGCTCATAAGCCTCTGGGAAACCTCGGCCTGGACGCTTGGAAGGTCTGGATTGGTGCCCAGTTTATTTGCCAAAGCAGTAACCAACTGTTGCTGCAAGTCATCGGTATCAATTGCAGAAGAAACTGTAGTTACTATCTGCGTACGTACCTGGTCCGTTGCTAAGTAATCAGCCATGGTCTTGCCAGGGTTAGCAGCACTCCAAGAATTCCATCCCAGAGCAATGTTGTCCATGAGTGAAGAAATAGCAGCTTGTCCGCCTGGTTTGAAATTAACAGTAATGCCAGAAAGAATCTGCTGAATATCTGTCGCAGAGAGCTCTGGGAAAGCCACCGCCAACGCAGCTGGATCAAGCGAAGACGTAACAGAAGACAGAACATCGCTATCAGACAAATTAAGCTGTGACGGATCAAAAGCAGGTAACTGCACGTCAGAAAGGTCAAGCGAGGACATATCCAAGCCAGACAGATTAATTGACGAGAAGTTCAGCGCCTGTGGATTAAAGTTGAACGCCGAGGAAAGCGCATTCGAATCAACGGAAATGAGAGAGCCAATAGAAAGTCCCTCAGAAGTTTGACCGTTCTTCTCGTCCTCAAAGGTTTTACCAGTGAAAACGTCAACATCTGGACGATTCATTTGGTCCTGGACAATAGGAGAAGCTGCCGCATCAGCAATCATTTTCTGAGTCAGTTGCGGCGTGTAGTAAATGCCTTCTGAGAGCGCTCCTGTGGTAGTTGGATCTTTTGCCTGGACAACACCAACAATATGCAGGTCAGGCGCATTAGAAACAAGGTCATTCATGTATGTCTGGTCGTCAGACTTATCCGTCCAGACGCCAAGATTGCCATCCCAAACATAGCGCTGGTTGGGCATAACCAACTTAAATGTTGGAGACATCAGCTGCTCATAGGTGTACGTGCTATCAGACTCTTCGATAGTGCCTGATTCTCCACTTGCAATTTTATCAACAGTAGAGCGCAGACCAGCATAATCACGCAGGCCAAGCGTGTACTCCAAAAAGTCATCCATGGTGCCGTTTGGACGCAGTACCAGAACAGCCTCATTCCAAGCAGTCGGCCATCTACCAGCACGAACCGTATAGCGGTCCTCGTAAATGGAAGGATTTCCCGGAAGCTCACTAAACAGCGTGGTACTTGCAAATGAAGCAAGCGGACTATATGACGGAATCTTAGGCGACACCTTAGAGAAGGTAACATCTGGCTGCACCTGAACAGGATTAGAAGAGCCAGAGTCCGCGCCTGCTGGCAGGTAGATGAAGGGGCTTACGGAATAGCCATAGGTAATAGCACTGGCATACGTGTTAATGCCGCCACCATTATTGTCGAGAAAAGCCTTCAAGCTGGTCAGATCATTGGACCCGATGCTTTCTGCCTGCATCCCCAACCTATTATTGGTAGGAATAGCGCCCTCAGCAGGCTGGTTTTCTAGCTTTGCAGCTTCTGCGTTTTTCTGGTTTTGCGTCATCTCGCTTTGTGCATCTTGCGTTTGAGAATCAGCCGAGTCAGAACTGCTACCACTTCCAGAAATAAAGGAAGAAATATTAACGGACTGCTCAGAGATGGTGAGTGGGTACATTGAAAGCGTATCTTCCTCAACCTTCTTGATGTACTCGTTTGCACCATTTGCCAGTGCCAGAATTGCCGCAATACCAATAATGCCAATTGAACCTGCAAACGCTGTCATAAGCGTGCGGCCCTTTTTGGTCATGAGGTTATTAAACGAGAGACCCAGTGCAGTCAGAAGCGACATGGAGGTTTTTCGGGAAGGCTTAGCTTCTCGATGAGCAACGCTCTCAACATCAAATGGATCTGAATCCGCAGTTACCTGGCCATCTGCTAGCTCAACAATACGCGTTGCGTACTGGTGAGCTAGCTCAGGATTATGCGTAACCATAATGACCAAACGGTCCTTGGCTACCTCTTTAAGCAAGTCCATTACTTGCACAGATGTTGAAGAGTCAAGTGCACCCGTTGGCTCATCTGCCAACAAAATCTCTGGGTCGTTTACCAGCGCACGAGCAATAGCCACACGCTGCATCTGTCCGCCAGAGAGCTGGTTTGGACGCTTGTTTGCATGTGCTTTGAGGCCAACCTTATCAAGTGCTTCAAGAGCACGTTCGTGACGCTCTGTCTTGGGAACACCAGAGAGCGTCAACGCAAGTTCAACATTGCTTACCACGCTTTGATGAGGAATAAGGTTATAGGCCTGGAATACAAAACCAATGCGGTTGTTTCTATAGGTATCCCAGTCTCGCTCTTTGAACTTCTTGGTAGAAATACCATCTACCAGCAAGTCTCCAGAATCAAAGCGATCAAGACCGCCAATGACATTGAGCATAGTAGTCTTACCCGAGCCCGAAGGGCCAAGGATTGCTACAAACTCGTTATCTCTAAACGCAACGGAAATATGGTCCATTGCAGTTTGTTCAAATCCACCAGTGTTGTAACGCTTTGAAATACCTTTAAGCTCAAGCACAGGTTACTTCTTTCTTGTTGGGCTATCTGGAACGCGGAGTTGTACCGTTAGTTGACTGCATCTCCGTCGGTTGTATCGGTATCAGCGGCATCGGTCTTCTCGCCAGCAGCTTTCTGAGCAGCTGTATCTTCTGCAAATGGGTCAGCGGTAATGTCTTCAATAACCTTCTGCTGAGCCCAGCTCAAGCCGTAGAGCAGGCCAAAGAGTGCCCAGAACCATGGTGCATAGAGCATGACAACCATAAGGATTGCAAAAAGTCCTCGGAGAAGAACCCAAGGAAGCACCACAATCAGGAAGAAAAAGAATGGCAGCACAAAAAGGATTCCAGCAAGCGTGCGCAGCACAACTGCCACTGTCTTAGTTACCGAGAAGCCGGTATTGCGTGCTATAAGCAGGCCCACCAGGCCAGCAATGCCAAAATACAGCATGATTGGCGCAACAAAATAGGAATAGAACAGCGGTGTAGAAGGGTCTTGAGGCAGCGTTTGCCTCAGAACCATCAAAACAATTCCCAAAACCGTCAAAACGCCAAGAAATGATGCGTTTCCAATAAAAGTCTTTTTCGTCATAGTTAACTCCTTTGATAAGGGGTATTAAGTATAGTGTAACTAGTACCTTGTTCCCGACCTTGTCTATTTCATACGCGGGATGTGGCTAAAACCGCTGCTCTCCATATGTTTCAAGGTCAAACATTTGAATTAGAGGAGTTTTTCATGACTGATGCAGAACTCAAAGCAAGCGCCGAGGCGTTTGTTAACGAGCACTGGGAAGAGATTATTGAGGATATCCGCTACCTTGTGCAGGTAGAGTCCGTTGAGGATCTGTCTCTAGCAGAGCCTGGCAAGCCTTGGGGTCCAAAGTCTTATGAGGCACTTCGCCGCGGCCTTGAGATTGCAGAGCGCCTGGGTCTTGAGACTACAGATGTAGACGGTTACCTGGGCTTTGGTGACCTTCCTGGTGAGTCCGAGAAGTATCTTGCTACCATCGCTCACTCCGATATTGTCCCTCTGGGCAAGGGTTGGACGGTAGACCCGCTTGATGTTACCCGTCGCGAGGGCTTCATCCTGGGTCGTGGTGTTCTTGACGATAAGGGCCCTCTTGCCCTCTCGCTCTGGGCAGCTCACTACTTTGTTGAGCAGGTCAAAAAGACTGGCAAGAAGCTTCCTTACACCCTGCGTGCCATCGTTGGTAACAACGAGGAGACCGGCATGGGTGACGTCCCTTATTACCTCTCCAAGTATCCAGAGCCAGCATTCTGCTTCACGCCAGACGCTGAGTTCCCCCTTATCTGCGGCGAGAAGGGCGTGTACCACGCTCAGTTCACTTCTCCAAAGATTGCTGGCACACACAGCGAGAAGATCGTTGAGCTTGACGGTGGCACCGTACCTAACGCAATTCCAGGACTTGCAAGCGCACTTGTTCGCGCTGACGCTTCTACCTTGGCTGATACTGATTCCATCAAGGTTGAGGACGCAGGTGTTGAAGATGATGGCACCAAACTTGCCCGCATTAACGCAACAGGTAAGGGTGGACACGCTTCCATGCCTGAGGGAACTGTCAACGCAATTGGCCTGCTTGTGACCTATCTGCTTGATAACAACATCTGCGGAGAGGCAGAACGTGACTTCTTGACCTTCTCACAGCAGCTTTGCTCAACTACTGACGGTACTGGAACTGGTATCCAGAGCACTGATGACAAGTTTGGTCCTCTGACCTGCATCTCTGGTACTATCCGTACCAAGGGTGACGTCTACGTACAGACTATTGACTCCCGCTATCCAACCTCAACCACTGGCGAGGCAATTACTGCTCGCATGACTGAGCTTGGTGAGGCTCATGGTTGCACCTTTGAGGTTCTTTCCGATGCAGTTCCTTTCTACATTGACCCAAGCTCTCCTGAGATTACTACCCTTCTTGATACGTTCCATGAGTACACAGGAAGCAAAGAGCAGGCGTTTGTTATCGGTGGCGGCACCTATGCACGTCACTTTAAGCGTGCCGTTGCCTTTGGTCCTTATGACAGCAAAGCTGCAAAAGACCTGCCTGAGTGGGTTGGTATGGAGCACGGTCCTGACGAGGGAATCTCCGAGGAATGGCTCAAGCGTGCTCTTAAGATCTACATTGTCAGCATTGCTCGCCTGATGCAGCTTGACCTGTAAAGCTATAAACAACAAAATCGCTGAAAACAAAGCCTCTGTATTCCATTTGATTTGACTGCCTCCCATTTCTTGGACATAAGAAATGGGAGGCAGTTCATATGCGGGGGATTTGATTCTGCAGCGTGTTAGCGTCGGCTTTTAGGCCTGGCGCACAAAATAGCGCAGCTTTGGTAGGTTCTGCCGAAGAATCGACATGTTCTTAATCAAGATAGCAGGCAGCTAGGCGGTCGCACTACCTGATATGCATCTCTATGCATAAACTTCATCTAATATGCTTAAACATGAATAGACTTATATAAGAAATTTAACTATCGATAAATTCTGTATCTACGGAACACACCTAAGTCAGATATTCTGCTCAGATGGGGGCATATTACACTTCTAAGTCAGATAATCTGCACGTTTGAGGTATTTTCAGCGTCATGTATACGTCTTTTTAACAGATTATCCGACTTAGGTGTGTTTTGAACTGACTCCCATTTCTCGTGTCCAAGAAATGGGAGGCAGTTCATTTGACGTGGGGGCTTTTTCTATCTTGCGGCAGCTTGACCGTGGGCTGACCGCTGGTTGGCCACTGGTTGGCCGCAACCTAATCGCAACCTAATCGCAGCCAATACCGTTCAAGAAAATTATCTCAAAAAGTGGACAAAAGTCCTTATTTTTATTTTAGGGAGCAGGTACAATTACTCAAACTTAAGCCAAAACTGTCCTGTAATGAGGACTCACGAAGCAAGAACAGCGAGGTCTCGTGTGAACGTTCTAACCTACCTTGACAGTCTTGATTCTGATGTTCGGAAGAAGATCATCAAATGGGCTTCTCGCGTTCCCGCTAATCGTCTTTCTCATTGTAGGCAGATTCGTCTTAATTCCGGACAGACCCTTGTCCACATGCTGGACCGCGTTGATAACGTGTACATTTTGTGTCGCGGCACTGTGCGCACTACGTCGCATAATTCCGCAGGTAGCACGTATGTTATTGACGAGTATCGTGCGCCCGTTGCTTTTGGTGAGATGGAAGTTATTAGCGAGAGCCCCTTTTACCTGGGATCGCTCACCGCAACTTCCGGCTGCGAGTTTATTTCGGTTCCACGCGAGGACTACCTGCAGTGGATTCGTTCGGACCCTGAGGCACTTCTCACCCGCTCGCGCTGGATTATCAAGAATCTGACACGTCAGTCTGGTTACGAGCGCAGCCTGCTAACCTGGAGCGGAACCAAGCGCCTGATGTACATGCTTAGCGAGCTGACGCGCGATCAGATTCACCGCGGCGTTGTTGAGTGGCCGTTTACGGTGCGTCTGACCAGGCAAGAGTTGGCAGACAAGATTGGTACCAGCACAAAAACTGTTGCCCGCGGCATCGACGAGCTTAAGGAAAGGGGCATGGTTTCTGTTCAGCACGGCAAGATTGTCATTACCGAGAGGCAGTTCCAGCGCCTCGACGACGCAATGAAACACGAGGGTGAATCCCACCTTCTGGACTAACCTCTGTACCTGGCACAACGCTTGGGCAAGACCGTTCTTCTCGCCCCAGGCAGCGCGCCGCGCCATGCGGTGCACCATAACTTGGAACGACCGACGTACCCGTCGCAATCACAAACCTGTTTTTGCAGGATAAACGTAAGGAGCACTAATGAGCGAGTTCATGGACATCATCACTTCCGACAACCTCTCGTACAAGCAGAAGGTTCTGCACTTGGCTCAGGCCGCCGAGAACTCTGAGCACCCTATTAAGACAACAGCTGAGTTTGATCGTCTTTTTGCAGCTCACGCCCTTGACGATATGTGTGAGGGCAACGCTCCTTACCGTCCTCGCTACATCTGCCCTGACTACCAGGTATTTGCTCAGAACGGTTCCGAGTTTTTGCGCTTTGACAAGCCAGAGACCCTTGATGACCTGCTCTGGGGCCTTGCCGCTCTCTACGACAACGTTCCTTCTGTCACCAGCCGCCCTGTGTACGTTGGCCAGCTGGACAAGATTATTGATCCGTTCCTGGAGGGCATGACTGACGCAGAGATTAAGCCTCGTCTGCGCCGCTTCCTGAACCACATCGACCGCACCGTTGCAAGTGGTTATTGCCACGCAAACATTGGTCCAGAGGACACTCGTGCAGGTAGACTGCTGCTTGAGGTTGACCGCGAGCTCATGAACGCCGTTCCAAACTTCACTCTCAAGTACGATCCAGAGGTCACATCTGACGAATTCATGCGCCTGGCAGTCAAGACCACCATGGTCTGCTCCAACCCTGCTTTTGCTAACCATCGCATCCACAAAGAGACCTACCCTGGCGAGTACACCGTCGTAAGCTGCTACAACGTCCTTCCTATGGGCGGCGGCGCTTACACTTTGAGCCGCGTACTTCTCCCTGGCCTTGCAAAACTTGCAACCAACGTTGACGACTTCATGAACAACCTGCTGCCAACCGCAACTGGCGAGGTTCTGAACTTCATGAACGAGCGCGTTCGCTTTATCGTTGAGGATTCCAACTTCTTTGAGACCAGCTTCCTGGCTCAGGAAGGCCTCATTTCTCGCGAGCGCTTCTGCGGCATGTTTGGCGTTGCCGGCATGAGCGAGTGCGTCGCTGAGCTGCTGCATCTTGACAGCAGCCGTACCTACGGCAAGGATGACGAGGCCAACGAACTGGCCGACAAGATCATGGTCAAGATTGCCGACCAGGTCAACAACTTTGACGCCGTCTACTCCGAGGTCTTTGGCGGCCGCTTCACCCTGCACGCACAGGCTGGCTTCTCCGACCAGCAGGGCGTTACCCCTGGTGTCCGCATCAAGGTTGGCGACGAGCCTGCAAACCTTTACGACCACATTCGCCACAGCGCTCGCATGCACCGCTTCTTCAACAGCGGCGTCTCCGACATCTTCCCAGCTGAGCCAACTGCTGAGCGCAACCCTGACGCTGTCGTTGACGTGGTCAAAGCCGCATTCTCCATCGACGACAAGTACCTCTCGTTCTACAGTTCCGAGGGCGACCTGGTCCGCATCACCGGCTTCTTGGCAAAGCGTTCCGAGATGAAGAAATTCCAGTCTGGCGACGTTGTTCTTCAGGACACCGCTCACGACGGCCTGGGTAACTTCACCGCCAACCACCTTGGCGAGCGCAAGGTACGCATGAGCGACTAGCGAGAAGAGCTGCGTAAACGTGTCCTTCACTGCAACAGAAACAACTTTGGGAGCAACGCATCCAACTGGATGTGTTGCTCCTGTCAACAAGATCATTCCCTTCTCGCTGGTAGATGGCCCAGGAAGCCGAACTGCAGTCTTCCTACAAGGCTGCAACATTCGCTGCGCCTACTGCCACAACCCCGAGACCCAGGTGGAATGCATCTCCTGCCAGGCATGCGTCAAACCATGCCCAGCTCACGCCCTATCCGTGGCTGACGGCAAGGTTGTGTGGGACAACTCCATTTGCATCAACTGCGACAACTGCATCAAGATTTGCCAACATAAGTCCACGCCAAAGATTGAGCTGCTCAGCGCAAGAGAGGTGGCCGACCGCTGCATTTCCAACATGCCGTTCATCCGCGGAATTACCACGTCAGGCGGCGAATGCATGCTCCGTCCCGACTTCCTCTACGAACTCTTCACCTACTGCAACGCAGCTGGTCTGAACTGCCTCATCGATTCAAACGGAACTATCGACTTCACCGAGTACCGCGATCTACTGGATCTCTCAAGCGGCGTCATGCTTGACGTCAAGGCTTGGGATGATCAGTGGTTTGAGCACCTGACCGGCGAAAATGGCGTCACGGTCCGCAAAAACCTTGCGTTTTTGGCCGAGCAAAACAAGCTGGAAGAGGTCCGCGTCATCGTGACCGAAGGCTGGAACGACGCCGAAGCCGCAGTTGATGGCATTGCCTCAACTCTTGGCGAGAAGGCCGGTCAAACGCGCATTCGCCTCATGAAGTTCAGGCGCTTTGGCGTCCGCGGTCCGATGGAGAACTCTCCTTCTCCAAGCGATGAGCGTATGCAGGCAATTGAGCTGCAAGCCCGTAGTCTGGGCTTTGGTGAGGTTGTCGTCAGCTAGCTGCCACGGCGGGTGTGCGGTGCTAGCCGCAGCAGACGCGGCGTGAACCGCGATACCAGCAGCGCACGGCATCCGGGTGGTGCCAGCCGCAGCTCGCATAGTTTTCTCGACGCTCCGGCGGGTTTCTCGCCACCCCACTATTCCATAACAAATAACGACCTCGCAGCACAAGCTACGAGGTCATTTTCATTTACTTATCAACAGAGTGTCGGTCCAGCAAACTCCTGATCAGCGAGCTACTCGGTGACAATAGCGATTCCGCTGGAGCAGCCCAGACGATCAGCGCCCGCTGCGACCATTGCCTCAGCGTCAGCCTTATTGTGGATGCCGCCAGCAGCCTTGACCTTGCAAGTGTCACCGACAGTCTGCTTCATCAAAGCAACGTCGTGAACAGTTGCGCCACCGGTGCTAAAGCCGGTGCTTGTCTTGACGAACGCAGCTCCAGCAGCCATGCAATCCTTGCAAGCACGAACGATCTGCTCGTCATCAAGCAAGCAGCACTCCAAGATTACCTTAACGGGCACGGTACCAGCAGCCTCAACGACAGCCTTGATATCAGCGATAACGTAGTCGTCATCGCCAGCAACCAGGTGGCCACCGTTGATGACCATGTCAATCTCGGTAGTGCCGTCGGCAACGCTCTGCTTGGCCTCGGCGACCTTAGCTGCAGTTGAAGCGGCACCCAGAGGGAAACCGATGCAGGAAGTAATGCCAACTCCAGAGCCCTCGAGTTCGGCGTGAGCCAGGGAAACCCAGCAAGAATTGATGGCGACAGTTGCAAACTTGTACTGCTTTGCCTCGGCGCAAAGTTTCTTGATGTCTTCAGCGGTTGCGTTTTGCTTCAAATTTGTATGGTCGATAAGGCCGTTGACTTCCACGATTTTCTCCTTCTGGCTGTGCGATTATGAGCGGTTTGTGCTTCTCTATTGTACGGCAAGCGGCGCAGAAAAGACGTGGCAGCTGGTTTTGCTATCTGGTTTTGAACGGGCGTTCATCTAAGTTCAGGCAAATTATTATTCGGCTCAAGCGGAACTTTACCTAGCTTTGAACAGTCGTGTCCATAATGCCCGCTGTCGCTCTTCAAGATCTGACATAGTCGTGTCACGTGCAGTTATTCCAGTAGATTCGCGAATCTGGCGGACCAAGCCCTGAACGCTTTCAAAGCTTTTAAGCATCTCGCCAGATACCGAAAAATGCGGACGCTGAACGCCTGTTACCAGCTCGTTTTCCCTATCCAGGTCTCGCGTGATTTTTTGGCCGCCGGAGTGCGTTACCGCAGGGTCATAATCTAGCAACACTGTAGCCCGCTTCTGCCTCTTGTCCTTGAGCTGAATGGTTAAGTCAGGAATTCGAGTGATTTTCTCGCCATATCTGTTTTCCAGTTCAATTGGCCTATTGAGCTCAACGGTTCCTAGATTAAAGCCACCGAGGTTATACGGGAGGCACAATAGCAGGGCAAGCGAGGTCTCTCGGGGCGACCGAGCTTTCTCTACGATGTGCTGAAGCGCTCGTTTAGCTGGAATGATGCCGCGCTTTCTTCCTTGTGTGGCAAGAAACTTTGCAATTGCAGCGCGATTTGTCAGAGGGCCATTTTGGCGTTGTGAAACTCCACCGTGACCATTTTGGTTCAAAAAATAATCAGAACACAGCGCACTACCTGCAAGAATTGTTCCGATGAAATCGAGTTTTGACGCGATCTGCAAATAAGTGAATTCTGGAGATGTCACAAATCCTTTTAAGTCAGTATCTATTGGCAGGAGTGACGAAGGTAAAACGTTCGTATTACAGATGTGAAGCGCAACATTTGCTCTTGTAGACGCAGAATTCACATCACGAATTAGCAGGTCAACCTTACCATTAGACTCCTGGTGAAGACGCACGCCTTGTATTTCCGGCAGGTGTCCATAGTAGACGGCAAGCTCTCGTTCCATAGCCGCTCCAGGTGTAGACTCGGGAACAAGTAGCGTCCTGACCATACCATTTGATGCGGACAACGAAACAAATGGCCTAGAGGAACTTATCAATAAATTAAACGCTGAAAAGTACGAAAGACAGTAATCCATAGCACTCCTTCGCGAAAAAGTATGAATTCCATACCCGGAAATGGCGCAAGTAATCTGACCGATTTGAAATCACACAGGAAATCTGTGCAAGATTTGTCGTTTGGCACCCTGCGGGAGTTCATTATGTAACTTCTCTGGCTTGGTTTCAAAAATCTGAATAATTCTGCAATTAAATTCATTTCTATTAATACGTAATTTTTGAGCTCAAAATTATGTGCCGAAAAAGGTAAAAAACGCGTTTAGTTGGAAATGAAAATTGAAAAATAGATGTTTTATCTCCAACTAAGACGATTTTTTACCGCCTCAAAAACTTTTATCTGGGC
>CALHVU010000056.1 GCA_938036925.1 uncultured Atopobium sp.
TTAGAGAAATCTTTATTTCCATCCGCAAAGCTCTGAGCACTACAAACGCTTGAATAGTAATACGAGAAACTCATGAAGTCGGCGGTATTTGTTAAATCTTCAAGGTCATTCTCGCCAAAGTGAATGTCAAAACCATTCTCTTCAAAGAAGCGCAAAGCATATCCTGGATACTGACCTCTGAGCAATACATCAGAGTAATAGAACTCCATCTGATTATGCCTATAGCAGGCAAGAACGTCCTCAGGATTACTTGACGATGGATAATCGGGTCCACCGCACAGCATCATGCCTATCTGGAGCTCGGGATAGTTTTCATGAGCATAACGAGTAGTGCGAGCACAAGCTACCATCTCGTTATGAACTCCCTGGTATTTAGCTTCTGCAAGGTTATCTACCTTATCAGCACAAATTCCAAGGTGGTTAAAAGACTCAACTGACACAAGGTTAATTTGATTAATAAGAATCCACAGCTTAACTCGATCGTGATAACGGTCAAATAAAACCTTACAGTAACGCTCAAAAAGATTAATCAGTTCGCGAGAAGCCCAACCCTTGTAGTTAAGCGTTAATGCAACTGGCATTTCATAATGAGAGCAGGTAATCATAGGCTCCATGCCGTTAGCAATAACTGCATCAATAAGCCTGTCATAAAAAGCTAACCCTTCTTCAGAAGGCTCAGCGTCATCCCCATTAGGAAAAATACGTGACCAATTAATTGAAGTTCGGAACGTCTTCAAACCAAGCTCTGAAAGAAGCTCTAAATCTTCCTCAAAGTTGTGATAGAAATCAATGCCCCAACGTTTAGGAAAAATCCTATCAGTTGCTTCAAGGGCTGCGGTAACTTTCTGAGTAGTCTCTTCTCCATTGTATTTCTCGTCAAGCGGAACATTTGACTTGTACTCATTAAGATCACTTACACAAGGACCCTTACCGCCTTCTTGCCAAGCACCTTCCATCTGATTAGCTGCAAAAGCACCACCCCAAAGAAAATCCTTTGGGAAACCATGCCTTACCTGAGGCTTTGCTTCCATTTAGTGCTCCTCCAACTTTTTAATCCTGTCATCAAAAGACTTAAAAACTTGGACAAGCTGTTTAGCGGTAATGATCTCAGAATAAATGACCATGAGCGTGTCCTGAGCGTGTGAGAACAGAAGACTGTACTCTTGCTTTTCTCCACGAAAAACACCTTGAATGTGATCAGTCTGAACATGATGAGCTTCAAGAATCTTTGCGTCTGCAGCAGCGATTTTTTCCTCTGCAAGCGCAATATCGCCAGCAGCAACAGCCTCATAAGCAAGTTTGCATTCATTGCGAGCCTCGCCTGCAGCAATAAGGATGGTCATAGCATCCTGGGTGGTCTTATCAATTTCTTCTTCCATAAGAAATTCTCCTCTAGACTCTAAACGTCATTTGAGATTTCCTGAAGCCACAATTCAATTCATAGACTCAGGTGTAAATTTTTAGATTTAGAACGACCAATCGTCATCTGAATCGGACTCAGTTTCTGCGGTCTCAGCATCAACAAGCTGCTTATCGTATGTTTTAAAGAATGGCATCCAAATAAGACCAGATATCACAAAGATAATAAGCATCAGGACAATACTGCCTACTGTTCCGCAGGTAAGGAATGTGGCGATTGGGAATGGACAATACCACATGTTAAAGAGCATCGAAGGAATAGCACCTAGTGGGATTACCTTAGTAAATACGTATGCAACAAGTGGTACAACAATGCCTTGAAGCCACATTGGAATCATCATGATTGGATTCCACGCAACTACACCAAATACACAAGGCTCGTTAATGTTAAAAATTGCAGGAACAAGACAAGCACGACCAAGTGCTTTTAGCTGGTTTGATTTAGCAGAGAATGCCATCAGAAGGACAAGAGATAACGTGCAGCCAATGCCGCCAATCCAGATATATCCAGAGTACACAAAAGCATCGGTAAAGACTGCAAGATTTGATGCTGTTGCACTACCAGCAGCTGCAAGAGCACCATTTGCCTCGGCATTTGCAAGAAGAATTGGAGTAAATACTGGTGTTAAAACCCAGGTAGAAATACCCATAGAATACAGGAAACAGAAAAGGAACATTGCAATTACAAGACCAACAGGTGAGTTAACAATACTCTGAAGAGGCATAAAGCAGCTAACAACCAGCTGATATAGATTAAGATTCAAAAACTTTGGATCGGTAAGAATCCAACCAAAAACTGTTACGATGCCAATAGGAAGCATTGAGTTAAACCAGTCTTTTACAAAATCAGGAATTACAGAGTCTTCCTTAAAAAATGAAAAGTTAGCAAACTTATTTAGAACTGCTGCAGATATAAGACCAGCAACAATTGCTAAAAACATTCCGCCAGCACCGAAGCCGCCAATATTAGAAATACGGAACCACGTAGATTCTCCTGCTGCAATCATAGCTGCTTGATCGGCTACAAATTGTGGATTTAGAGAGATCAAGAACAGAATGACGCCAGCAATGCCTGCATTAAGTGCAGAGCGCTTGTGATCCTTAAGCATTAATAGGTTGTAAGGAATCAAAAATGCAACAATCAAGCCAACAATACCAAACGTCCATCCGTAAGGTGTCCAGAAGTTTGGCCACCACTCAAAATAATTCTGAGGAATTGTAAGTAAACTAAAAATTGAACCTAAGAAAATAAGAGGAAGTGCCTGCATTACAGAATTTTTAATTGTAAGAATCCAAGGATTCTGAACAATCTTGTTCATTTTTTGCGAGAAGCTCGTCTGAAGCCAGTCAATGAGCTTATTCATAGTTGTAGCCTCCTTAGCGGCATGTTACCAACAAATCTTTTATGACGAATCTGATCGTCAAATGATTCGATTCATCGTTAGATTACTAAACATTTGCTTCGCGAATTGTTTTAATAAGATGCTTGAGCGCCTTCTCGCCATTTAGGGTTGAGTAATATGCGGGGTCCATAAGAATCACCTGAACAGGCTTATCGGCATATTTTTCTTTAAGCTCATCAGCAAGATACTTAAGATGGGGACCAATCATCAGGGCATCGATGGAGTCAATGTAGCTCTCAACCTCGGCCTCACTTCTTGCAGTGATTGAAATATCAAGATCGTGTTCTGCGGCAGCTTTCTTCATGTTTACTGCCATAAAACCACTACTTGCTCCAGAACCACAAACTAAAAGAACCTCAAGATGCTTAGACATATCTTGCCCTTCTCTCTAGCAGAAATACTGCCAAGTAACTTCTTGCAGTTTCATTATTGTTCCTATTCTCTCTAGACTCCAATTAACCTGTTTCCTAGGGTGAGGAAATACGGCTCAGTTGAAATTTTTCCTAACCTTAGGAAAAATAGGATTTAGATTAAAGAGGAGGCTGCCTTGGCTACGAATGAAGAATCACTAATCAAAGCGCTCGAAAAGACCGGTAATTGGATTGAGGCTTCCTACCTTGCCGATATGCTTGGAGTTACAACCAGAACTATTCGTAATCGCATTAAGAAGATAAATAACTTAAGTAGTTCCCCTATAGTTGAATCTTCTTATCGTGGATATCGTTTAGCAAAGAGCACAAAACAGCCAAGCAAGAGGAATACTTCCATAAACGATGATGAGAGTAGAACTGACCAACTACTGAGACTTTTAATATCAACTGATGAACCTCTTGTTATCTATGATTTAGCTGATAAATTCTGTATTTCAGACGCAACTATTGAAAGTGACCTTAGAAGAGTCCGTGATTCAATTAGGTTGTTTGATCTAAAGATTATTCGTCATCGTGATACCGTTCTGCTACAGGGTTCAGAAGGAAATAAGCGTCGCCTCATTGGCTGCATGCTTGCAACCGAAAGTCCTGTTGGATTTGCCACTTTTACAGGAGAGGGCATAGTACGAGGAGGGTATGATCTTCCTTGGCTTACAGGTATTGTGACCCAATCTCTTACATCCCAAGGTCTTCATGCTGATGATTATGGTGTCAACAACATTGTTATGCATCTTGTTGTTACCATAGATCGTATTGAAAAAGGAAGAACGCTTCCAAAAGAAAATAAAAGAGATCATGCCCTTCTCGATACCCCTGAGTTTACTGCAGCTCAACTCATTTGTTCTAGAATTAGTTCAAAATTCAATATTTCAATGAATGACGAAGAAATTGCCTACTTTGCGCTTATTCTTTCTTCAAATAGCTCAGGTAAAAACTACTCTTTTAATTCCAAAAATCAGCTAGAAGATCTTATTAATCAATCAGATATTGAACTTGCTCAAGCGATTGTCGCAAAGCTTGAGCGGGTATATCACCTTGAGCCTTTTGACTATGAATTTCTAACTCATATAGCCATTCATCTTCATGGTATTTTGCAGCGCGTCCCCAATGGAGTGTTTGCAAAAAACCCGCTATCAAATCGCATCAAAGAAACTTATCCCCTTGTTTATGACATGGCTGCTTTCTTTGCAACTGAAATAACTGCCAAGACTGGTCTTAGCCTTAACGAGGATGAAGTCTCATTCCTTGCCTTTCACATTGGTGCGTATTTTGATCGAGAAAAACCTGAAAGTGAAAGTGTTTCGTGTGCTTTTTTATATCTTGATTATCATGATTTACATAGACAAAGCATTAACAGAATTCAAACGGAGTTTGGAAGAAACCTATCCATTGATACGGTAATGCCTGTTACTTCTTGCAATCCTGTAGAACTTTCAAATGAGCTGATAATTACGCCAGTAGAGATCAATTCTCCTCATTCTGGACGAACGGTTATAGTTAACCCTATCCTCACCAATACTGACATGGATGCAATTAAAAAAGCTACTGATGCAATACTGGCGCGTAGACGAGGTACCCAAGCCTTTGGTCTTATTAAACGTTTCCTGGTTAAAAGTCTTTTTCATGAGGAGTTATATGCTGCTACTAAAGAGGAACTTATACGAACTATTGTAAAAACCTGCTCTTCTGTTGGATTCTGTGAAGAGAACTACGCTAAAGAAGTACTGGAGAGAGAAGTTCTCTCTCCAACCGCTTTTAGCAATAGAGTAGCTATGCCGCATTCAATGTCCGCCTCAACTGAGCGCTCTTTTTTGTCCGTAGTTATCAACCAAAAACCAATGGACTGGGATGGCCAAAAAGTAAATATCATCATGCTAATGGGACTCAGTGAGCACGACAGGGCTTCATTTAGAATTTTATTTGATAGTCTTATCCAGGTACTTTCTGAACCTGCAAATGTAACTCGCCTAATTAAATCAAAAAACTATGAGGAATTCTCAGAGCTGCTTAACGAGATGATTATGCGAGAACAAAAATAAATCTCGGACCTCCCTCCCGGATATCTTTCACATCTCCACCTCTACCGTTCGCGGAAAATGTCAGCTTTGGTGAACAAACAGCAAATCCGTGTGCCCAGCAGAGATATAATCGCAGGTGAACAATGGATGGAGAACTGCCATGAAGATGCACCTCATTGAGCCCGACGCTTGTGCTGAGACCACACCTATCGTGTTGCTAATTCATCCCATGCTCTCGTCTGCAGAGGGAATGAAGACTGTTCTTGTGAATAACATGGGCGATGACCTGCGTTATCTGGTCCCAGATCTTGCCGCTCACGGGGAAGAAGATGCAACGGAATATGTCTCAGCCTCTCAAGAAGCAGCGCAGATTCATGACTGGCTGCTGGAGCACAACATAACCCATCTCTCCCTGGGTTTTGGCGCGTCCCTTGGCGGCGTAGTCCTATCTGAGCTTCTCAAGTTCCCCGATTTAGTCTTTGACCACCTCTTCTTTGAGGGAACAAGCTTCTGGACAGGAGGATTTCTTGCCTCCGCGCTTGAGTTTGTGCTCAAGAAAGTGTTCCTTGCCAAGCACCGCAAAGCCATTGCAGACCCCGAACTTTCCGTACAAAAGATGGAACAACTTTACGGAAAAGTTGCAGCTAAACCTATGTCAGAGCACTTTATTGCGATGAGCGACCAAAGCATCCAGAACATCATTCACGACTGCAGCAACGTTGACCTGCCCGCTCTTAGTCCCGACGTACAACGCCGCTGCATCTTCACGTATGGCGAGAAGGACTTTGACTTGAAACGCGCGAGGAAGGTTCTGCCTAAGGTGTATCCCGAGGCCACGCTTACTATCTGGCAGGGCTATGACCACTGCGAGCGCATGACCAGCGATTCAGCGGCGTATGGTCAGATGCTCAGAGAACTTGTGATTTAGAGTGCAAAACTCGTAAAATAGAGGAAACCAAAAAACAATCGCATAAATCTATCAGCATAGAAGCTGCTCATTGATGCTAGGAGACTTCATGTATTACACACCCATGACTAAAGCTGCGATGAAGCTCTGCTTTGAAGCGCACAAGGATCAAGTTGACAAAGCAGGAATCCCCTACATCTTCCACCCCATCAGTCTCGCTGAGCGTTTTGGAGAAGGTCAAGAAGCCGAGACCTGTGTAGCGCTTCTGCACGATGTTCTGGAAGACACAGATTACACGGTAGATGATATTCGTGCAGCTGGTATGAGTGAGGAGGTTATTGAAGTTCTGCTTCTCTTGAACCACAATCCCAAAGTCGAGTACATGGACTATGTTCGCCATCTAAGTAAAAATAACATTGCACGACATGTGAAAATTTGCGATCTACAACACAACTCAAACCTATCCCGCCTGGAAAAGGTTACTGAGAAGGACTTAAAACGCGTCGAGAAATACAAGGAAGCCCTCAAGATTCTTTTTGAGGTAGAAGAAAGTTCAGAAGCGTAAAAAATTCCTTATAACGAAGCACAATAGCGGCCATTCACAAAGCTATAAAGAGTTTAAATGCTCACTTTGCTTTCATGCTTACCAAGCTTCCCATTCTTTTCAAAAACCAATCTAAGTGGGTACTGTAATGGACAGAAAAAATCTATGTTGTTGCTAACAAACATAACGATAAAAGGACTGACATTATTCAATTACTCAATTAAATTCGAAGACGTATAATTCAATTAACAAGCAATTCGTTCCTGATTGGAGTGAATACGATGTTATCTTCAGTTATATTGTGGTCTCTAACCGCAATTCTTGGCATTTGGTCTCTTGTACTTCTATCTGGTCATGGTGCTATTTCAATTGCTGGATATAACACAATGACTGAAGATGAAAAGAAAACAATAGATGAGAAAAAACTCTGTTTTGTAGCGGGTATTGGCACGCTTATAAGTGCATTGGTACTCTTTTTCATGGCACTACTTGGTCCAAATACAACAAACACAACAGCAATCATTGCGGGCAGTATTATTGCGATTGATGCGGTAGTAATGGTTTATATTGCAAACACAAAATACAAAAAATAATTAAAACCTGACGACAAAATACTTGAAGTTCTCATTACCTTTGGGCAATGGCTTTTGTCAAAACAAATACAAAACATCATCTCAAGCTACTCGCATCTATCGTCCTAAAGTCCGATCACGCACGTAAGCAAGCAATCGTACAAGCACAACAATACAAAGCCCTGCTGCAAGCACCGTTTCAACAATGGCTATTCCGTCGAGCCATTGGAGAGGCTGGCCGAGTTCGGCCAGGTATGCCGACGTCTGCGTACGCGCAACGACACAAATTACAAAGGGAAAGGTAAACGCAGCGTGACTAGGAAAAAACGGTTTTGTGAGACACCTAGCACACCATACAAGCGAAGCTACATAAATAAGTGAAGCGATTGCCAGCATAACCAAAAGAAACGGTACAGACTTTGACGAAATAGATTGAATATATCCCGCAATACAAAGACTTGTTGGAGCTGCATAAATACAAGCGAGTGACTCAGCGGAATCAGGCACAGGCCTATATTTAACGTACCGAATGCTTACTACTATAAAAAGCACTACAAGGCAGATAAATCCAAACCAAAATGCAACCGTGCCAACACTTGTTTCAAAGTTAAACGCCGGCGCTGTAACACTGGCAACAACGATACCTACATACACAATGAACCAGCTAGCGTGCACATTCTCCCAATTAAATTTTGCAATATATCGAGAAGTAAAGAGAGCTATACACAGTATGTGTAACACAATTCCTGCAAACCAAAATAACTGTGCCGCATCACCAATATCAGCCTTCATATACACCGAAATCAGCATGACTGCCATTGGATATGTTGCGGCAACTGAAAGTCCAATAGGATCCGAGAGCTCTCGCAATACAACTTTTGTCGACACCATAAATTTGAGGGTATAGAGAGCTAAAAGAGCAATAGAAAGTATGCCGCAGGCAAGATAAAGGCCCTCGAAAGAATTCTTAAAAAGATTTCCAAGTGCTGCAAAACCTAATGCAACACCACAAATAGCAACGGGAACTTTTTGGACATAATTCATAAGGACTCTTCTATCTATTTGGGAATCTCTTTTCTAACTCGAACACCTATACAATAGTGTATTTAAATGACCCCTTAAAGCTAAAATTCAATGAGCCTCAACAACGGCTTTCTGTCATAATAAACACCGACGTTATTCCTTACAACAAACGTCCACAAAGATAAAAACGCAACGTGTACTGGATAAAGTATGCTAGAACCGGTAGGTAGCCCGGTCGTCTCGTTATTACGGGATAAGTAACCTTCCCTCCTTGGGTTGTCCGTTCTTTGTGTAACCACATACAAGGAGGAATTTCATGAATCGATCCAGCGTTACGCTGATTGTTTTATTCGATGCTCCCTTTTGGGTCGGCATCTTTGAACGCGTTGAAGACAATAAACTTACGGTGGCAAAAGTTACATTCGGCGCAGAACCAAAAGACTATGAAGTATATGATTTTGTACTCAAGAATTTTTATCGTCTTAAATTTAGTCCATCATTAGTTATTGAAAATAATCGCACCTTTGAAAATCCCAAACGAAAACAACGCGCTGCGCGCAAACAAATGCAGAAAACGGGTATAGGCACCAAATCACAACAAGCTCTACAGCTACAACTTGAAGCTAGAAAAGTAGAACTTAAAAATTTCAACAAAGTGCAACAAGCAGTCCTAAAACAACATCAATTTGAGCTCAAGAAACAAAAACATAAAGAAAAACATCGGGGTCATTAATAGCTCACTTTGCTTTCATGCTTTCCAAGCTTCCCATTCTTTTCAAGCTTCTTATCAAGCCACCAAATTGGAATTGGAAGAATTTCATCAATAGGTTGAGTGTTGTCCCAGATATCGATATATTCCTTTGTTTCCCTATCGTATAAGAACTTGCAATAAACGCGATCGTCAAGGGCTGAAAATTCTCCGCCATAGAATCCGTCATCATACTCAATGTTATGAAAATAAAAGTTGATATAATATGCGCCCATTTTTACCTCACTTAGTAGCAAATGCTCTCCAAAAATGCATTCCGTAGTCCATCTGCAAGTATGTGAAAAGAAGGATAAGGTCTAAAACTAATCTAAGTGGGTGCTGCAATGGACAGTAAAAATAAAACTCCCTATTACACTCAATTTATCGTTAAACATCTAACCGCCCAGAAGAGACAGATTAGAGGTATCTAAATGAGTGAAGAATCATGGGATGAATCTTGGTTTTTCGATATTGCTAACTTAGAAGACTTCGATGATGAAGTCGATAAAAGCGACTTTGAGGAAATCTTAGAGGAATTCCCAAACGCTGCAAATCTACCAGATATGGTGACGATTAAACAACATCGGCCAATTATCACTGGAATAGATTGCCCTTCAAATAATAATTTTATTAGTAAAAAGGACATTGCTACTACGGACAGCAACGATTTACCTAATCCAATGCCTTTCTCAGGCGATCATTTTACTGTTAATGATTATTTATCAGACGAATATGCTTCTGCCAAAACTCTTAATGAGGCTATTACAATGCGAGGACAAAAAGCGTTTTTTAAAGCTGTCACTCCAGAAGACTTTACACCTGACTCTAAAAAAATTACAAAGCTCGGTATTAGCGAACTTTGGTTTCAATCAACTTGGCATATCTCAGAAGAAAACAGCAGAAACATCGAGGAAGAGCAACTGATTGCCAGTTTAAAGGAAAACGATGTTTTAGTTTTAGGTCGCGCGCCTCAAGAAACAGATAAAAACCAAAATTGGATTGAAATTAATGATCTAGGTTTTGGATTTTACAAAAACGGTCAATTGCTTCCTTTTACACCTGGACACGACTACGAATTAATCATGTTCGAAGACATCATTAAAACATTACAAACAGGTGAGTGGATTGAATGTCTTGTCCGTAAGTCATTTTGTTATGGAGGTGACGCTGGAGAAGTGCCTGTAGATCCAGATTTTTGTTGGCGAATTTACGTTTGTGAGGTAACTATCTATAAGGTGCAAGAATAAACTGACCTAGGTCTTCGGGCTTGTAGTACAACGGACGTACCGGCTAACTCTGAATTTTTAGAGTTAGCGTTGTGAAAATTCTGTGGCATATTTATTTCCTGGATTATTCTAATTAAATTCGGTGTCATAAGAATTCCCAGCGTCGACGAAAGGCGGGTATTTCTCCGTCACTATAACGACTCGGCACACTCTAGGCATACCGTCCCCCAAGGCTTCGACTCCTAGGGGACGGTACGTTAAATCCTGCAGCGATTCAAACTTTGCTTCTGAAAACTGGCGAGATTTTTTAGACGTATGTCTAGTTACAATATACGCATCTAGCTGAGCTGATATTTTTTACGTCTTCGTTCCAGAGCCTCGCGACCACCCTCAAGGATACGACAGGCATGCTCCTGGATGCTGCACTGATCTAAGTAATACTCACTCCGTTCTTTATTCTGTACATTGTTTTCAATCGAACCACTTCTATATTCAAATTTGGCCAATCTATTTTTATTGCCAGCTCCATGTTGGTTGGCAACAATCAACTCTTCCGCATCTGCTCCTAAGGCAATATTTGCATTGTGAGTCACAATGATAATCTGGCGCCTACATTTGGCTTCTTTAATAAAGCTGCGTAGGTTCGTATAGATAGACTGGTTGTCAAGATCATCTTCCGGCTGGTCTATCAAAATAGGACAGGTGCCCTTTTCTAGTTCAACAATAAGCTCTAATAAAACAAGCCCCTTCTTACCTGGTGACATTTGTTTCAAATCGTCACCCTCATTTTTTACTACATAATGGATGTTATACCAATCACCAGATAAGGCGCTGACTAAGTCACGATCATTAACGCCTTGCCGTAGCTTAATCGCCTTGGTAGAAGCGGGATTTACTACTGCATCCCAAATCTGCGTCAACAACTTTTCTCTACCATTATTCAACTCATTCGAGTCTGGATTCTGAAGGTCAAAGTTAGTTTCTTTCCTGAATCCACCTAGACTTCTAAAGTCAATAAGAGCACGAAGTCTTTCGATGAAATCATTGAGCTTCCAGATTGGTTCGGCAGAAAACTCCAACTCTTCAGATAGTCCGTTTGTACCGGCTTTGACCGCATCACAATAATTCTCATATGCCTGACTTCTCGAGTCGTGAGCAGACAAAATGGCATTGCGTGACTGATCTTGCTCTTTTTGGAGTGCTTCGATACGGCTTTCTCTTTCCTGCGCTGCTTTTAAACGCTCCCTTTCCTTTGCAAGCCTATCTGCCGTCTTCTTTAGTAGTTCATTCTGCTCAACTTTAGGTCGGAGAATTTCAATTTTTTCTTTTAACTCCATACCCTCTCTGATAGTCTCCTGCAGCTTGACATTAATGGTAGTTTTAATTTGCGTAAGCTCTTGTTCCCACATAGGTTGAATAGCTAAGTTGATTTTATCGATTAGCGGTTGGATCTGATTTGTGATACTCGGCGTAAGTTGAGCTAAATGAGAGCCGTCAATATAGAAATTATCGATTGAGAGTATTGGCGTGGGCAATTCAGTTAGGCCACTAATATCATCTTTGAGCCGCTTCGCTTCATCACGTTTCTTTTCAATTTCGATTAATAGCTGGGCATATTCCTCTAATTCTTCCGGCGTAACGGACGAGGTTGCCATTAGCTGATTTACTTGCTCTTCGAGGTCGTGCGCCGTTTTTTCAAATTGAGCTGAAGTACCCTCATTTAGACGCTCTTGCACCAAACGTTCAATATTTTCTTTTGTTTCAAAATATTTTTTGATGTCTGCACTGACAGCATTATTGATGTTTGCCAGTTGTGATTTTAGCGTATTGTAGCTTTCTTCAATTTTCTGATTTTGGCGAAGTACATCACCAATGAGCCTACTTGCGCCTTCATTTAATTCTGAGTTATCTACAGTACGGTTGAGATATGTTTGAGGTAAGTAGATTATCTGTCGTGCTTCGTCGCTCAGACCATCTTTCCAAGTAACTGTAGAATTTGCTAGCATCTGCAGCGGCTCTAAAGATGAGCGTTTTTCCTGCTCTGCTGCATAGGTCGGATTAATTGCATGAGCAAGCTGACGTATAAGAAGTGATTTACCTGTAGATCTGCCGCCAATTATGCAGGTCAGTCCCTCATTGAATACAACTTTACTGCCTTTATAGTCTTCGCCATTAAGCGTTATTGACTCAATTATTCGATGCGGGTCAGGAGCTGATGGGATGTCTTTACCGATGTACACCCTATCCTTAGGCTCGCACAGCACCTGTAATAAGCCCTCAAACGAAGTGTCGGCCTTTATCCAGCAATAGCGACGTTCAGAAGGCTCAAACATGCGATCAAAACTATGAGCATCCGATCCCCAAATACAAGGCTTAATGGAGCCAAACTCTTTAATTCGATCTTCTTCTTCGCCTTCTGCAAGTGCCCACTTGCGGGTTGCCTCATTCGATGTGAGATAGAAGTTGGACTGGTAATAGATACTCTTTCTTCTAAGGTAATCTCTTCCATTCCATGGCACCTCTGCGAGATTCTCATCTACCGCAGTGGCAACTGCATACGAATCTTTAAAGTCATCACATGACTCCAGTAATTTGTGGACTTCCTCATAGCTGATAGAAGCATGCTTTAGCCCAAGAGAATAGTCGTCTCCCTTTCCACCATTATCCTCTCTGATAGTCTTTCCTATTTTTTCGATTCCCTCATGAGTGAGTGGCTGCACACCTGGACTCACCTTAACCGTTAACTGATGCAAAAAGCTTTGTTCTATTGTTGTTGGATCAATTTCGTTGGAAAACAAGACATGGATATCAATATTCTTTCTCCCTGAGTTCGTGCCTTCAATAAACGTATCGTGGCGTAACTCGATATTGGGAAACACAAAAATCTCTTTAATTCGATGTCGCATGTCCTCATCGGGAAAGAGCTCAGCAAGCTTTTCGTCATTATCGAGATAGTTATTTTTTAAGCACTTGTAACCGTCAATGGAAAAGTAATCCGTTATACCGATTGCATAAACATCTTTTTCCAGAGCCTTTGAGAATAAAACTTGAACGTATCTATCAAAATCTTTAGGTTCCTCAGCGTTGCATCCAAATTTATTGTTAAGAATCGAGTACGGAGTATGTACATGAAAATCCCACTTGCGCCAAATTGATCCATACGGACTGTTCATATTCCTCGCCCCTGTTCCATGAGATTATCTTTCTTACTTCTTCATATTTTCAGCCTGCTCAAATACTTTCTAAAGCAAGCACATAAGCCCTCTAACGACTAAAAGTTCCATAGAACGGTTGCGTTCACAACTTCCCTCCAAAGGTCTGTTCAACAAACTCAGCAAGCTTTCCTTCCTTAGCCAGCTTCGCAGAGTCAGCCTTTACAAAGTTTGTATTGCAGCTGCCTCCTACCTCTCCGTTCGCACCCAAGATGTAGTTCGTTGCTATCTTGTAGATAATCTCGGTCGGTGCAATACCAAAGACCTGCTCTTCAAGGATGTGATTAAGCCTAGTTCGGTCATCTGGGAAAAGCTCACACATCTTTTCACTGTTAAACAAACGCTTTATAACCTCGGTAATGTAGAGACCACTCTTCATGTAGAGGTCAGCGAAGGTGTGATTCGGGTCGTCGAAGCAGCCCGGGTTTTCTTGCTCGAACAGGTCTACCATCTTCACAACCACGTTTCGGGGCGTAAAAATCTGGTTAGTCTTTTGCGGAGGCACGTAGTCGAAAATATCCTCGTCCTGACTGTCATCAAAGTAGTTGGCAAGCTTTCCGCGCAGGTTGATGAACTCATGCACCGAGTCATCAAAAACCACGGGATCAAAAAGTTGTCCCTCAAAGTGAACTGTTTCTCCACTCTCGGGGTCGGTAACGTCTCCTCCGTCGCGCAGCAAGCAGAACTGCTCTACAGTCACGCTTGTTACCTCAAAGAATACATCCTCTGGAATTATCTGATCAAAGTGAGCTAACGTCGTATCCTCGTTGCCGTAAGCCATCAAGAACGATGGGATAGTGCGAGAGAATCCACGCAGGTGGTCGCGAATACTACCTTCAATGGTTTGCTTCTTGTTCTCCCTCTTGGCAGTTTCCACTTCGCGTACTACAGTCTCGCCAGCACTCTTTACCAGTTCATCACGAGAATCTTTGAGGTTCTCAACGAGACTCTGCCGCGCGTTCTCAATCTTTTTATCTTGGGCTCGGTTAATCTCATCAGCCTCTTCCTGTGTCTGTGCAAGGTCAAGCTGGCTTGCTCGCTCCTTCTCGATGCGATTCCTCTCAATGGTGAAATTACCCACCTCTCGGTGAAGTCTGATGTCTACATCTGCCTTGATGCGGCGCTCCACCTTTTTCTGCTGCGAGGAGCGGAACTCATCGCCATACTTCTCATTCGCTGCCTCTACGAGAGGTTTGGCAATGCTATCCGAGAATATTGACTGCAAGTTATCAAGGAACACGTCACCAGAGTCACCATCCTCATCGACAGTAATGGTATCAATGACATCATCAAGCTCATCTGCAATGGAGCTGTAGACTTTTTCTCCAAATATGCCATTGGCGAGACCTATCACCTGTTCCTGTGGAATCTCTACCTCGCCGTTCTCATTGAGATCAAGCTTATCTGCTGTGTCTTCGTGCACACCAAGCTCCTTGCTGGGAGCCTTATAGGGCTCGAGCTTTTGCAGCACATCGAGTACCTCGGCGGGCGCGCGGAAGATGTTCGAGATGTTCTGAAAGAGGAAGTCGCTCATGAAACCACGACGTACCACCTCACGCGAACGGATTTTACGCGGGATAGAGAGTACGCGCTCGGCATCGAGCTCAATCATCTCGCCGTTCTCATCCTCACCGATAACCGGGAAGAAGTTGAGAAGCGTCCTCACGCGCTGCTTGCGGTCATCGGCGGTGCCACCACCTGAGGCGGTATCGGTATAGAGATCGTTTGAAAACTCCTCGAAGATAGTAAGTGTGCGAGCAGGGTCAAAATCAAAGACGTAGGAATTCTCTTTGCGCAGGAACTTTCCATCTCTGTTGAACAGACATGGATTCTGCGCACGGAAGGCTGCCTGCATATAGAGTGCAGGACTCTTCATATTGGAGAGCATGAGTACTGCCGTCCACTCGGGAATAGTGACGCCGGTAGTAAGCTGGCCCACTGAGAGTGTGATGGTGTAACCATGTTCGGCTATGGCTTTGCGCACCTTGTCAAAGGCCTGAGCACTCACCTCATCGTCGTCCAGCTTACCGTCGCCTGCTGCAAGTACAATTTCATAATCCTTAAAAACGGGATGCTGTTTTAACTTCTTCGCAAGTGCTTTGGCTGAATCCACTCGGTTGAGCATCCAGAGCGTGTGACGCAGCTCGTCTTTGAGTTCAGATGTGGAAAACGGAAACTTCTTCTGTGTGGTAAGTGCGTCCAAAAAACGATTAACGTCATCGTTGTGAAGGAAATAGCCATTTTCGTTGGTAGCGAAAAACTCGTTTAGATCAAAGGCATACTCAACGTTCTCTCCGTCGATGTCCATGCCACGTTTGATTTTCCCTGCCACAATGTCGGACATCTGGTAAGTGAACATGTTAAGACGTGGAAGCTCCGCGTAGGGGTTTGGAAGTTCTGGGTTATCCCAATCTTTTTTTGCCTTCTGCTCATCGGCATAAGTCCAGTTGAAGATAGCGTCCTCAGGGAACTTCTCGTTAGCAATTGCTTTAAAAGGCGTACCTGAGAGGTGCAAAGTGAATTTGCGCTTTATATGGTCAAATGCCACATCAGTCTTGAAGGTATCTACACCCTCGTGAGCCTCATCAATGATAAGAACATCCCACTCAAGTTCTGCCACATGGGCAAGCTTGTCATATTTTCCACCAAAATCAATAGCGCCCTTGAGATCTTGCAGGCTCACAAATTCAATAAAGCCCTTAGGAACACCGTTATTGAGCCCTTCTCGATACTGCTCACGAGAAAGACAATATGGCCTTCCTTGAAGTGTGCTTATAGAACTGATAAAAGCTAACCCCGACTCAGATCCGACAAACTTTACATAGTCGTCGTACCAAGAGTTTGCGATAGCAGGACGATTGGTAACGATAAGGATCTTTTGTGCGCCAATACGCTTACAAAAATCGTACGAAGTAAGAGTCTTACCAAAGCGAGGCTTAGCGTTCCAGAGAAACTCACCACGCTCGTGAAGGTGTGCATAATCGGCCGTTTTTTCCGAAGCCCTCTCCTGCTCATCGCGCAGTCGATATTCAACGGGTGCAAGCGCATCTCCTACAATTCCATGATTTTCACGAAACTCATAAAAGCGCTGATGAGCAGGAGAGGGCTCTATTTCAAACCACTCAGTTCCTGGCTTGCTAACAATATCAAGCTTGCGAAGATAACCGTGGAAGTCAGTATCGTGAAAAGTCTCCCCTGTATCCTCATAAGTTGCATTGCCGTGCCATTCAAGCTTGTACTCCACGTCTGCGGTATGCATCTGCTGTTTAAGGCGTGTATCAACATTCTGCTCTGTATAACCAATTTTGGTCCAACCATTATGACGGGCAATCTCAGGCGTCGTATAAGCATAAATCTGAGGTAACGCTGGATGTGATGTATTTACGAGCTTACTAATATCAGTGAAAGACATGACTAATCCATCTCCTTCACATGTGACTCGATGAAGTCAATTTCTTCTTGGTTCAGTCCGTACTTCACGTAAAGTTGCTTATCGATCTCGGAGATGGACTTCGACCAGTCGATGTCTGAGTCATCAGTGAAATCCTGAACTGGAACGAGACTCCATATATCTTGGGTAACCTTGAGAATTCCCAAAAGCGAGCGCGCGAATTTCGTCTCCAGATATTTAACAAGATTTTTCGCCTCCGCTTCTGTCTCGAAGTTTCCTATCGAAATGAACGACTGCGTATGTCCGACTCCCTTAGCAGCAATCTCAAAAGACGAAAGCTTCTCTCCATAGGTTCCCGCGCCATTAGCCTTAGATAGGAGCACCTTATATCCACTGAAGTTTTCAGGAACATCGATGTATTGACGCTCTATCCAAAGGCATTCTCTCTTCTTTTTAAAGAGCCCGTAGATTGCGGCGTACTCCAAATCATCGAGTTTATTTCTGAAGAAAAGCTTATCGTAGAGATTATCCAACGCGTTTGTCCTCAAGTCGCAGGACTTGCCCATCAACTCAACGTACTCGGGATGGTCTTGCCTAGCCTTATCAGTGAACTTATAAGGAACGGCTCCAGTAACCATGCCGGGCAGAGTACCAGCACTAGTAGCCTGCACCTTAAACAGAGCGGAACGTAAGGGTTTATAAGGTACAAACGTTTCAATTGCACCAAAATTCGATTCCTCATCGCGATAAGTGACTGCGACGCCACCCTTGATTTCCACACCAGAAAAGACCGTACTAGCGTCTGGCTCAAACTCCATGACCTTGAGATGAGGGTCTTGGAGCATCTTGCGATTCCATTCCTTTGGAGTTTGACCAGCATCTGATAGAAAGCGAGCGGGCGTAATCAACTCAACCTTGCTGGAAATCTTGTATGCCTCATCCATAAACAAATTGTAGATGGGTGGGTTGCGCTGGTTTCCTTCTAATTCCTCCTGGTATGGAGGGTTACCAATCACCGCATAGAATTTCTTATTCATGGGGCGCGCCTTGCCTTTCATCGCTTGAAACTCAAGAGGTTCGTTTTCCTGCCAGTCGTATATGATGCAGAAGGGTACCATCTCGCCGAACTCTTTTTTATCTTCTTCAACTACCTGGTCGAAGAATAATTCATCTAGAGGATCAAACAGCGTGGGTTGCAGCGGTTCTGGCACAGGCTCCTCATACCCGAAGAGAGTCGACTGCGCGACAGCATCCATCTTGTTGGTAGGTACAGCACATGTAAGACCATTCATCTGCCAGAAGTTCCACGATACAATCCAAGCAGCTTGGTCCATCTCCTCGTCGGATATACCCACACTCCAGCGCTCACGCAGATGTTCACAGAACGTTTCAAATACGTTAATACGTGCAAGAAGAAGATTGTCTCCTTGGTATTCGAAGCCATAGGAAGCCTTAAGCGCCGCAAATGCCCAGCGTATCCATTCTTTGCGTGTTTTTGTTTTCTCGCTCACTACACGGAGCTTGCGATCGAGAAATCCAATACGTTTTTCCACAGGCAAGATTTCACCAGTAACAGTATCGTAGCGTGAGCACACAAAAGGGGCTTCGCCACAGGTTATCTCCAAACGTGGACTCTCAATATAAGCACGCCAGCCATGTCCTCTTTTTTGGGGAAAGATGATTGGCTCCTGAGCGATGTGCCACGTTTGATTGTCTTCAATGTTAAAAACATCCCGCACTCCAAACCAAGCAGCATCTATATCGTTGTTCATCTGATTGCAAAGCCAAGAAGGGGTGAAGACCTCAGCACGAGACTTTGTTCGCTTGGATTGATGTTCTTGTTCCTTAGCAATACGGGGCTTGATAACACCTGAGGAGAGACCGGTGATTTTCTCGACAGTAATTTCGTCGTCACCCATATATCCCTCGCCGAGCGCTTCATATTCATTATCCGCCCAGATAATATTACGGCCGGTAGTACGATCTTGAAGAAGTGTCTCTAGAATCCGTGTTGGATACCGTGAGTCAAAGCTCTCGATGAAGCCAGAACCTATAGTATATTGTCCATTGGATTCCACTGTTTACTGCTCTTTCTTCTTATTTTTATCGAGCATACTTATGTATACGACTCCAAGAACTCCAGCTTATATATCTAGTTTATGAGTAAATATAACTAACGCATTTATAGATTTTACCATTATAAAAACGCAATATTATCTCAGATGACAAGAGACTTTAGGGTGAATTGAAGAGTAGCAATTTTTCATCAGAGCTTTGGACATTATACAAAAATGTTGATTTTCTAAGTGAAGGAGTTCCCTGAGTTCTTCGCTTCATTAGAAAAGGCTTGGATTCACTATTCCTATAGGATTTCATCTTGAAAGAGCTCCTATCAATGAACCAGTTACATATGGTGTTGAGCCGATTAAGGCTGCTAAAGCTTTTGGCTTTGCCAATTAGGTGAATGAACAACCCTTACATATTCAACATCTTCCCCTGTGGCAGCAAATAAATAGCTTCTCCATCCGTCAGAATTTCAGCCTCTTTATTGAAAAATATATTTACATTAACAATACCCTCTACAAAAGGCTTAACATCTACAGCTTTTGCACTAGGCATATTTTCCATAAGAACATGTATTTGGCTCTTTTTAATTCTATCGAGGTTTTTGCTCATATCAATTAATGCCTCATCGATAGGAGTTGTATTTCCGACAGGCGTTTTTTCAATGGCCTTTCCAAGATAGCTACCAGCACCAGAGAAAATTCCAAGTAATTGCTGCTCTAAAGTGCCTCTTCCTTGACCCTCCAGCTGATTATAAGCAGTTGTATATATCTTGCGATATTCAATTGATCTGTCATCTATCTTCTTTGCTACCGCATTTAGATATTCCTTATTGTAGTTTTCAAGCAGCAATGCCTCAAGAAAAGAGCTAAATGAAAATAGATATACAGCAATCTGGTAATCTTTCAGGAGTGAAAGAATCTTAAGTGCACGTTTTTCGGTAGCTGCATTTAGATCTATTAATTCTTTATCCTCAAATATCGAAATAATTTGTTCTTTAAAGAAAAGAATATCCTGTTCAGCATCTTTTCGTATATCCTGAACTAGGATGTGCTTATTAATCTTGTATGTATCGTTATCTATATTAAAACGATAGTTCTCAAGGATGTCTACAAGGATTTCCAGGTTACCTCTTCTCTTTGCCTCATCTTTCTGACGTAAATATTCGAACATTTCTTGCTGAGTCCGCTGAATTGAATCAAATTTCCTATTTATTTCGAATAGCACAATAGCAACAGCAATTAATTCCGGATCCTTGAAAGCCGCCTTTTCTATTCCATCAACCGGAATAAGTTCTGCCAGCTTTGATCCACCGTTATTCATTTTTGCAAAAGCACCAACTATTTTCCCATTTTTTAATCTCTTAAGTGCTTTTGCGCCTTGAGGGAGAACTACTTTATAGATACCTTCAGCAGCCATAGCTGCCGAACGGCTGCTCTTTAATATAGAGTTTATTAACATACCAAAGGAAGCAATTTCTCCAAATGGAATCTTTATTGCACTATCCAAAATACTACAGTCATTTATCTCGACCTCCTCTAGTACAATTCCAGCTTGCTGGAGTAGCTTATCCGAAGGCCTTTGAATCTCTCCACTCATAAAAACTCTCCTAAAGACTGCAACCTAACCCAACAACCATAAGTCGATTATAAATTTTTTAATATCCAAACCCATAAAAGTTAAATACAAGAGCTATTTTATAGCCAACGTTTATCTGAGATTATATCTAATAGACATCGCAATGCGAAAAGCTCTCAGTCGTCTACTTGAGTTATTGACTCAATCTTATGCTATTTCAATTAACGAAAATTCGACTAGTCAAAATCGTCAATTTCCACCACTTTTGTCCCAGCTAAATAATCATGAATTGCAAGGTGGTTTTTTGTAATTACAACCATTACCGCTGAAAACATAGTTAATAGGTACATTACTATGAAAACATAGCTTTCAATATAAAATCCAGACACCAGCGTAAGTGCCTGAATAATATATCTCGTCGTAATAGTCGAAACACCTTCAATCAGAAGGAGACCAGGTATTACCCTAATAACTAGCTGCTTTAGTTCTACTTTATTTCCTAAACTAGTCTCACATTGCAATTTAAATAACTTTTTGCCTGGTGTTTGGCCTGGCCAAATTTTCCAAGGTATTACTACGTAATAAACAATAAAAATCATCAAGGACAGTATGCAGCAAATGTAAGCAAACATATTTGAATATCCAAGCGCACTAAAGACATACAAATCACTGAACATATCAGAGCTATGAGTTACTAAGGCAAAGATTAGAACCTCTGGAAAACCAATGAGTAAACCTGAAAGTACCCAGTCAACAGCATATGCATAAAATCTACGCATGGGAAATTTCCACATCATAGTTGAATTGCGTTTTGACTTTGAGCTCGAAGATCTTGTTGTATTTTTATGAGCCACTTTATTCCCCATCAAAATCCCCTATAAACTTAGACTATCAATACCTTTTGCAAAACGACGTAATCCATCGTTTAACTTTTCTCTAGGGCATCCAACACACATACGTAAATATCCTGCTCCTGAATTACCGTATGTCTCTCCAGGCATAATTCCAACATTTCCAATATTAACCAATGCGTCTTGTAAACGTTTCGAAGATACCTCCAAAGAGCTCACATCAATCCAAGCTAAATAAGTTGCTTCTGGAATTTCAAATTTTATATTCGGGTAGTGATCTGAAAGGAAGCTCTTTATTACCTGCATATTGCCACGTATGTATGAACACAGATCATCAACATAAACTTCGCATTTGTTATACGCAACCATCGTTGCATATAGTCCCAAAGTACTACATGAATTAAGAAAATCAACATGCCTAGTTTTATTTAAGAATGCTTCACGAACTTTACTAGACGGAACGACCACATATGACCCAATAAGACCAGGTGTATTGAAAGTTTTTGTGGGGGATGTTGCAACGACCACTCTTTCATATTCTTTTAACTTAGAGATTACGCTGATATTTCTTCTGCCACACAAACTAATATCAGCATGAATTTCATCTGAAATGATCCAGAGATTATGGTTTCGACAAATATCGATAATCCTATTTAATTCTTCCTCTGTCCACATACGTCCAGTAGGATTATGTGGAGAACACAGTAGCATTGCCTTACAAGAAGCAGCCGACTTATCAAGTTGCTCAAAATCAATCTCAAAAGTTTTATGTAAATAATCGACTGAAGCGTTCTCTAAATTCGATAAAAGAATACTTCTTACGAGTGTTCGGTCATTCCCTTCTACTACTCCAGGAAAAGAATCATACATAGGGTCGAAACATAAAACTCCATCGCCTGGATCTGTTAATAATCGAATTAACAGAGAAACTGAATACATCACAGAAGGACTGTATAAAATCCAATCCTCATCTACACTGGCGTTGTATCTTCTCTCAAACCATGATGCAATTGAGCCCTTAAAATCATGATGATTCCATCGGGTATAGCCAAACTGTCCTCGAGCTGCAACTTCAGTAACTACATTTAAAACTTCTTCAGGAGGCAAAAAATCAGTATCAGAAATTGAAAAAGGCAAAATACCGGATTTGCCAAATCTATCCTGAATAAAATCCCACTGAGTGCAATATGTTCCATAGCGATTTTGAATTTTATCGAAATCGTATCCCATTTAAACTCCTAAGATTATTGGATCAGTTGTTGTTTTATTAAGAGATACGCCAACTCCATTAATTACAGCAACGTCATTTTCAATTCGAACTCCACCAACACCAGGAATATATATACCTGGCTCACATGACATAACCATGCCCTCTTTAAGAATAAAATGTTTTCCAGGCCTCAATAAAGGCAGTTCGGTTGAATTATCTATTCCAATTCCATGACCAAGACCATGTCCAAAATACTCTCCGTACCCAGCCCTCAAAATGACAGAACGCGCACATCTATCAACTTCTTCAGAATCAACTCCAGCTTTAATAGACGAAATACCCGCGTTCTGGGCGCTTTGAACAATGTTATAAATCTCTAGTATCTTTGTATTAGGCTCCCCTAAAAAACAAATCCTGGTCATATCTGACTGGTAATTGTCAATCTGAATTCCAAAATCAATCATCACATGCTCACCGCGTTTTAAAGCGCGCGATGTAGGCCTACAATGAGGATATGCAGTACGCTCGCCAATGCCACAAATAGTGTCGAAAGACATTTTTTGTGCGCCTCTACAAATAGATTTATATTGAACTAAGGCACTAATTTCATACTCTGTCATTCCTTCTTTAATTTGAGAAGATACTTCCTTAAAGATTTCATCTGTTATATTTACTGCTTTTCTGATTTTTTTAATCTCTTCCGATGTTTTAATCGCACGCAGTAGCGTAAGTTCCTTATCGAGAAGAACAACACTTTTAAATTGCTCTGATAATTTCAAATACGTACTTGCTAAAGTTGATTCAGATTCAACTCCCAGGCATTTCCAGTTGTACTTTTCCGATAACTCGTAAAGCTTCACATAAATAGCCTCTTCAGACTGGCTTGCTAACAATTCAATCGTTAAATCATGTTCCTTCTCTTTTGCTTCTGCAAAATATCTTTGATCAACTAAAAGGCCTTGATATTTACGACTTACGATGATTGAGCAGCCACTACCATTTAGTGTACCGAGCCAGTTCTTTATTGTCTTGCTTTTAAGAAGAAGGACATCAACGGGCATATCATTCAAAAGATCTTGAAGTAAATTGACATTCCCATTCATATATACTCCTCTTCTTAAACTGTTCTTAACTGAAAAAGATGAGACTAACTCTTCAATAGAGTTAGTCTCATCAAAGCACGCTAACTAAATTCCAAGATCCATTTCTTCAAGAAGCGCCTCATCCTCTTCAGACAAGATACTGCTTGAGTTCTCTTGTTCTTTCTCAATAAATCTCTGCTCATAAGCTTTGAAGAACGGATACCAAAGAGCAATAGACAGTATCATCTGAACTGCGTTGACTACAATCGATCTCCAGTCAAAGTTTGTCAAGAATCCTTCAAGGAAGACTCCGACATAAGGTGGTGTAAAGAACGATTTACCCATTAAGCCAAGCCATTGAGCCCAGCCACCGAGCGATCCAATAATTCCTCCACCAATAACATATGGAATAAAGTAGAACGGATTAAGAACAATTGGAGCACCAAACAAAATTGGCTCGTTGATTCCAAACAAAGCTGGAATAAATGCCACTCGTCCGATTTTCTTAAGTGCATCAGACTTAGAAAGCATGCACCAAAGAACAAGACCAAAAGTAACTCCAGTACCAGTGAAATTACCAAATGCAGACTCAGGTCCAGGACAGAAGAAATGCGTAAGCGGAAGTCCCGCTTGATAATTTGCAATATTTTCCGCCAGGAATTGAGTAGAAATTGGACTTGTAATTGGGCTGAGGACAGACGGATGGATACCAAAGAAGAAGAGCAAACAATGAAGCATCTTTAAGAAAGTGTATGCCAATGGATTGTCCATCGAACCAACTAAAGGTGCAAAAAGATTTGTAAAAATCAGAGGAGGCATTACTCCAAAAACGTTTGTGCACACCAAACGTATTGCTAAAAATACACCAATAATGATGATAGAAATTGGAATCATTTCAAAGGAACGAGAAACAAAGTCTGGCACAGACTCTGGCATTTTAATGGTGAAGTTGCGCTTTTTGCACCAGCGGAACAATTCGACTGCAACAATAGCTCCAAACATAGATGCAAATAAGCCCTTAGCGCCTAAGTACTTTGTTACCAAAGTACCGTCTTTTGAAAAATCGACAGCAAGCATCAAAAATGCAATTAACGCCATACTCATGCAGCCAGGTGCGTCAAGTTCATGCGACTTCGATAGGTGATACCCAATAAGAACCGAAGCATAAAGCGCCATCATTCCCATTCCAACAGTGTTTGCAAGCTCAATTGCAGAGGCATTTGCAACAATCCATTGAGAAAGAGGATTTTCCTCACCAATCATGTTTGGAATTGCGCCTGGAATCAAACAGAAGCTACCAATGATTAGTAGAGGCGTTAAGCCAACCATAGCTTTTTTAATTGCGCTTAAATGAATTTCCTTATCCATCCAATTTGCTACAGGAGTTAAATAGCGGTCAATTACCGCTGTAAATCCATGAGTATTCTCATTCATAATAATTACCCCCTTTCAGAGGCAAGTTCGATTTTCTTTTGTTCAACTAACACTTTTTTGAGTACTGATACGCCGTCCATCTGACCATACGTAGCTGTATCAACAACAATTACTGGAATGTTTTTGTCACCCAATGCGTTCTTTACACTCTCAAATTTGTGAGCAATTTGAGGTCCAAGAACAACTGCATCGGCATCACTAACCTCCGAGTCTAAAATATCAACTGGAATCGCGATAAACTGGAAGTCAGATTCATTAAGCTTTGGACTTGCTTTTACTCCAGCTTTCATGGCATCCATAAGCATCGTAGTTGATAAACCACCGGCACAGCAGAGCACAATCTTCATTTCTTCCTCCCTTTCTTTTTTGGCATTCTTAACGAATACACACTGCTATTTGCGGTTCTGAATCTCAAAAACATCAACAAGTTCTTCAATCAGATCTCTAGCGAGTTGAGCAGCCATATAGTGATCTTGTGCATGAGCCATTAAAAGCGTCATTGCAGGACGATCAGCTTCTGGAGTATTGAGCTCGGCTGATATAAGTTCTGTTTGAGCCTTGTGGGCAGCCAAGTCAATCTGTTTTGCTTGCTCAAGCAAGCTATGAGCTCCTTGGTAATCCCCCTCCTTTACTTTTCTCAATGCTTCAATTGCCTTTGATCTACTCTCCCCTGCTGAAGAAATCATCGTGAGGATTTTGATTTCGCTTTCGTTCATACTTAAGCACTTCCCTCTTTCTTCAAATTCCCATTAATTTGTAAGATCTCTTAATACTTCCTCTGTAAAATTGCTGCAAATTAGCTGAATGACGTGAGCAGCAGTTTTTAAATCTTTTAACTGCACAAAAGAGCAACTTCCATGACAATACCTAAGGGGAATACCAAGTACCATTGCCAATCTTCCTGCATTAACTAAATGACCTGTTCCAGCATCAGTACCACCACCAGCAAAAATATCTTTCTGGTAAGGAATATTTGCATCTTCTAAAAGTTTTTGTATGTAAGACAAAAGACGGCGTTTCGGAGCTAATGTTTTATCGTAATAAACCAACATTGGACCAGCGCCTAAGATTCGATGGTTTTTAAACCCGCTACCAAGTCCAGAATAATTTGCTGTATCAATTGCAACTAATAAATCTGGTTGAACGAGCTCTGTTACAGTTTTTCCTCCTCGTGCCCCTACCTCTTCACTACTTGTAAAAGCAAAGTAAATGTCACAAGGGTAAGAATCAAAAAGTTCCTTAACTGCCTGTATGAGAGCAAAACAACCGGCTCGGTCATCCATGGCTTTTCCAGAAACTATTCCGTTTTCATGAACCAATGCGTCTGTCGCAAAGTAAACAAAATCGCCTTCACTCACGCCTAATACTCGAACATCGTTCTCACTAGAGCATCCAATATCCACGTAACTTTCCAAGACCTGATTAGATTTATCCCTAATTGAATTAAGTACGCCACGAACTTTTCCTTGAGAGGTATGAATACGAACAAGCTGCATATCCTTGCTCGTATTTACAACATTTCCGATTGGCATTACATATAACAAGCCATCATCAGAAATAGATCTGACAATAAAGCCAACTTCATCCATATGAGCCATAAACATAATTTTTGGAGATCCGCTTGGACCTGGCTTATGAAAAATAAGGCTACCAAGTCCGTCTCTGAAAGTTTCACTTAAATACTTAGTGCACTCGGCTTGTATCAATTCACGAACTTCGTCCTCATTACCGGCCAACGCATCAGAATTACTTAGCTTTACAAGAAGATCAACATCCATCTTTACTGACCTCCATCTTTTTTATCTGATTTATAAATTCTTCAGCACTTTTACAAGACTCAAGCAATGAAATTTCTTCTTGGTTATTCATTAGTGAAAATAAAGAAGTACTAATAGCTTTATAAGCCTCAATGGATTGTTTGGTTAGACATATAAGAAAAATAACTCTAACCTCTTTTTCCTTTTTATTCCTGTTAATACGAACCGCTATTGCATCCCGTATTCCGTGAGGCTCTACAGGATGGGGTGCACAAATACCATTCAAAAAAATCGTATTAGAAAATTTCTCCCGCACTTTGACAGAATTGACGAACGCTTCATCTGCATATCCGAGGCGTACACAATCAATACACGCTTCATAGACTATATCTTGATACGTATTTTGATCAGAAACAGCAAAAAGCTCGGGTTCTATCAGAGAAGATAAAGTGTATTTTGTTCCACAATCTTGGTTTACATCATAATTACTATGTCGAACAGCATTACTAATAGCAGAAAGATCAGAGGAACTTAAAATCTCATTTATATAGATTGTTGGAGCACAAGGCTTTTCTAGCAATGGGACCATGGATATTATTAAATCTGGATTCAATTCTACAAGCACTCTTTGGTCCAAATAAGACACTGTATCAATTTGGGCATTTGGGAATATACCGCTAAGCTGCATTTTCACAAGTGTGGCAGATCCTCCGCCAGTTGCACAAACAACAACGATATGAGCAATGCTAAAAAGACGATTCTGACGTGTTCTTTCCTCATGAGCAATAAAATGCATTGCAATCAAAAATACTTCGTCTTGTGTTGGTTCTACACCAAAATTACTATAAATTTTTTCACACAACTGAACAGCAAAATCCATGCTGAGCGAATTTCCTAATTCACTTTTTTCAGCAAATGAAATAGTAACTGTTTTCCCAGCAAGTAATCTTTTCACAAGAAGTGCTATATGTGCTTCTAACATTTCTACGAACGTCTTATCCTCTAAAAAAGACGTTTGATACTCCTCATCAATACCTGTGAGAAATGAAATAATAACCGGGCTTACTTCTGAGATAGCTGTAGTAGGAGCATCTTCTAGACTCGGAAGCTGTCCTAACGCTTTCGCAATGCATAAAACATCTACCTTGGTAAGCTTTAGACCAAGTTTCTTATAGATCTCCTCAGAAATTAATTCTGCTAAATCAAGGAATTTAATTGGAGTAAGACTTAACTCTCGCTCCTCGTTTGTATCTCTCACAATATTAGCTGCGCAAATAGTTACAAAGGCACAAAGAGCGCAAAAATCTTCATATCTAAGATTTCTTCCAATCTTAGAAAGGCATGAGAGAAGAATGGTCGATATTTTTTCTTCTTTATCAATAGATTCTCTAATTGCGGAAACTATTAAAGGCGATCCTGCCAAAAGAGATCTAGCTAAAAAGAAACGAATGTCATCCGGTTTTCCGACTGCACGTGTGCCATGATGGCGAGTACGTTGAATGTCGATTCCAAAATTTGAGCCTATTCGGGATGCTTCTTGAAGAGCCATATTCACTACCGGAACACTCAAATCAAAATTGACTGCAAGATCTTCTGCACTTACAAATCCCCCCGAAAGGACCAAAGCTTGAAGAATAGTTTTTGATCGTTCAGATGGCTCTATAAACTCTGAATGAGATAAAAAATCTAAAAAGGAAGTAAATAAATCTGAATCTTTTACTAATAGGCGTATTCCTTTGCCTCGTTCAGACACAATCTGAAAACCATGATTATGTTGGGTAGAACGTAAATCTGATAAGTCTGATTGAACAGTGCGCTCTGAGACATTAAATTCATGAGCGAGCTGTGAGACAGAAATAGCCTCTGATGTCCTACTAAGCTGATTTAATAACCTGCTAGTACGCACCTTTCCGCCTCCCCCAACATTAATTGTCTTAAGCGTAAAGATTTTTATAAGGCTAGTAAAACATCAAAGTTGCACTTTATTGTGCAGAAAAGTTCATTATTCGGTTAAAAGAACAACTCTAGCGGTAAACGCTAAAGTTGTTCCGAAATATCATTTATCTAATTAAACGCTATGTTCCAACAAGACCAAGCAGGAAATGAATTTCTTGCTCGATCTCTGCGGTGCCGTATCTTTAAATACGTCTATTTCTGAGGATACAGGGCCTCAAGGATCTTCTCGGCAGAATCAAATGCGCGTGGAGAGTAGTCGATGTACTCAGAATATGGAATCTCTACGATGCTCTTGTTGGCAATAGCTGGAACGTTCTGCAGGGAACTCTCGCCCAGAAGGGTGTCTTTAGCTGCGGCGTCAGTTGCTTTATTGCGCTCTGCGGTGACGTAAATAATGACGTCAGGGTTGAACTTAATCAAATTCTCGTACGTCAGGCCGTTTGCAGACTGAGTTGTCGCAGGAGTAGCTCCAAGCTGGTCGATGATAGTAAACTCAAGGCTCTTCTCGCTACCGCCAAAGAGACCAAACGTGCCGTCCTTGAGGTTGGTCATAACCAGCACGGTCTTCTTTGCATCTTTCTCGTGTGCTTTAACGCGCTCGTTAATGGCATCAAGGCGCTTCTGCAGGTCAGCGGTATAGGTTTCGGCATTGCTCTGAACATCAAAAATAGCTCCAAGGTTCTTAATATCAGAAATAATTCCGGCAAGCGTTGGATCGCCCTGCTCAGAAGATGCCAGCTGTGTATAGACAGAAATGCCTAGGTCAGCGTAGTCCTTTGGAGAAGTCTGGTCCTTTGAAGTAAAGAGACGAGAGCGTCCCACAATAAGGTTGGGATTAGCGGCAACAACAACCTCGCGCGAGAGGCTCTTCTTATCGCCCAGCTGCTTGATGTTCGCATACTCGTCAGCAATATCTGAAGGCATTGGCGCATCGGGCTTGATAGTGCCAATAATCTTGGAGCCAAGGCCCAGACGCAGCAGAATCTCGGCTGCGGAGTCTGTCAGCGTAACAACACTCTCAGGAGCCTTATCAAACTTTGCCTCAAACTCGTTGCCGTCACCGTCATAGAGCTTGAACGATACTGGATAGCTTGTATTGGCCGATTTCTTTTCTTCTGCAGCAGGGGTAGATGGGCTAGACGGTGCATTGTTGCACGCAGTAAGACCCAGTCCAGCAGCAGTTGCAGCAAATCCTGCCGCAATGCTCAAAAAATTCCTTCTCGTAAAGAGAT
>CALHVU010000057.1 GCA_938036925.1 uncultured Atopobium sp.
ATCTGTTTGTCTTGGAAGTAGAGTTATACAGTCAGGGTTTGACTATAAAGACTTAATGAGTGACGTAGATGGGTATCTAGCTGCAGTGATGCTTCATGATAAAAACGCTCTTCTTTCGGAGGTTCTTCGATATATATTCTCATTAGCACCGCTAAATCGCAGATCTCTTTTTTGCTTAAAGCGATTTAAAGGTGAACGCAAGTGTGTTGAGAGTGTGTTTGATAGTTTGGTTAATGGGTTACCAAGAAAAGAGATCCCATTTTTTGATGCGATACTCTTACGCGCCTCAGCCTCCGATCGACTTCCTGATGAATCTGAATCTAAATATCTCAGTAATGTATTATTTCATGCATTAACTCATGATTTCATAGACGGATAAGATTTGTATGTATGGGGAAAGAATTAAATTCCGTTAGGGTTTCAATAGCATCTGAGTTTGTAGTCGTAATGTCGTATTGGTTATTCTCATGAACTAGTAGCCACTCAATATCTTTTCTTGGTACTGAGTGGCTATATAACCTAATAGTTGCTATACTTTCTCCCAAACCGAATGGAAAACGTAAAACATAAAAATGTAAAGTTTCTCTTCCTCCAAAATCAAATTCCTCAAATAAAACAACTCTGGATAATGAAATTTCTCCAGTATTTACTACAGATTTATAATCACGTTGACAGGAGTAAACGCAAGGAATGAATAAAAATAATGCTGCACAAAAAGCAACAGAGATATTATAAATAGCAAATAGATAAGTTGCTTTTTTAAAAAAAGCAACCATAGATTTTATTTTAGACAACAGTATTAGTGAAGTTATCAGAATGAAAATAGACATAAGAAATAATGCCTGCGGTATTGTTAACAAAGTGCCAAGAAAGCTCACTGGAGTATTATAATCAAGTGAGAAGAAAGAGAAATTTGTCAAGAAGAAATAAACCACTGCCAGGACGCAAATAACAAAATATACGAAGCAAATTACCGTGATAAAAAACCCTTTTGACCTGTCCATCGCGATATCCTATTCTGTAGGTAGATAAAGACATTTCAGTAGAATTTTGCAAACTATTGTATATAAATAAATCAAAAGAGTCTATAGCTAAATACAGGGTCTTCTTCATCAAATTCACTGCCAAAGGTTAATTCTCTAAACATTTCTGTCTTTATTTTAAAGGTTACAGTAATGAGTAAATTAACATAGAAAGGAGGTGCAATGATTGGAAGATGCATTGTATTTTTAATTGCGGATAAATTTAACCAAGGATTGACTATTTTTATTGCAAACTACGCTTTATTAACATGCGGTTTGATTTATGTATTAGCTCTAAATAGCCTAGTCACCATGTATAGCTATACAAATCGTAAGAAATTAACTTTGAAATTTATTGAAACGGTGATAGCGAAAAAACTCCTTATTGTGGGAGTCGTTATACTTTCGGCGCTTTTTGACCTTCTCGCAAAAATCGGCCCTATTTCTATGGGTCAAATCACAATTATATTTTATATTGTCGAAGAAAGTATGTCTGCAATAAAAATCATAAAGAAGCTTGGCATAAAAACACCTGCTAGATTAGTTAAACTAATAAAAGAAAAACTTAATGACAAATAGCGTATGGTGCCCCCAACGGGAATCGAACCCGTATTGCCGCCTTGAAAGGGCGATGTCCTAACCGTTAGACGATGGGGACGCGAAGAAAAAGTATAGCAAAGTTGCTGCAGATTTCTAGTGCTAAACGAGCTGATTTTGAGCTTACATCTATTCTTCGTTTTCCCACCAGTCCAGTCCGGCCTTAAACGCGTAGTCGCGAGCGCTCTGAGTCACGCCAGGCACCGACTCTGCCCACGAAATAAATTCCGGCACGTCGGCGATAATCGCTTCGGCCTCATGAACTGCGATAACGTTCTCGGCAAACGTATCAGGTGTAAAGTTGATTCTGCACGGAATGTAGAGATCAACAAAAGATGGCCTGAGCAGCGCATACGCCGCTCCCTCGCCTAGGTTGACAAAGCCTTTGAGCGCTCGCTTTGCCGCGGGCATGCGATTCAACTTGAAGAACAGCAGCGTAAACGCCAGACGCATCCAGGCATTTGACTGATACCCGCAACTCTCGTCAAGCTTGTGGAGCCCTTCCTCATCTTCCAGTCGAGCAAGAACATATGCCAAGGTAAAACGTGCACCCAGCAAATCTGTTGGCGAGAAGAACAAGAGATCTTCACAGGCTTTTTTGGAGAGCTTGAAGCAGGCGCAATCGGTTGCAACCTGGGCAACCTGTGCGTAGAGGCGCAAAAGTGGTCGAGCTCCAGCGCAGGTCCAAGCGTCGCCGTGAGTTTGCTTTGCTTGCTCTAGTTTTGGCCTAAAGATAGGGTCAAATTCTTTTTGCAGGTCAAGTAGGTCGTTGAGGATTGCTGCAGGATGATTGTTGGAGATCTGCGCAAGAATTCGCTGTGCTTCAAGGTTAATGCTTGTGTTGGCAAGAGTTGGGTTTTCAGTAATATTTGTCATTTGATTATGCAAGAAGTTAAGCAAATCCATCCGACTTGCAAAGAAGTCAGCATCGGAATCAATTTCTTTAGTAATTCCTGCCTGATACTTGCCAATGGCATTGACGTATTGAGCAAAAGCCTTTTCTTCTTCGTCAGAAATAAAGTCTTCAGGCGAAGCTTCTACTGCAAGCTTCAACTCATAGAGAGCAGCCTCAGATACGATGTTCTTCTCTTGCGAGCACTTAGCTATCAGGCGGTCTACCTGCTCACTTATCATGTCGTTAGCGGAATGCTTAATCACTCTCCATCACCACCCGAGTGTGGATTATGTGGCCCGTCGATATGCGGCCCGCTTGGTCGCGGGCCAGCGGGACCTCCGGGGAAGTCGGGGCCGACCGGGCCGCCAGGGAAGCTGGGGCCAGCTGGGCCGTCGGGAGCAGCGCCCGGACCATCGGGGAACGAATCGGCAGAAGCGAACAAAGCATTTGCCTGCATTTGAAGTTCTTTTTCTGCCAGTTCAACGGTCTTAGGGTCTCTTGCCCTAACTTGATCTGCAAGCCAACGACCAAGAACACCGCGTCCTATCAGGTCATTTCCTTCTTGCAGCAGCACAGTTGCTTCTGCAATGGCAATGATGAGTTCGTCCTCAGAATAGGGAAGTACGTTGAGACGAGAGAATTCTCCCTCGGGCAAATCCTTCTGCACGAAGCAACAAAGCGTTGCCTCGGGATAGCGCTCAATCAGCAGGTCAAGGTAGTGCTCAGCTTCAACCAACTCACGCTTCTTGAAGTGTATGGCCAAGCGAGCCAGCAAAATCCACGGGTCATCTGCCCCGCGAGGCGGATCAAGCTTGCGGGGCAGATCCATAAGGTTGTCGAGGGCGTCTTCGTCCTCGAGTTTTGCGTATGCGAGCGCAAGCGTAAAACGAGCATCGGCTGCGTCCGCAGCGTCAAGCTCGAGGAGTTTCTCGCCATATGCAATAGCGTCTTTGTTGCGGCCGCAGATAAGCGCGCGAGAAGAAAGCGTGGCTAACCAGCGCTTATAGGGGTTGATGGCCAGGCGCTGGGCAAGTTCTGCCTGCTCGGCAGGAAGCCCTTGCGAGGACTCTTGCGCCTTCTGGTAACACGCGGCTTCTACCTGGGGAAGTTTCTCCACAAGGAACTGGTAGTAGGCGTCAAAAAGCCTGCTATTTGAGGCGTGGAGCATGCGCTGAGCATCAAAACAGTTGGGGTCCAGCTGAATTGCCTGGTTAAGGAGGCGTTTTCCCTGGTCGATAAGGGCCTGCGCCTGAGATTCTTCGACAAACGGCAGGCGATAATCAACAATCTCGGCCGCTTGCGCAACTAGATTGAACGCGCGGTCTTTGTCGGTTTGAGGGAGGGAATTGCGGTCGTTGGAGAATCGCCAGTTGAAGTCCTTCATCAGCGTAGCAATGCTGTCCTCGTCGCTGACTTGCGTGCGAGCAAAGCGGAGGATAAGCCGCTGGTAGTCCTCTTTTACCGGGTCAAACGCCACAGGATTCCTTTCTCTCTTACGTAATGATATCGCAGGTTATTGAGGTGTGCGGCGCAACTCCGCGAGCGTCGTAAGAAGATTGCGAACGGCAGACGGAAACGTTTGGAGTGGACGGGTTTCTCGCCAGATGGGCGTCAGGTTCCTGTCAAAGGAGTGTATATATTCTGAACGATATTGCATAAAATGACACTTTCATTTTGGTCAGGTGTCCAAAATGAGCTAGAATAGAAATGTTGAGAAGAAGTAATTGCGAAGAATGGCTTCGCTAGCCGCTTAGGGAAGCGGCACATAGTTAAGGAGAGGTTTTATGGGACGTTTTACAAATCCACGCGATCTGTATTTTGGCGAGGGCGCTCGTCACGAGGTTAAGAACCTCAAGGGTAAGAGGGCAGTTATCGTTTCCGGCGGCAGCTCCATGCGTCGTGGCGGCTTCCTTGATGACATCGAGAATGACCTCAAGTCCGCAGGTTTTGAGGTTGCTCACATTGAGGGTGTCGAGTCCGACCCTTCCGTTGAGACCGTTATGAGCGGCGCTGCTAAGATGAGCGAGTTCCAGCCAGACTGGATCATTGCTATCGGCGGCGGCTCCCCAATCGATGCAGCTAAGGCTATGTGGATTAAGTACGAGTACCCAGAGACCACTTTTGAGGACATGTGCAAGGTCTTTGGTCTTCCTGAGCTCCGCACCAAGGCTCACTTCTGCGCAATTTCTTCTACTTCCGGTACCGCAACTGAGGTAACCGCATTCTCTATCATTACCGATTACCAGAAGGGTGTTAAGTACCCACTGGCTGACTTCCAGATTACCCCTGACGTCGCAATTGTTGACCCTGAGCTCACTTACGGCATGCCTGTTAAGCTTGTTGCTCACACTGGTATGGACGCACTGACCCACGCTATCGAGGCATACGTTTCTACTGTTGCTTCTATGTACACCGACGGCGACGCTCTGCACGCAATCCGCGAGATTGTCGAGTGGCTGCCAAAGTCCTACGCAGGCGACAAAGAGGGACGTCAGCACATGCATGACGCACAGTGCCTTGCTGGTATCGCATTCTCCTCTGGCCTTCTGGGCATCGTTCACTCCATGGCTCACAAGACCGGCGCTGCATTCTCCGGTGGACACATCATCCACGGTTGCGCAAACGCTATGTACCTGGGCAAAGTTATCCAGTTCAACGCTCGCGACGAGCGCGCAAAGACTCGCTATGCATTCATTGCTAAGGAGATTCTGCACCTCGAGGGCAACACTGAGGATGAGCTGGTAGAGGCACTTGTTCAGAAGATTCGCGACATCAACGACGCTCTTAACATCCCACAGGGCATCAAGAACTACGGTGAGGGTGGAACCAAGTCCGAGACCTCCATCATCGATGAGAAGGAGTTCTTCGAGAAGGCTCCAGAGGTTGCTCGCCTTGCTATCGAGGACGCTTGCACCCTCTCCAACCCACGCAAGCCTACCCAGGAGGAGATGGAGCAGCTGCTTAAGTGCGTCTACTTCGACCTTCCTGTCGAGTTCTAAGATCTAGCTTAGACACTTAGCTTCGCTAAAAGCCTGGTAGCGTTCTGCTACCAGGCTTTTTTGTGCGCACCGGCGTGAGCGCAGGCGGACAGGGCGGACGTGTGCGAGGATGTAGGCGCTGCGACGTGCTGGTAACGTGTGCAGGCGTGCGCGGATGGGCATTTCGGTGTCGAAAGTTCCTCGAGTCACCTCTAAGTGGTAAAAAATGCGTTTAGTTGGAGATTTCATTTTTCTGCATAT
>CALHVU010000058.1 GCA_938036925.1 uncultured Atopobium sp.
GCGCTTATAGCGGTGCTCAATCAAGTTGGAATTGTAATCAGTGATGAGGTAGTCGTAGTTATATGGCTGCCAACTAGTCCAACCAAGAGCATCGTAATTGGTTCCATCAAAATGACCAACGCTCATGCGGTAGCCATCATACGAGAAACCAGGATGTCTATTCTCGCTCTCAAGATAGCCGTCACCATTGTTTCTTGCAATCTCCGTAATCATGCCAGGTCGAGAAAGCGTGTGGTCGCCGCCCATATCGTAGGTGCCATCAAGGTTTTGATAGTAGTAGAAGCGGTAACGCGGACCAAGAGCAGTGGAATTGGTATAGCGACCATAAATTTCAAGCACATTGTCTGCAGTAATTTTGGATCCTGGATCGGTTGTTTTTGCTTGGAAGGTGGTTGCAGTGCCGCCAACACCTGGAATTATGCCGTACCAATAGTAGGTTCCAGAAGGGTCATCGGCGCGCATGGCAGCGAGCATGTCGTCGCTGTACTTGTTGCCGGTATTGGGATTAATGGCGTAAGGATTAAACGCCTCGCCATAACGAAGCGTAAGCGTTGCCAGAATGGAGCCGTTTCTCTTTGGTCGCACGTTGACGGTGATAGTTGCAAGGTTGTAGTAAACGTTAATAGTGGTAGATCCATCTGCTGCAATAGGGGTCGGATCGCTCTCGTGACTGTACGTTTCAAAGCGGAACACGCCGGCATTAGGCTGGACAGGAGCAGTCGCAGTCATTGTTCCAACGGTTCCTGAAGCAGCGGTAGTTGTAACGTAGTTGTAGTTAGAAGGGTTATTTGGATCCTGAATAAAATAGGCGTAGTGATACGTTGCTGTTGCTGGAGTCCAAAGTGCCTTTGCAGTAACAGGCTCTTGAGGCATGGTGGTGGGCAGAGAATCTGCAATACCGTCGTCGTTAAGGTCCCAACCAGCAAAGGTATAGCCAGTTCGTGTTGGATTAGGGATGGAAGGAACAGGATCTCCTGGATTTCCAATTACAGGAGAAAGCTCACTGCCGGAAGTTGAGAAATAAATTGCGCTGCGAGGATTGCGATCGTAATAGATGTACTTAATAGCCTTGCCATCTGCGGTAACCTTGAGCGAAAGGTCTGTAGTTGTGCGTACAAAACCTGGATAGGTGACATCAGGGGCAGTAACAATCGAATCGGGCACACCGTAATTTTCTTCGGAGGACGCCTCAACATAATTGCCGGTAGTCATTTCCTTCATGCGTTTAACGGTATAGGGAACATAACCAGGCATGTAATAGACGGTCTGTTTAATGTAGTGATCTGAGCCAGAAGCAACGCCAGTAACGGTTGCCTGAGCAGGATCCTCCAAGTCATAGCCAGTAACTGTTGGAGCTGTAACAGACCAAGATTCTCCTTCATTTACAACTTGTTTAGAAGGAGCGTGAATCTCTTCGTCGTTTAATACATTAACGTACGAGACTACAACAGAGTATTTACCTGCGTCTTCAATAGATTCAGCAATTGCAGATGCAGGTAGGCTGCTCAAAACAAGAGCAAGAGCAAATAAAATGCTTAAAATTTTCTTAGCGCGCATTATTTCTCCTCAAACAGCAACAAGATAGATAAATAATAATAAATGACGAGAAGAACTTGCTGTTCAAGCTGCAAATTGACCGTATATACACAATCCACTTCTCCTTAAGGTGCAGGAGAAGTGGACGAGAAAAATCAATCGATCTAGGTGGACAGAATGCAATACGCTTGTGAAATTCAGCGTAGTATGAAATTTATAGATTTGCACCTGCGACCTCGGCAGATTTCTTTTCAAAGAGCTTGCCAGATTTCCTGAGATGATAGGCAAGAATCAGGATGCTTGCCAGCATAACAAGCGTGCAAATGATGGAACCTTCTGCGCCAAAGCTACCGTCGGTAAGCCAATCCTGGCCACTGCCAGGAGAAAAATAGAAATCCGGTGGCATTTTTCATGTCACCAGATTTCTAATGTAAAGTTGCTGTTTAGCTGTTATAAAGCAGTAAGGAACGTCAAACCGCCTAAAATTACACCAGCAGTATTTGGAATAATGAGAATCCAGTCCTTTTTGGGCTCTTTAGTCCAACCATAGATGACCCAAATGAGACAAGAAACTGCTGCAAATAGCGGCTGAAAAGGTTGAGCCTTTACGCCCTGTAGATTTGCAATAATTTGTGGAATATAAGCGATAAAAACAAATACTCCGATAAAAGCTCCGATAGAGCCTACAAATAGATTGATTTGTTTCTTTGACATAAAACACCTCCTCCTTTGTTATTTTAATTAGAAGGAGGAGGTGACGAAAAAGTTACCCTATCCGTGAAATTAGAATTTAACAAAATTGGGTTAGTTATGAAGAAGCGTTTGCGGGCTCAGCGGGTTTCTCGGCAGATTTCTTTACAAAGAGCTTGCCGGACTTCTTGAGCTGATAGGCAAGAATCAGGATAGTTACCAGCATAACAATCGTGCAAACAATGGAACCTTCTGCGCCAAAGCTACCGCCGGTAAGCCAATCCGGGCCACTGCCAGGAGCAAACTGCAGCAAAGAACTGCCTGTAGTGCTACCGCTTACCAGAACGCCAAAGATATTGCCTTGGGCAAAGTTCCAGGCTCCGTGAATACCAGCGGCTCCCCAGAGATTGTCAGTTTTGATGATATAGAACGTCTCTAAGATGCCAAAAAGAATTAGGTCAATCAGGGACTGCATGGTAAAGCCGCTGTTAAACATATGGAGAAGACCAAATAGACTGCTCGAAACCACGATTGCAATAATTTTATTGGACTTCTCTGCCATGACAGGAAGGAGCCAGCCCCTCGTGATAAGTTCTTCTGTTCCGCCTTGAATCAGCCAAAACGGAATAGTGAGAAGAACAAAGCCGAATGCATAAGGCGTAAAAGTAGTGCCAACTAATTGATAAGATCCGGTCAAAATGAGAATCAGCATCACAACAGAGAAGAGAAGAATTCCTAGACCAAAGCCTTTGAGCAGCTCTTTCTTCCAGTTGTCTTTGTAAAATCCTAGGGTAACAATTGGACGTTTTTCAAAGAGTTTTACCCACAGGAAAAAGAGACCTGCAATAAAGACAAAAGAAAGAAGCGTTACCAGAAGATAGTAGTCTCCAAAAATCTCTCTCAGATTGAGGGAATCGGAAAGGCGATCTGGAAGATCTGGGTGCGCCATGTAGTAAGGGGCAATAATAAGTGCTGCTGAGATGGTCATTACAATAGCGCCGATAATTTGCCCAACGACCAACAAGAAAACGGCTAAAAAGGGACTAAGCCAAGCTGGAGTTAGTCTCTTTGCCTGCTTGACGTCGGAAAACATGCGATTTTCTTGCATAAAAAACTCCTAGTTAACGTGCTCAAAGCGCGTCATGTTGATGACAAAATTTTAGCGACGGTGCAGGCAAACAGCGTCCACCTGCGATTAGTTCTCTTTATACTCTAAGAGAAAATCGCAACAATCGCCACCGTGGCCTATGGTTTTTGTACGGCCCCAGATAAGTTGAGGATGCAGATTACCGTATCCTGCATCGTCACTATCACAGTATGCAGCGGTTATTTCGGGGCAGCCATATTTTTTGGTTATCTCATAGTAGGGGCAGCTTAGAATGTTAAGGCGAGCTTCGTTACCGTGACTTTCTGGATATTCAAAGGCAAATCCAGCATTTGATGTGCAGCTTTTCTCGATACCTGATTTAAAGAGTCGTGGAAACTTGCGTGCAAGACCAAACGTTTTGATGGTCCATTGGAAGAGAGGGACTCGTTTGGCAGCAAAACGCTGGAAATACTCGCGAATATACCAGACGGCCTTTTCTTGTGGGATGCCCTCTGCGCGTAGAGCCTCATATACTGCAATACCAGGGTAAATGCGTTTGAAAGAGTGAGCACGGAGTTCTTTGGAATCGGATGCATTTTCTGTACAGAGCGCCTCGAATCGCTTTTGAGCTGCCTGTGCAATCTGATCCGCTTTTGCCGTGCCGATCTCCTCGGCGGCTATTGCGCACGTTTCTTTGATGAGCTGCTGCACTTTCATATGAGCCTCACTGTTTGTAGAAATGCACTAATGAAAAGCCAGTTAGAACACGCTAACAATTGTACGCTTAAACTTTTTGAATCAACTGCAATTACTTTCTTGCATCCACGGCTAACCAGTATGTTCATAACCTGTATGGGCGAAGCAGATCCAGTAGGGGATTGAACTAAACAGATTTTCTCGCCATGTGAAGTAAATAATACATCTGCTATTTTGATTGACAACGTATACCATTTGTATCAAAATCACCTAAAAAAGGAGCTGATACTATGGCAACAAGTCCTACTCAAATTCGCATCGATAGCAATGTCAAAACAGAAGCAAATGAACTGTTTAAAGAACTCGGCATCGATATGTCAAGCGCCGTAAACATCTTCTTACGCCAGTGCGTTTTGCACGGCGGCCTTCCTTTTAAAGTGGAAATCCCAAAGTTTAATGCTGAAACACTGGCTGCCATGGAAGAAGCACGCGATATCATGTCAGGTAAAATTCAAGCAACCTCCTACAACACCACAGATGAGCTGTTTAAAGATATGTAGCAAATCATGTCTAGGAGTTCTTTTGTATACTCTTCGGGATGATTGATGGAATACTCGCCGTGATATAGGCCTTTCTTTATTTCAAGAATGCTACCAGGCAGTGCCTTATGCAATTGCTCTGCCGAACAGATCATCTTTTTCTGTTCTTTTTCTCCGACAAGTATGTGGATGTTGGCGTGGACATCTTGTAGGTTGGGTTTTATCTCATAGGATGTATTTGCTTCCAAGAATGCAATCATGTTCTCTTTTGAGATTTGAGACGTGTCCCGATAATAGTCTTCAAATAAATCTTTACGAATATGAAGATAGTCAAATTGCATTTGAGCAAAGCACTTCTTTTTCACTAAGCCATAACTTAGAGAAAACATTGGTTTGATCAAGGCATTTGTCAGCCTAGATGGAATGACAGATGCGCTTTCAATGACGGCGTTTTGGCAGATCGAATTTCGTTGCGTAAGCATCTCAACTAAAATCTGCGCGCCAAGGGATAGGCCTCCGATAAGCAGAACCGAGCCACCAAATTCATTATCGATAAAAGAAATGAGCCGACTTGCGTTTTTCTCGATGCTTATAAAATCATTGCCACTACCTGCATGTCCGTCAAGGATTGGCAATACAACGTGATATCGATTCTTCAGTAGTTCAGCCTCGGCCTTATAATTCCACCAAGATAGGCCGCCGCCATGAAGCAGCATGATTACGTCGTTATTTTGTTTTCCAAATTCTACCGTTTTCATAGCCGCCCAATTCAATTTGTGCCTTTAATCTAAACCCGAGAAAGCACCACAACACACTCAACATGTACCGTTCTTAGAAATTGGTTGAAGATTTTTAATGTTTTCAGTTCGTAGCCGTTTTCGATTAGAACTTGTACGTCTCTTTTTTGTGTTTTTGGATTGCAAGAGATGTAGACCATTGTTTTTACACCACAAGAGATTATTTTTTCCAATGCTTTTTGGTTTATTCCGTCTCTTGGTGGATCTACGATTATTACATCTACCATTTCTTTTCTATTTTCAATTTCTTTTATGTTATAACCTCATTAAAATAACCCCCAGTTAGATTTGGAATGTTTTTTATTCTGTGTCACATAAAAATAAATAAATTGAATGGTTATAGCTAGAGCAAAAATGGTTGTTATACTCACTACTATTATAGGATTAGAAGCAAAGATTAAAGAGA
>CALHVU010000059.1 GCA_938036925.1 uncultured Atopobium sp.
GAGAGCTCGTGGACTAGCTCATCATCTTCTTTGAGCAAAAGAACATCATGGGTAAGGAGCACACCGCCTGGCTTGAGTACTCGTGCATACTCTTTAACCGCAGCCGTCTTCTGCTGATCAGAGAGCATGGTAAGCATTGCCTCGTTAATAACAACATCAAAGCTGTTATCAGGGTAGGAGAGGTTTGTAGCGTCTCCTTGTTCCACCGTTACATACTGTTCGATGTTGTTTCTCGCAATATTTTCTTTTGTCTTAGGAAGCACATCTGCATTGAGGTCAATTGCGGTTACGTGACAGTGGAAACGTTTTACTAGCTCAACCGTAGTGGTTCCAATATTGCAAGCCACCTCAAGAATTTGAGTTTCTGGCGTAATGTCAACAGAATTAAGCAGCCAATTGGTTGCCTCAATTCCTCCAGGACGCAGTCTTGTCTTGCCCATACGAAGTAAAAATTCGTGACCAACTTCCATACTAAGACCCCCTTCATACTAGGAAAGAAATTAAGTTAGCTATATCTAACTAATTCAAGTTAACCACATCATTACCTGCGAAAAAAGCCAAATTAATTGCTATTTTTGGAACAATTTCATTGGCATGAGGTTATAAATCTTGTTCCGAGAGTATCGCGGTATACTTTGGTATCTCATACAAAGATCTTCAGGAGTAAAAACATGAGCAAGGCTACAACAAAGATGGCCATAGCATTTGCCTTTAAAGAACTGCTGTTAGAAAAGCCGCTCAACAAGATTACCGTTAATGATATTGCCGAAAAGTGCGAGATGAACCGTCAAACGTTCTACTATCATTTCCACGATATTCTGGAGCTCACCGAATGGATTTGCGAAGAAGATGCAGAACGCGCGCTTAAAGAAAACAAGACGTACGATACTTGGCAAGAGGGGTTTCTCGCCATCTTTAATATGATCAAAAAAGATAAGCCCTTTATTCTCAATATTTATCACAACGTTCCTCAAGATTACTTATACAAGTATCTATATAAGGTTACCTATCAGCTTCTCTATGTCGTGCTTGAAGAAAAAGCTGAGGGAATGGTTGTGAGGGAAGAAGATAAGGCTTTTATCGCAAATTTTTACAAGTATGGTTTCGTTGGATTAGTGCTTGAGTGGATTGATGGGGGAATGACAGAAGATCCTAAAATCATTGTAGATAGGCTTAATTCTCTTATTCATGGGTCGTTTAATCACGCACTGACTAATGCTAAAAGAAACAAATAGCAATACGACAAAATAGCCTCTTTGTCGTGAAATTGAGCAATATGAGCGGACTGTCACTTTATCGGACAGTCCGCTCTTTTTGTGCATTTTCTTTAGCAGTTTATAAGTTTATAGTGAATGCAAGGTAAGGGCGACTTACTAATTTCCGCAGGTATTTAAGCGGAAAACTAAGGAGGAAGTTATGTACTACTCTGCTGGAACGTATGAATCGTTCGCTAAACCAGAAAAGCCCAAAGATGCCGACAGGAAATCAGCTTATATCATCGGAACTGGTCTTGCGGGTCTAGCTGCTGCGTTTTATCTTGTACGCGATGGCCAGGTGAAAGGTTCAAGGATTCACCTGCTTGAGAAGCTTGAGCTTGCAGGCGGAAGCTGCGATGGTCGCAAAGACATAAGCAAGGGTTTCTATATGCGTGGTGGCCGCGAGATGGACAACCACTTTGAGTGCATGTGGGATATGTTCAGAGACGTTCCATCAATTGAAACGCCTGGTATATCGGTACTTGATGAGTACTATTGGCTCAACAAGCACGACCCTAATTATTCACTGTGCAGAGCTTCTGAGAAGTGCGGTAAAGATGCTCACACAGACAAAAAGTTCAAGCTTGATAGAGAGTCATCACTTGCACTTGCTAAGCTGTTTATGACTCCCGAGAAAGACCTTGAGGATAAAAAGATTAGCGACGTACTTCCTGATTCTTTCTGGAATACTAACTTCTGGCTCTATTGGCAGACTATGTTTGCATTCCAAAGATGGTCTTCAGCTCTTGAGATGAAGCGCTATTTATGCAGGTTTTGTCATCATATTGATGGTCTTCCTGACTTTACTGCATTACGTTTTACTAAGTACAATCAGTACGAGAGCATGATTTTGCCGCTGGTAAGGTATCTTGAGAATCATGGTGTCACCGTTGATTACGGTATGGACGTCAAAAACGTCATCATCAACGATACCAACGGTAAAAAGGTAGCTACTCAGATTGTTTACGAGAAGAACGGTTCACAACAAACCATTGATCTTACAGAAGACGATTTAGTGTTTATTACTAATGGCTGCTGCACCGATACATCTTGCTATGGTGACCAAAACACTGCTCCCGATATTAGTAACGTTAGAAATGGCGTGGGAGAATCCTGGGATTTGTGGAAAAACATTGCAGCTCAAGCTAAACATGGTGAGTACGGTAATCCAGAGAATTTCTGCAGTGACTTTGAGGCAACCAACTGGATGAGCGCTACTATCCAAACAAAAGATGAAGAAATCATCAAGAAAATCATTGGTGTCTGCAAGAGAGATCCAAGAGAAGGCAAGGTCACAACTGGCGGCATTGTAACCGTCAAAGATAGTACCGATAACTGGTATCTCTCGTGGACTATTAACCGTCAGCCACAGTTTAGAGCACAGGATAAAGATACTGTACTTATCTGGGTCTATGCACTAAGCACTAACAAGCCTGGTAATTTTGTTAAGAAAGCCATGCGCAATTGCGCTGGTGAGGAAGTATGCCAGGAGTGGCTCTACCACATTGGTGTTCCAACCAAGAAGATTGAGGACTGGGCAAAGAACCGCTGCAACACCACTACGTGCTTCATGCCTTACATCAACGCATTCTTCCAGCCAAGAAAGGCTGAGGACAGGCCTCTGGTTGTCCCTGAGGGTTCCGTTAACTTTGCCTTTATTGGACAGTTTGCCGAGACTCCTCGTGACACCATCTTTACTACGGAGTACTCAATCCGCACTGGTATGGAGTCTGTCTACACGTTGATGGATGTTGATAGAGGCGTACCAGAGGTTTGGGGTTCTCAGTACGACATCAGAGAGCTTCTAAGGGCAACCTACTATGCTCTGGACAAGAAAACGCTTGATAAGGCGCCACTCTCGTTCAAGGAGAAGATGCTCTTAAAGGTAGCTCTCAAGGCCGTCAAGGGCACTGATATTGAGCTACTGCTCAGGAACACCGGACTGATCAAGTAGGGGCGCGGAGAAACCCGCAGAGTCAAAATCTGAATCGTAAAAAAGTGGCTGCATTTGACGTGTCATCTGCAGCCACTTTTAGTTAAAAATGCATGTGGTACAAACAGCGAGAAAACAAATTATAATTTTTAGCGGTAAGAAAAATGTAATGGTGCTGCGTCCAACTTACATCAAAATACAATGGTATTTTGAGGAGATTACAAGATGAATGACTATATAAAAACAAATAAAGATAGATGGAATAAGGTAAACAATGACTATACCCAGCCATTGACGCATGAAGAATTAGAAGAGGCTAGAAATAATCCAATTGCCGTTGCATTACCGGTTGGCAAAAAAGTTCCAACAGAATGGTTTGAAAAGACCAGCGGAAAAAAGATATTAGGCTTGGCTTGTGGTGGTGGACAACAGGGTCCCATTTTTGCTGCTAAAGGTTATGACGTAACCATAATGGATTTTTCTACATCACAATTACAAAAAGATGAGATGGTTGCTAAAAGAGAAGGCTTAAAAATAAATACCGTTCAAGCTGATATGACAAAACCATTTCCTTTTGAAGATGAAACTTTCGATATTATCTTTAATCCAGTCTCGAACGTTTATATAGAAGACTTAGAAAACATGTTTAAAGAAGCCGCTCGCATATTGAAAAAGGGTGGGCTGTTAATGGTCGGCTTTATGAATCCTTGGACGTACATGTATGACGCTGACGTTGTATGGGACCAGCCCGATGAGGAATTACTTTTAAAGTATTCGATTCCCTTTAATTCAAGAAAGCTTGAAAAAGAAGGCAAAATAACCATAGATCCAGCGTATGGATATGAATTTAGCCATACCTTAGAAGCTCAAATTAGAGGACAACTTAAAAATGGCCTTGCTATGATTGATTTTTATGAGTCATGTGATAAAAGGAATCGATTATCACAGTATGGAAATGACTATATCGCCACGCTCTGTATCAAGCTCTAATCCTATAGAGTTCTCTTCAGGACAGACTGGACAACCTCAGAATCAAAGTCTCCCTGAGCCTCTGTAAGCGCCTCTAAGAGCTGAGCTACGCCTTCCTCATACACGCTAGGCAACAGATACTTCGAGACAGCCTTAGCCTCGTCAGTTCCGTTTTCCATACAGCATGAGTGATGAGCAATCTTAAGAAGGTCCAGATCGTTTTCGGAATCACCGCACACAATAACTTCTTCTGGCTTAAGACCTATAGTCTCAATGAGCTTCTCGAATCCCTGTGCCTTATTCCAGCCACGATAATTGATGTCAAACCAACCAATATAGGGAGAAACCAACTCAACCTCTGGAACTGCGCTGGTAACAGCCTCATAGATCTCTTGCTGGCGCTCTTCATCTTGAGGGAACAGCAAACCTCCTGCATACATCGGAACATCTTTTGGAACAGACTGTGGTCCGAGTCCTGGAACAAAAGTGTTAAATGAGGCCGCAAGGTGATCTACCACCTCTTGAGTAGTGTCAACTATTTTCCAACAAGAGGTAAATGACGTGTCAAGAGGCTGCTCAAGCGGACCTTCTGCGTAATAGGTAAACAGGCAATCCTGCATTGGAGAAATGACCTCGTAGATCTTCTCCATCATCTCGTAAGTAAATTTTTTTGTGAAAATGAGCTTGCCATTAAAGTAGAGAATCTTTCCACTTGAAAACACGCCAGTATCAGTTAGAGAAACATCTGATTTGAGATAAGAAAGTGCATCATAAACTGGCCTTCCCGTAGAAAGACCAAACGAGATACCTGCGGCTTTAAGATTATTAATTGCCTGATGGGTTCTTTCTGAAATAGCCGGAGTGTCAGCGGGTTTTAACGTTTGGTCCATATCGGAAAGAACAAGCTTAATCATCAAGACTCCAATGTGCGTATACTAAATGCGTGTTTTGTTAATTCTACCAGCATTTAGTTACTGAGACATAAATTTTGTCGTTATCATTACGTTATTGAAACAAAGCTAACCAGACTATTCGAGGGTTCATGAATATTTACGACCACTTTGCTCACGAAGATGAATACGATGAGCTCAACATAGATGCAATGTCAGAGAGACTTGCAAAGGCACTGTCATTTAAGACAGTGTATACAGATGCCAAAACTACTGATTGGTCTCAGTTTGAAGGCCTTCAACAGCACATTTATGACAGCTTTCCGTATATTATGACGGCAGCTTCCAATGTTGAGGTGGTTGGTCACTCGCTCCTCATTGAGGTTCCAGGATCTAACCCCAAGCTTCCTGCGTTGATGCTCATTGCTCATCAAGATGTTGTTCCTGTTGTACCTGGTACAGAAGAAGCCTGGACACACGATCCCTTTGGTGGAGACGTTGATGACACCTACATTTGGGGACGAGGCGCACTTGATATCAAAGACATGCTCATGGGAGAGCTTGAGGCACTCGAGTATCTGCTTTCACAGGGTTTCTCGCCAAGGCGCTCTATCTACCTGGCATTTGGCGAGGATGAAGAGGTTCAGAGCCATGGTGCTACCAAACTTGCAGAGGTAATGGCCTCGCGAGAAATGCGTGCGGCTTGTCTGTTGGACGAGGGTACCACTACGTTTTTTGACGGCAGCGCTTACGGTGCGCCTAAGGCTACCGTGGCCGACATCTGCATCTCGCAGAAGGGCTTCTTAAACGTTAAGCTCACCGCTCCTGGCCATGGCGGACATTCCTCAAATCCTTTTGGTGGGACATCGCTTGAGCATTTGAGCCGCGTACTTGCTGCACTTTCTGAGACTAAACCTCAACCTGAGCTTAATGATATTGTCAAAGAAACCTTCAAAGTCCTGGCGCCAGAAATTACAGAGGAGCCTTTTGCTTCCTTGGTACAAGACGTAGATGCAAATGCAGACAAAATTGCTCTTGCAGCAGCTCAAATCAAAGAGCTTTATCCATTTGTCACAACTACTTACGCGTTTAATATGCTTGAGGGTTCAAGTAGTGCAGCTAACGTTATGCCTGGTAATGTTAGTGCAATTATCAATATCAGGCTGCTTCCAGGTGTAAGCGTTGTAGAAACCCTTGAACACATTAAACAGATTGCCACTCAAGTAGACCCTTGCATTGAGGTTGAGGCTTTGCACTCAACACCCGCCGGAAGAATCGACTCTCCAACTGGCGCAGGATATCAGGAACTCAAGGCCATCATGGAACATTACTATCCTGGCGTTACCTTTGTTCCATCCTTTGTGTGTGGTGGTACCGATTCTGTCCGCTACGAGGGAATATGTGATTCTATTCTGCGCATTTGTCCGTTTAGGCCAACTCCAGAAGATGAGGCTAACGGCGTCCATGGCATTGATGAAAGGATCGAGAAACGCGTCTATGCCCAGGGTGTTCGTGTTCTTGCTTCCTTTGTTAAACAAATGTGCCAATAATTTGCTATTGCGCATCTTACGTTAAAATAGACACATGTTATGTACTACAAAAAGGGGAGTGAAACGTTGCAAACTAGGCAGCAGCTAGCTAATCAAGTAGCATCCCAAATTAAAGAAGCAGCAGACGCCGATGCAGCAAAAGCGCAGGCAGAGGGAACTATTACTGATCCAGTTGGTAGTTCCAACAATCCTTCTAACGCTATTTTTACTGTTGCAAACGTCATTACCTTTTGCAGATTAATCCTTACGATTATCTTTCTTGTGCTCTTCTCAACGGGTGGAAATCGTTGGGTTGCGCTTGGCTGTTATGTAACCGCAGCTGTTACCGACTTTCTTGACGGTCAGGTTGCTCGTAGAACGCAAACTGTCAGTTGGCTTGGCAAAATCATGGATCCTATCATGGACCGAGTACTTCTTATCACAGGTGTTCTTGGCCTCTTGATTATTGGTGAGCTTCCTCTTTGGATTCCACTCTTTGTTATTGGACGAGATGTTTACCTTACTCTTGGCGCTCTTGCAGTTCGTAAATTCCGCAGGCGTCCTATTGATGTTGTCTTTGTTGGTAAAACAGCAACTGCATTTTTAATGACTGGTTTTAGTTTGCTTCTTCTGGGTATTCCAGTTGTCTCCGGACTTGGCCTGGTAAACGTTAGCTGGCTTCCAGGTCTTAACTCTGAAAGCAGCGCTTTAGGTATCTTCTTTGTGTACATAGGAATTGTTTTCTCGGCAATTACCGCCATTGTTTATACTGGTGAAGCAGCTAAAATAGTTAAAGATAGTAAAAACACTCAAGCATAAGTTAGGTTGTTTATGACTTTCTTTCAGCACAACCATGTATCTTTGCGCCAGCTCTCTCATAAGATGCTGGCTTTTCTTGTAAGCGTGCTGCTTGTATTTGTTCTAACTGCTCCTTTTGCTCCTGTAACTACGGCTTTGGCAGAAAATACCTCTTCTAACAAGACTTCCGTAACAGATGAGCCAAAACTTACTGAGGCAACTACTGCCATTGTCACTGATGCTCAAGGAAACGTCCTCTGGAGCAAAAATCCAGATCAAGAGCTTCCTATGGCATCCATTACCAAGGTTATGACTGCAATTGTTGCGCTTGATTCTGGCGTTAATCTTGATGAGCCATGTAAAATCACGGTTCCAGATCTTGAAGAGGGTTCACAAGTTGCTGGTTTGACCTCGGACGATACGCCTACACTCAGACAGCTCATTATGATGATGCTGGTGTATTCCGCAAATGACGCAGCTTATAACATTGCTCTCAACGTATCTGGCTCTCAACAGGCCTTTGTTGACCAAATGAACAAAAAGGCTGCTGAGATAGGCATGACACACACACAGTTTCAGAATCCTCACGGCTTAGATGCTGATGGTCACTATTCAACCGCGCGAGACCTTGCTCTGATGGGTCGTTATGCACGCGAGCACTATCCACTTATCGCAAGCGCTGTACATACCAGGTCATACACTACAACGGTAGGAGGGGAGCAGCGCACGTTCCACTCAACCGATGACCTTATGGACACCTACCGAGGTCTTCTCGGCATTAAAACAGGTGCTGAAGACTCTGGTACTGCCTTCTTGGGCGCTTCCATGCGCGGAAACATTACGCTTTATACCTGCGTGCTTGGTTGCGAGACTATACAAGGTCGTTTTGACGATACTGCCATTCTGATGAACTGGGCTTATCGCAATTACAATCGCGTAAGCATCCAGCGCACTGATCAGATTGTGCAGATTCGTACGAGCGAGGACAACTTCTTGCTCTCTGCAGTGGTTAAACCATCAACTTCTACCACGTATATGGCATGGCCTGGCTCTAAAGACTTCACCTACCAGACTTCCATGCTTTCTCCCAACTATCCAGTAGCTAACAACCAGCTGATTTCTTCAACTGACTGGTCTCAAGATTCCGCGCATGTAGGCACCACCATTACCCAGGCACATCTTACGCTGTGGACTATTCCGTCCTACAACCTCTTTGACCTGTATTCGGTTGCTCCGTATCTCTTTGGGAGAAACTAATGTCTGAGCAGAAACGCTCTATCCTTCATACCGAGCTTGAGTATCTTGGCGCACAATTTTCAACCTCAACTGAAGGCTTCAACTTAGCCCAATCTTTCTATGGCGAGAAACCCCTTGAGGAAGCTTTGAAAGATTGCGCTCTTATTGACCTGAGTGGTATCGGCTACACGCTGGTGAGTGGTACATCAGCTCAAAATTTTGTGGAAGCTGTCTTTGCAGGTAAACAACTTGAGGTAGGAGAGACTTCATTTGAGTGTGCACTTACGGGAGACGGATCTCTGTCTTCCATCGGTCTTCTCGCGCGCTCTGGTCAAAACGAGTACGTGGTACTTGATGCATCTGAGCGCTCTCTTGTTCTAGACGAATGGCTTTCTATCATTGCGTCAGTCGAGCAAAACGGTTTAGCTCCTTATGCAGAAGTGTCTTTGGAAGATGCAACTCCGCTGCTTACTCCGCTTCTTCTTGCTGGTAAAAAGGCCGAGAAGGTCCTTATGGACTACCTGGGAGAACAGAGACTTCCAGAAGACTCAAAGCTTTGCAATCTTATGCTTGACCAAACAATCCCAGCACTTGTAGCCAATGTTTCAACCAAGAAAGTTCCCGCCTATCTGGTTATGGTCCCACCGGTACATACGGTAATTCTTTTTAGAAGCTTGCTTTCTTTTGAAACAGTCCATCCTCTTGGACATAAGCAGCTCGTTGAAGGTCTAAAAACATATCTTCCATGGTTTTCAGATCTTGCAAGTAACACTAAAGTAGTAGTGGCTAAAGATAAACTTGAGGGTTGGGGTTTACTCAGAGCCTCTGATGATTTCATTGGCGCAAGGGGTGATCTTCTATGAAATATGCAATTAATGCAGTAGGTGTTCCAGCTCCTATGGGACCATACTCTCAGGGTACTACTGCAGGTAGATTGGTATTTGTCACAGGTCAAATTGCGGTCTCTGCAGAAGACCCAAAGGAGCTAATTGACGGAGGAATTGAAGAGCAGACTACTCGTGTCATACATCTTGCTCAGTCAATTCTGGCAGAGGCAGGATGTACCCTTTCTGATGTAGCTCAGACAACTATCTACCTTGCTGATATCAATGATTTGCCAAAGGTAAACGAGATTTATAGGCAGTACTTTGTTCTTCCTGCACCTGGCAGAGCAGTTGTTGAGGTTTCTGCGTTGCCTCTTGGTGCGCTCATCGAAATGGACTGCATTGCTTGTCGTTAAGCGTTATTATTATCATGTAACCAAATTAAGGAGAAACCATGTCAACTGACGACATCAAACAGCAGTCACCAGACTCAACAGAGATTTTCCGCATGCCATCAGCTGACGCTACGGTTCCAGACCTTATGGCTCAACAAAAGCCTGCTCACCCTGTCCTTACTATTGTTAAGGGACCACAGACTGGTCAAACTTTTGAGCTCAATTTACCTCAGATTTCTCTTGGTAGAGACCCAAAGAGCAGTGTTTTCTTGAACGATATGACAGTTTCCAGAAATCATGCCACCATCGATCTCTCTAATCTTGCTCTTGGCTATGCAACTATTGAAGACCTTGATTCTCTCAATGGTACCTGGGTCGATGGTGCCATTATTAACAAGGCTACCTTGCGCGATGGTTCAACTATTCAGATTGGCACCTTCCGCATGGTCTTCCATACCAGCAGAGTTTCAGCTTAAGGTTAAAGGATAGCTTTATGGCTGATTCAGGCTTTCTTACCATTGGTAAAGTAGTCAAGAAATTACAGACTCTCTATCCTGACTTGAGTGTTTCTAAAGTCAGGTATCTGCAGGATGAAGGCTTGCTTACTCCTACCAGGACAGCTGGTGGCTATCGCCTGTATTCCCAAAAAGACGTTAAGCGACTTGAGACTATTCTGTATCTGCAAAAAAGCCGTTTTATGCCACTCTCAGTTATTAGAGAAGAGCTTGATAGGCAAGATAAAAACCCTGAAGCTGAACAACAGGTCAAAGTTCAGACTGATGAGGCAACTGGAGCTGAGGCTCAGGCTGCACCTGAAGATCAAAGTTCTTCTCGCCAGGCTCAATCTCAGCTTGATGGAAAGCAAGTGTCTCAAGCAATTCTTGGCGCCACGCATGCTGATGCCATTGTGGTACCTGTAGATGACCCTGAAGTAGTTCAGAAATATCACGCTATTGATCGCATTCCAGAAATTGTGGGATGCTCTGTAGGCTTTGTTCGTCAGCTTTCCGAAGCAGGTGTTATTGCTTTAAAGCGCTCTCCTCATGGTAGAGACCTTGTAGATGGCAAGGACCTTACATTGATTCGCCTTTGTAGCGAACTTCGTCACTTTGGTTTTGAGCCCAAGAACCTGCGTCAATACGTTATGGCTGCAAACCGAGAATCTAGTATGTTTGCCAAGTCGCTTGTCGTATACGCTAAAAAAGGCGGGGGAGTTGAAGTTGACCATACTGACGAGACTCGTCAGAAGTTTATGGCTGCTCTGACCCGCATGTTAGGCCTCACCAATGCGGTTAGAAATGAACTTATCACTAAATTAGTTCGTGAATCTTTTAAGGATATGCATCTAGACGAGTAATCTAGGTATATATAACTATTCATTGATTTTGATATTGAATGTGAGGACATTGTGTCTACGTATGATTATGAGAGTCATATCATTAGCATTCCTGATTATCCAGAGCCAGGCGTTATCTTTAAAGATGTAACTCCACTTTTTAAAGATCCTGAGTGCTTCCACGCAGTTGTTGATGACATTGCAGAGCACTTTGCTGATGCAGGAATCACCAAGGTTATTGGTGCTGAGGCTCGTGGTTTTCTTGTTGGAACCCCGGTAGCCTACAAACTGGGCGCAGGCTTTGTTCCTGCTCGTAAGCCAGGCAAGCTGCCTCGTGAGGTCTACGCACAGGCTTATGACCTGGAGTATGGTACCAGTGAGCTTCAAATTCACACCGATGCTCTTACCCCAGACGACGTTGTTCTTATTGCGGATGACCTGGTTGCTACTGGCGGCACCTGCGTTGCTTGTGCTCAACTTGCCGAGAAGGCCGGTGCAAAGGTAGCTGGCTTTGCATTTGCGCTTGAGCTTTGCTATCTGCACCCAAGGGAGATTATTGGTAAGTGCTTTGACCAAGAGGTCTACACCCTTATCAAGGTTCAATAAGCTAAATCACTTACATCAGACTTACTTTAACCTGACAATTATGGCTGGCAAGACTACGTGCTTGTCGGCCATTTGTCTTATTTACATAAGCATTTTGTTAATCACAGTAAACTTGTTTGCAATACATAGAATTTCTCCATAATTGCAGGTCAAAGATAAATTTATGCAATGATATTTGCCCACTCCATGCTATATAACTGCACAAATAGTCTTTGGAATTTGTATGAAATGTCATTTTCGGGGTAAACTATTCAAATACTCGATAGGGTAGCTTCCTGTTTACACGGGTTTCTCGCTAAGAAATCGGCGAGTTGACTTTGATTTTTTATCAAATGAGCTATCCTAGATGGCAAAGCAAAGCAACACGTTGCCCAATTGATTTCGTGCTTTGCGGAAGGAGCTTATATGTCACAGCGCCGATCTTTCACAAGACGAGACGCTCTCTTATTTGCAGGTCTTGGTGTAGCTGCTACGCTGCTTACCCCAGCCAAGCTATTCGCAGACCCACAAAGCGATCTTGAGGCCGCATCTGCCCAGCTAGACTCTCTTGGTGCAGCTCTTGCAGAGGCCATGGATAACCTTAACGAGAAAACCTATGCACTTGACGCCACCAACAACAAAATTGGTGAGGTTCAGGAGCAGATTGCAGAGACTACAGACCAGCTCAATAAGCAGCGTCTTGTCCTTTCTGCAGCAATGAAGAGTGCTTATAAGGCAGGCCCACAGGAGACTTTGGACTTCCTCCTTGGAGCATCTAGCCCAGAGGACTTTGTCAGCCGCGTCTACTATATGGACCGTACCAGCAAGCAGGAGGCTGACTCCATCAATACTGTCAAGGCTCTTGGTGACCAGCTTCAGGCTCAACAGCTTGAGCTTCAGGCTGAGCAGGAGAACCTTCAGGCTCAGGTCGCTGAGATGAAGACTACCGCCGATGGTCTTCAGAGCCAGGTTGCAGAGGCTAAGGCTTACTATGACTCCCTTGATGCTGAGGTAAAAGCTCAGCTTGCTGCTCAGGAGGCTGCATCAGCTAACAACAACGTTGCTTATGCAATTGAGACTGTTACTCGTGAGACTCCTTCTAACAGCTCAGAGTCTAACGATAGCTCCTCTAACGATTCCAGTACTAGCTCTTCAAGTTCCAGCTCTTCTAGCTCCAGCAGCTCCAGCAGCTCCAACAGCAGTTCTAATTCTGGTGGTGGGTCATCATACTCCGGCGGTGGCGGTGGCTACCCAGCTGCAGGCGGTGGCGTTGCTACAGCTTATGCTTGCATTGGCTATCCATACGTTTGGGGCGGAGCTTCTCCTGCTTCTGGCTTTGACTGTGGTGGTCTGGTCTACTACTGCTTCCTCGGCTACCGTGCAGGTACCGCAGGAACCATTGGCCGTGCTATTCGCGCTGCTGGTAACTGGCATGATTCCCTAGACGAGCTCAACTATGGCGATATTGTCTTTACCCGTGCAGGCTATGAGCACGTTGGAATCTACATTGGCGGTGGCCGCATGATTCACGCTGCTAACGAGTCCGTCGGTGTTATCGAGGGTCCTGTTTATGCTTGCTATGGTGGAGGACCATTCTCCGGCTAATCAGCCAAGTGCACCAGGCGCACCCCACTACGTACAATTTTCTGTACAAACTTTTAACTACACGCACGTAAAGTCGTACAATATCCAAGTACGCTTTACGTGCTTTTTATTAACTTAAACTGCTAGGGGAGATTGTGGCGTTTCATTTCAAACATAAGACAAACGTTATTGAGCGTCATTTTTCTCGTAGATTTCAGGTAGCCCTTATTGGAGAAGGCCTGCTTGTTGGCCTTCTGGGTGGCGGCGTAGTCACGCTATATCGCCTTTGTCTTTCTTTTGCAGAAGCTCAAATGCGCTCCATTACTCAATCAATCGCAGGTAATTGGCCTTATATGGCTCTCTGGTTTGGTGTTCTGATTATTCTTATGGCGGCCGTTTGCCTACTCATGAAGTTTGAACCCTACACCGCCGGCTCTGGAATCCCTCAGACCAATGCTGAGGTTATGGGATCTGCCGATATGCCTTGGTATCGAGTTCTTCCCGTTAAGTTTATCCAGGGCGTTCTGGTTGCTTTTGGTGGCCTCTCTATGGGTCGAGAAGGACCAGCGGTACAGTTGGGCGCTGTTTCTGGTAAAGCGGTCTCAAAGTTCCTCAAGCGTAAAAGGGGAGAAGAACGTCTTTTGGTAACCTGTGGCGCAGCTGCGGGTATGTCAGCCGCTTTTCATGCCCCTCTTACGGGCACACTTTTTGCTATCGAAGAGATCCAGAAGGAGTTTCATGCTCCACTGATTATCTCGGCAATGACCGCATCAGTAGGCGCTGACTTCCTGGTTTCTAACGTCCTTGGCATGAAGCCTGTCCTTCAGCTTCCTTACGTAGCACCATTACCTCATGTCGACTTTGCATTTGTTCTTATCGTCGGTTTTACCTGCGGTTTATTAGGAGCGCTCCACAATAAAGGAATGTTCTTTGCACAGAGGCTGTACAAAAAGATAACTAAGTTTGTGCCTTTCTCAAGGCTCATTATTCCATTCATGCTAGCTGGAATTATGGCTTTTACCTGGCCAGATCTTCTTTGCGGCGGTGACGCCATTATCGAGAAAATCAAAGAGCCAGCAACACTTACCGAGCTCATGGTTATAGCGCTATTACTGGGTAAATATTTCTTTACTACAACCTGTTTTGCTGCAGGAACACCTGGCGGAACGCTCTTTCCAATGGTTGTCATGGGAACACTTGTTGGAACACTGTTTGCCCTGGTAGCAACCCATGTTTTTGGCATACCTATGGCATATGCACCTAATTTTATTGCTATGGGCGTTGCAGGCATTTTTGCCGGAGCAGTGAGAGCGCCCGTCACCGGAGTAGTGCTTATATTTGAGCTCACAGGTTCTCTCGAGGCTCTTATGGCTATGTCTGCAGTTGCAATTGTGTCCTACGTAACCGCAAATATCCTGCGTGTTGACCCATTCTACGAGCATTTACTTGCAGAATTCTTGGCTTCTCAGCAAGGGGAGTCTAAACCAACACTTGATTCTGGCGAGAAAATCCTTCATGAGTTCACTATTGGCCAAGGAAGCCCCGTTGAGGGCAAATTGCTCCAAGATATCCCATGGCCCGACAAGGTGAGGGTTGTAACTATTGACCGAGCGGGCTTGGAAATTATTCCAACCGGCCAAACTGAATTGATGGCACTGGACAAGATTCTTGTAATTTTTGATGAGATGTATGAAAGCGATGTCATGATTAAATTGAATGTCATGACCGACTCATCGGTATAGCGCTTATCGCTGTCGCACACGTCACAGTAAAGGAGAGGGGCTCAAAATCCTTCTCCTTTTTCTTCAACTCATTAGTTTACATAATATCGATTATCAGACTTTTATATATGAGAACAGAATTTAGAAGTCTTATTCGTCTATATATCTAGAATACTTTATCTTGTGCATCGGCTTTCATACCCTACGTCTCATTACTTCAAAATTTGAGCCTCTGAGAGCCGTTTTAAGCCACGTTCTTACTTTGTCATGAGTAATTACACCTCTAGTAATTTTGGTCTTACAAAGGTGTCTAGATTACATAGCTTTTTGTTCGGATTTCTGTACTAATTACTTACAGACAAGTCATCAAAGCCAGACATTCGACATACTCTACAACCTCTTTATACGGAGAAATTCTAAGATCTAATTATCTATTTCTCTAATGAATTCAGCTTGAATTTGAAAACGCTTTACATCTATTTATTCATTCAGATTGATTTCTAATCTAGATGCCTTGGTGCCTTGGTTTTGACTTTCCTACAAGAATGAATCTAATTGGTATTTCTCTTAACCTAGTCCATCTCATTCATTTTTAACTTACTACTCCCCTTTTTGATTAAAACAAGCAATCTACCAGCATAAATACATAAAACTGCAGGTAAACAAGGTGTGATTGTTACAAAATACTCAAATCATTGCAATAAAGGCTGGATTGAGTTTCAACTAGACTAGTATTCTTAAAACTCGAAGGTTAAGGAATTACATGAATATTGCTCTGATAAAACCAAGTGAAGAAAACAAGACCCAGCTTATTGAAATGCTTGATGAGTGGAAACATGATATCGAGATAAATCATACAAATCCTTCTCCAAGAATCATTTTTAGGTTTGATCACCATGACTTTACAAACTACCTAAAGCAACTAGACAGCAAGGAACCACTTCCAGCTGGTAGGGTACCTACCACAACCCTCTTTTGCTATGACTATGATAAAAATATCTTCGTTGGAGCAGTAAGCATTCGACACTATCTTAATGAGGGACTTCTATATAGTGGTGGACACATTGGTGATGGAATTCGACCAAGTGAGAGAAGAAAAGGCTATGCAACAGCAATGATTGCGCTTGCGCTTAAAGAATGTAAGAGACTTGGCATCGAGCGTGTTCTTATGTGCTGTCGTAAAGATAATATCGGCTCGGCAAAGTCCATTATCAATAACGGTGGCATACTCGAAAACGTAGTTCTAGACGAGGACTATGTACTCACACAAAGATATTGGATTGATCTTTAGTAGTTCTTCTCGCCAAAGAAATAATAAGGGGGACCGTAAATATTTGCGGTCCCCCTTTTAGTATCAAAAGATAAAGCTTCTTATCGAGAAACTCTTAGCCCTCGACAGGCTGTCCAAGATAAGATGCTACAGAAGTTGCGGCAATAGCGCCGTCTGCAGCTGCGGTAATAATCTGTCGTAGTGGCTTCTTATTGAGGTCACCTGCGGTAAAGAGACCAGGTGTTTTGGTGGCCATGCGCTCGTCAGCAAGGACATATCCCTGCTCGTCAAGATCTACAAGATCTGTCAAAAGCTCAGTTGAAGGTACGCGACCAACCAAGACAAAGACGCCAAAGCTACCCTCATCAAAGGTCTCTGTATGCTCTTCTCCCGTCTGGTTATTGCGGAATGTAATAGAGGTAAGCAAATCATTGCCATCAACTGCAGTAATGCTGGTCAAATAACGAATCTCTGTCTTAGGATTCTCTTCAAACTGCTTAATTGCAGTAGCGTTAGCTCTTAGGTGATCCTTGCGCACAATGAGGGTTACTTTGTCAGCAAAACGAGCTAGGAACTGTGACTCCTCCACAGCGGTGTTACCACCACCAATAACAAATACCTGCTTACCACGATAGAACATGCCATCACAAGTAGCGCAGTAAGAAACACCCTTGCCGGTAAATTTCTCTTCGTTGGTAAATCCAGCATGACGAGGATTAGCACCGCCCGAAACAATGACAGCCTTTGCGTGATAAGTGCCTTCAGAGGTCTCTAACACAAAGAGATTAGTCTCTGAATCTTTAACAATCGAAAGGACATTAGCCATAACAATCTCTGCGCCGAGGTCTGTAGCCTGCTTCTGAAGAGTGTCTGTAATAGTGAAGCCATCAGTGTTTGGCATGCCAGGGTAATTCTCAACCTCAGTTGTAGTGATAACCTGACCACCAACGGCCTGTTTCTCTAGAACAACGGTATCGAGAAGAGCGCGTTTTGCATAAATTGCAGCTGAAAGTCCCGCAGGACCACCGCCAACAATAACAAGGTCTTTAGTAATAACGTCTGCCATGATTGGCTCCAATCGTATAAATCGTAACTGGCCTTGTTATACCCTACTGATGACAATCATTATCAGTTATCTCTATAAAATAAATTGTACACAATCTATTCACAAATAAAAAAGAGGCGCGCCAAGACTCCCATCTTGAACGCGCCCCCTAGTAATTTAAAACTAGTTAGCGATGATGAAATAAGCAACAAATGCAAGCGTTGCTACCCACATCAAAGGCTTAACCTTCTTAACGTTACCGGTAACAAGAGCAACAACAACGTAGAAAATGAAGCCGAATCCAATGCCGTCAGAAATAGAATAAGTCATTGGAATACCAGCAATAACCATAAATGCTGGGAAGCCCTCGAGAAGATCATTCCAATCAATCTCAGTGACCTCAGACATCATCAGGAAGCCAACAAGGACCAGTGCGCCGCAGGTAGCTGCAGAGCTGACGATAGAAATAAGAGGTGCAATGAATGCTGCTGCAATAAAGAGCAGACCGGTGAAAATAGAAGAAAGACCAGTACGACCACCATCGGCAGCACCAGATGCAGACTCAATAAAGGTAGTAATGGAAGAAGCACCGAAGAAACCACCTGCGGCTGCAGCTGCAGAGTCAACAATAAGGATCTGCTTGATGTCCTTAACGTTGCCGTCCTCAGTGAGGAAGTCACCCTGCTTAGCAATAGCCATAGCAGAACCCATGGTATCGAAGAAGTCGGACATCATCAGAGAGAATGCAAATACAAGAAGAACTGGAGTGGTCAGAGCCTTAACAATACCCATGACACCCGCGCCATCGGTCAAGAATGGTGCACCAAAAGTGGAGAAATCAAGACCAGAAACAATGCCAGTAGGGCTTGCGGTAACACCAAGAGGAATACCAGCAAGTACGGCAAGAATAATGCCGATAAGCAGGGAGCCCTTAACACGAGCAGAGTAAAGAACAACTGTTGCAACAATGGAAATTACACCAACGATAAAGGTTGGAGAGAAAATATCGCCAAGACCAACAAGTGTGGACTCATTTGCAATGATAATACCGCTGTTCTTGAGACCAATCATGGCAATAAAAAGACCTAGGCCAACTGAGATTGCGTGGCGTAGGTTTACAGGAATTGCATCCATGATAGCTTCACGAAGGCCGCAAAGAACTAAAAGGAGAATAGCAACGCCCTCAATAAAGATTACTGCCATTGATGCATGCCAATCTCCACCAGTAATTGGAGTGAGAGAGAAAGCAACAACAGCGTTTACACCCATACCAGATGCGCAAGCAAGTGGACGATTAGAGAACAGACCCATCAAAATGGTCATGATGCCGCCACCAAGACAGGTAGCAGTAATAGCTGCCGAAATTGGAACTCCTGCAGCAGCGAGAAGAGCTGGGTTTACTGCAATGATGTATGCCATTGCGAGGAATGTTGTAATTCCAGCCCTAAATTCTTGAGCGGGATTACTACCACGCTCAGCTACCTTAAAGAACTTCTCCATTAAGCTCTTCCTTCCTAAAGAGACTTTTCCTTTATGCAAACGCCGCAGCGCTTATCACCAAAATAAGAAATTACTGAACTCCGCTTGAACCAAATCCACCGGCGCCGCGATCGGTCTGATCAAGCTCATCAACCTCAACAAGCTGTACAACTGGAACTTGCTGAATTACAAGCTGTGCAATGCGCTCGCCGCGCTCAATATGAATAGTTTCTTTACTATCAAGATTAATGGCGCAAACTTTAAGCTCTCCACGATAATGAGCATCAATAAGACCAGGAGTATTTGCCATAGAAAGACCCTTCTTAAGGGCAAGGCCACTTCTTGGCTGTACAAATCCTGCATATCCATCAGGAATTGCAATAGCTAAACCAGTAGAAATAAGTTTGCGCTCAAAAGGAGCAAGATCAACATCTTCAGCACTTCTAAGATCTAATCCAGCATCTCCGGTATATGCGTATGAAGGAAGTTCAACCGTAGGATCAAGGCGTTTAATAGGTAGCTGGATGTCAAAATTGCTCATTAATTCAGGCTCCTTAATTCTGCGCTAAATTCATCAACGTCTTTAAAGTCTCTATAGACAGAAGCAAACCTAATGTATGCAACTTTATCAAGCATAACCAGGTTTTTAAGCACAATGCTTCCAAGGTCTTCAGATTTAATCTCGTATTGACCTTTGTCTCTAATCTGAGACTCAATTCCATCAATAAAATGGTCAAGAGAAGCAACAGAGATATCTCTCTTTACTGTTGCAGCAACAAGGCCTCTCATGAGCTTCTGTCTATCAAAAGGCTCCTTGTGACCGTCTTTCTTCACAACGGTGATAGGAATCTCTTCTAAGCGCTCATAGGTTGTAAAACGAAACTTACAGGACATGCACTCGCGACGCCTTCTAATGGCATCGTTATTCTCGGATGAGCGAGAATCAATAACCTTTGACTCTTCGTGACCGCATTTTGGACAACGCATGGAATCCCCTTTTTTCGTATAAAAGGAAGATACCATTTTACGCAGGTATTAAGTGTTATCAACACAGAATTCCGAGAGAAATTTACATAAATATTTACTATTTAGATACAGAAGGAATCTCTAGAGTTTGTCCAGTTCTTAAAAGAGAAGAATCAAGATTATTTTTTTCTCTAATCCAGCTTATTTGTTGCTCTGTAGAGACGCCCTCAATAGGATTGCTCTCTGCAATTGACCACAGCGTGTCATTGCTATGAACGGTAATTGTTTGTGAAGCGCTATCCATTACAGATGTAGCAAATGAATTGAGAGCGGTTGTGCGAAGAAAAGAAACCGCAAACATCAAAACAAAGGATGCAGTAATAATAAGTCCAGCAACAAAAGCTTCTTTATTTGTTAGTGTCTTGACGTAAGAAACTTCCTCACGCTGAGGTGCAACAGATTCTTTCTTTGCCCCGCCGTTAATTACCTTAAATGCAGGCTTATAAGAAGCAAGAGCTGAAGTTCCGCTAACCTGATACATCTTTGACTGATACATACGCCTCATATCATTTCCTTCCGTAATAGTTTTTACGGAACTAGTTATATCTAATACACCGGACAAAAAGTCATGTCCGAACGTTTGTACTAATAATATTTAGCACGTTTGTTCGTGTCAAGAAAAAATAGAACATTCGTTTGATTATTTTTTAGAACACGTGTATTATTATTAAAAAGAAAAAGGAGGCTCGTATGCCAAAGGGCAAACTCAGCAAGCGTCAGACAGCAATTTATGAATACATCTGTTCCTACACAGATCGACACGGCTATCCCCCTTCAGTAAGAGAGATTGGTGCTGCCGTTAATCTTGCATCTCCTTCAACTGTCCACATGCATTTAAAAGTTCTTGAGCAGTTCGGTCTTATTGATAGAGACCCAAAAAAGCCTCGTACTATGAAAATTGTTCCTCAGGCTTCTAACACTTCTGATACAGCAAAGCTTGCTCCCGTTACTCAAGACATAGCTAATAATGTGATTAGCCTTCCTCTTGTAGGACGTGTTGCTGCTGGTACTCCTATTCTTGCTGAGCAAAACGTAGAAGAATCTCTATCTCTTCCAACTAGCATTGTTGGGGATTCAAGTTCTTTCATTCTTCGTGTTCGCGGAGAATCAATGATCAATGCTGGTATTTTTGACGGCGATTATATTGTTGTAAAAGAGCAGCAAGATGCCCATGATGGAGAAATTGTTGTTGCTCTTATTGATGATTCTGCAACAGTTAAAACGTTCTACAGAGAAAATGATCGCATTCGTCTTCAACCAGAAAATGACTTTATGGAGCCAATCTACGTACAAAATCCTGTCATTTTAGGTAGGGTTACTGCACTTATTAGATCATTCTCTTAGTCATATTATGGGTGCTGAGTTAAGACAAACCAAAGGGAGAATAACGTTTTTTGACACTATACGAGGTATCTCGGTAGTTTCAATGATTCTGTTTCACTTTACCTATGATTTGTTCTTTATTTCGCACGTTAAGCTTACGTGGTTTACACCTCTGCTTATGCAAATCTGGATACCATCAATCTCATATCCTTTTATTTTTATTGCTGGTTGTATGTGCGCCTTCTCTAAAGATTCTTTTAAGCGTACAGGAGTTTATGGCCTTGTAGCCTTAGCAATATTTGCAGCAACTACCTTTGCAAAAGTTGATACGCCCATCACGTTTGGAATCTTCTTTTGTATGGCCTCATGCACCCTGGTAGAAGCTCTTATTTCACGTTTCGCTATTCCACCAAAAGGATATACAGCAACAGTTCTTTTGCTTTTAATTTTTATTGTTTGCATTCCAATTTCTACAGGACATATTGGTATAGGCAACATGGTTTTCTCGTTACCTAAAGAGTTATACCAAACACCATATTTGGCCTGGGCTGGATTTCCTTCTCCATCTTTTTCATCAGGAGATTACTACCCGTTACTCCCCTATTTGTTCTTGTATTTAAGTGGTGCTGCTTTTAACAGACAGTTTAAAGAAGCTGGATATCCCAACTGGATGAAAAGATTCTCTCTTCCCCTCATAACAGAGATGGGAAGACATTCACTTCTCATTTACCTTTTGCATCAACCAATTTTGCTGCTTATTGCCTTATTCGTCAGTCAGAATATCGTCTTCTGACACCACGTACGGCTCTAAAAGTGCCTGCATATACGTGTCGGCTTTAACTGACAGTAAAAGCCCTTCAGCAACATATTGCTCATGCAAAAGCTGACACCTCTCATGAACAGACTTAACAAGAGCGCCTTTGTTAAACGGAATAAGTGCACTAACCACCTTGTCGCCGGCGCTAGCTATTTCTTGAATCTTGTGGAGAAGGCCGTTAATGCCCATACCTTCCTGAGCAGAAATAAATACAGCATCTGGATAGAGTGCTCTGAGCATTTGAAGCTCTTGGTCATCAAGTAGGTCTACCTTGTTTAAAACAAGAATCTGATTGCTTTTATCAGCCTCGATGTCTTTTAAAATACTACGAACAACTGCTATTTCTTTAGAAAGATTCTTATCAGTTGCATCTGCAACCAACAGAAGAAGATCTGCTTCTTGAGCCTCTACTAAGGTAGATTTAAAAGACTCAATCAGATTAGTTGGGAGCTTTTGAATAAATCCAACAGTATCCGTAAGAACAATCTTTCTGCCCTCATCAAGAGAAAGTGCTCTGGTAGTTGGATCAAGAGTTGCAAAGAGTTCATCTTTTGCATATACATCCGCGCCTGTGAGTTGATTCAGAAGTGTTGACTTACCAGCATTGGTATAACCAACAAGAGAGACGCTAAACGTTCCAGAATTCCACCTGGACTTTGACTGAACTTCTCGCCTTTGGCTGAGCTGCTTAAGTTCATTTTTTAAGGTTGAAATGCGCTTTCTAATAAGACGACGGTCAACCTCAAGCTGGCTTTCACCCTGGCCAAATCGGCTACCAATGCCACCACGAGTTTGCTCGCCTACCAGGTGACTCCACATACCACGAAGCCTTGGAAGTACGTACTGAAGCTGTGCAAGCTGTACCTGAAGTCGTCCTTCTTTGGTGCGTGCGTGGATACCAAAAATATCAAGAATGAGCGCTGTACGGTCAATGACTTTAACAGGCTCGCCAAGTAATTTTTCTAGATTAGATTGCTGAGAAGGTGTGAGCTCATCATCAAAGATGACAACGTCAGTATTGGTGTTTCTTACAAGAGAAACAAGTTCCTCGGTTTTACCTTTGCCAATGAAAGTCTTAGGGATAGGTGCATCAAGTTTTTGCGTAAGACGCATAAAGACTTCAGCGCCGTCAGTTTGCGTCAGACGCTCAAGCTCGTCCATTGATTCTTCAAGCGACCAATCGCTTTTACCGCAATCAACGCCTACAAGAATTGCTCGTTCAACTTTAGGAGCAGTTGAAAATGGAACAAAACGACCCATAAACTCCCCATCTAAGACAAGGTAAATACGTTAGTTTTTGATGTGTCCTACTGGCATTGTACGTCAGCATGCTGCACAAAAATCAGCTCGAGAGCATCTTCAGGCGTGAGCTGTTCCATATCAAGCCACCTGACTCGACCATCTCGTTTAAGCCAAGAAATCTGACGCTTAGCATACTGCCTGGTGTGCTGCTTAATAAGCTCACACGTTTGCTCAAGCGATTGCTCACCCGCAAAGTAAGCAAAGAACTCTTTGTAGCCAATTGCCTGGCCAGCCGTGCAATTTTCAGAGAGACCGGACTCAATAAGCGCTTGAACCTCTTCAACAAGCCCTTGCTCAAACATAAGATCAACTCGGAGGTTTATTCGCTCATAAAGACTCTGACGGTCCATCGTAAGACCCCATATCTGGGCGTCAAAGTACGGTGTGTGATCCTTTAGGCCCTCATGATGAGTTGCATACGAATTGCCCCCTTCCAAGAGCTCTAAAGCCCTTACAACGCGTCGTACGTTATTTGGATGGATAAGCTCTGCACTTGCTGCATCTTTTGTGGCGAGAAGTTCATGCAAGCCCTCAGCACCAAGCTCTTCTGCAAGCTTTTCATAGCGAGTTCTTACAGGAGACTCGATAGAGCCTGAAGGAAACTCCATCTGGTCGATAATCGAATCAAGATAAAGACCCGTTCCGCCACAGAATACAGGTGTTTTACCAGCTTTAATAAGCTTATGAGCCTCTGCGCGTGCCGCAGTCTGGAACATTTGAACAGAATATTCTTCTGAAATGTTGGCACAATCTACCATGAGAAGAGGAACTTCTCGCTCTTCAACGGGGGTTTTAGCAGTGCCAATATCCATACCACGATAAACCTGCATTGCGTCAACAGAAATGACAGAGGTCTCAAGCTTCTTGGCTACCAGCTCAGACAAGGAGCTTTTGCCCGAAGCCGTGGGGCCTACAATACAGATAACCGAGCCATGGGAGCTCATCGAGGATCAGACTCCATGGTTCCGCGCAGATACCAGGTACGAGCCTCATCAATATGAACATCAACAATTTTGCCGATAAGATCTTCTGGCGTGTAACCCTCTGGCAGATTGAAGTGAACTGTTTGGTTCTTCTCGCTATGTCCCACCATAACGGTATCATCACGCTTGGAAGTTCCCTCAACAAGAACTGCCTGCGTAGTATTCAAGTCTACCTGGTTAGCGTCATGTGCCTGCTGAGCCACAAGCTCTGCAAGCCTATCAAAGCGCTCCTGGATGACCTCGTGAGGCGTATTGTCTTCGTATTTTGCCGCAGGAGTACCTGGACGCTTAGAGTAAATGAAGGTATATGCGGAAGAATACCCAGCTTCTTTGACCAAAGAAAGCGTATCCTCAAAGTCTTCCTCAGTCTCTCCGGGGAAGCCAACGATAATGTCAGTTGAAAGCGCCAATCCTGGAATAGCTGCACGCAGGCGAGAAACCACGTCTAAGTACTCTTCTCGTGTATAGCTGCGGTTCATCTTTTTGAGAACACGCGTAGAGCCACTTTGAACCGCAAGATGAAGATGAGGCATTACAGCTGGCGTTTCCTTCATGGCCGCAATAGTCTCATCAGTAAGATCTTTTGGATTCGATGAGGTGAAACGGATTCGCTCAACGCCCGTCTGACCCACGGCACGTAGAAGCTCTGCAAAACGAGGCTTACCGTAGAGGTCGCGACCATATGAGTTAACGTTTTGACCAAGAAGGGTAATCTCACGAACGCCATCTGCGACAAGACGCTCGCACTCACCAATAACCGCCTCAAAGGTGCGGCTGCGTTCACGACCGCGAACGTAAGGAACAATACAATACGTGCAGAAATTGTTGCAGCCGGTCATGATAGGCACCCAAGCGTGATACTGCTGAGCGCGGTTGCTTGGCAGATCTGTGGAGAAACCCTTACCCTCCTCAGAAGTGTCTACGGCTACACGGTCATTCTCGCCCCTAAATGCGCTGGTGAGAAGTGCTGGCAAGCTTGCAAGTGCGCTGGTACCAAACACAACGTCAACGGCTGGAACCTTTTCACGGAGCTTCTCGCCATCGCGCTGCGCAATACAGCCGCCAATAGCAACAACACGCTTGCCTGATGGAGGCGTTGGAGCACTGACCATGGCAGAAGCCTGACCGTAGAGGCGCTGATCAGCGTTCTCACGAACACTACAGGTCATAAAGATGACAATATCTGCGTCATCGGTATCTGAAACCTCATTGCAGCCACAAGCCTCAAGCAGACCAGAGACTCGCTCTGTATCGTGCAGATTCATCTGGCAGCCAAAAGTTTTGATGTGATATGTTTTTCCTACGAGCTCGGAATTTTCAATCATGCTTAAAGTACCTCGTTATACTCAGTGGAACTAACAGCCGGAGTCTGCGTATCAGGGGCAGACAGTGTATGGACATAAATGGCAATTTTAATTGCAGTTCTACTCTCCCCTGCAATCTCGATATCAGAAAACGTTGGAGCACAGGTGATGTCCAGACCGCAAGGAATCAAGAAGCCACGCGCAATAGCAACAGCTTTGATGCCCTGGTTAACTGCACCAGCACCAATGCACTGGAGTATAACAGGTTCATTATCTTTAACCAGTCCCGCAATAGCTCCTGCTACAGAAGCTGGTGAAGACTTACTTGAAACTTTAAGCAAACCCATGAGTGCTCCAATTATTGTGCGTTTGTTCTACTCTTGCGACTCAATATCAAAAGTCACAACAATTTTGTTTTTACTTACACGAACACGAGGCTCAGACGTCAAAGAAACGTAGTATTTCTCGGACAACTCAGCAAAACTCTGCTCCATTTTTCGAGAAAAGCTGCTGATATCAGCCTTACTCATCTTGAGGCCTCGGTGGTCTTTCATCAGATCAATTTCGCGAGAAACCCCTTCAAGTTCAACAGTGTGGCTGACCTGTGCATACACACTACGCAAAGGCTTAATCTGCTCAGCAATAATTCTGTGAGCAGTTCTATCTGACATTGAAAGACCAAGAGACTTACAAACCTCAGAAAGCTCTGTTGCATCCGCTGCGGCCCTGAAGCGCTCGAGAACAGGCACGTTTTCAAAGCCTTCAACAAATAGCAGATCAGCGATATCAAGCGTCTGTGCAATTCTGCGACGAGCAGTAGCTGCAATCTCTGCAGCAGAGCCCAACATTACCTCGCACGAGCCTTTAACCTCAAGCGCAAAGTCACAACAGGTACGAATAATGTTATGAGGACCTTTAACGGTTGTTTTGAGTCCGTCCTCATTCAAACCACAAGTTGGCCAAGTAGACTGATCTACTCGCTCAGAAATTTTAGTAGTGTCTACCACAATCTGAATAACAGAGCCAAGTCCTGGAGCAGAAGCCACAACCTGAGCTGATTCACAGTTTTCTTTGATGGAATAGAGAGCCATGCCTCGGCCATGAATTCCCCAACGGTCCATATGCATGCTCTCAAGCTTTGAAGTTACACGAGCTTCAAAGATTTTCTCCTGCATGTCTTTTGGAATACCCTGACCATCATCAAGTATGGTGATAGTTCTGAGCGCACCCTCTTTTGAGGTTGCAACATAAATGTGACGAGCACCAGCATCGCGAGAATTACGCAAGAGCTCGATAACAATATCTTCTACCGAACGAATATCATGCTTTGCCTGTCTACGCTCTGCTTCTGCTACGCGTAAACGAACGTACCCCGCGCCGAGGGATTCCTCGACACGGAGTGCGCGCTCACCTCCCATGGAGGCGACAAAACCTGTTAAGTCAGTAGAAGTGGCTGCCATAAATTACTTAGCAACGTCTACAGCACGAGACTCGCGAATAACAACAACGCGAACCTGTCCTGGGTATTCCATCTCATCCTCAATTTGCTTAGCAATATCGTGAGCAAGAACAGTTGCCTCGGAATCGCTAATCATCTGAGGCTCAACCATTACGTGAAGCTCACGGCCAGCCTGCATCGCATACGTACGCTCAACGCCCTCGTGTGCGTTGGAGATAGCCTCAAGCTTCTCAAGGCGCTTGATGTAGTTCTCAGCAGACTCACGACGAGCACCAGGACGTGCAGCAGAAATAGCGTCTGCAGCCATAACAAGCATGTCAAGAACAGTGTTTGGCTCAATGTCTGCATGGTGGGCCTCAATGGCGTGAACAATCTCTGGGCGCTCACCATGACGACGAGCAAGATCTGCACCAATTACAGCGTGTGGACCCTCAACCTCGTGGTCAATTGCCTTACCAAGGTCATGAAGCAGACCAGCGCGCTTAGCTGGAGCAGGCTCAAGACCAAGCTCTTCAGCCATAATGCCGCAAAGTACTGCAACCTGAACAGAGTGAGCAAGAACATTCTGACCGTAAGAAGTACGGTAGCGAAGCTTACCAAGAGTCTTTACGATCTCTGGATGAAGATCGTGAATACCACAATCAAATGCAGCCTGTTCGCCAGCCTCAAGAACACGCTCGTTAACAAGAGCCTCAGCCTTCTTGTAGAGCTCCTCAATACGTGCTGGATGAATACGACCGTCTGCAATGAGGTTCTCAAGTGCAACACGAGCGGTCTCACGGCGGACTGGATCAAAACTTGAAAGAACTACAGTCTCTGGAGTGTCATCAATAACAAGAGAAACACCAGATACCTGCTCGAAGGTACGAATGTTTCTACCCTCACGTCCAATAATCCTACCCTTTAGATCATCAGATGGGATATGGACGGAAGTTACTGTAATCTCAGAAGCCTGATCTGCAGCGACACGCTGAATAGCGGTAGAAATAATCTCACGTGCAGTTTTATCTGCTTGTGCACGAACGCGCTGCTCAGACTCACGAAGAATCATAGCCTCATCGCGAACACTTTCAGAACGGACTCGAGCCAGAAGCTCATCATGAGCCTCATCTTTTGTAAGAGCTGCAATGCGCTCAAGCTCTTGAGACTGCTGAGAAACAAGAGAATCCAAATCGTTCTTACGACGATCAAGCTGGCCCTGAAGGCTGGAGAGCTGATGCTCACGCTTCTCTAGTGCATCAGTACGGTGATCAAGGGACTCTTCACGCTGAAGAATACGATTCTCCATGCTACGGAGCTCACTCTTACGCTTTTTCTCATCTGCCTCTGCTGCCTGCTTAAGCTGAAGAACTTCTTCTTTAGCCTCAAGAACAGCTTCTTTTTTAACTGTTTCTGCCTGGCGAGCTGCTTCAGAAGCAATACGATCTGCATTAGTCTGAGCGTCTTTTAACTGCTGTTCTGCAGTTTTAATCTTTGAATTACTAATGTTAGAGAGTACGCCGTATGCAAGGCCTACTCCCACAAGAAGGCAAACAATGCCTACCGCTGCTAATTCCATACCTACTCCTCAAATGGCGATTACAAAAGTGTTCAGGAGACTTTAGACACAACAGTATCTAAAGAACCCGCCATGAGCAGGGTTCATTGGCTGGTCATGCCACATTCAGAGATAGATCAAATGTATGAGATACCTACTGTATACGTGACGCTGGTTGCCCAGCGGAAATGAGCCTATTCACGGCATATTTATCGTATAGAGCATTGTAACTTTTGTCAATAAATAGCAGGTAGGAAAAGTAAAGTACATCAATACAACAGACTTATAAGCTAAGCAAATATATTCATTCAGATGTGGCGTTTTCATCCAAAATCTTTTTAGCAACAGATGATGCTATAGAAAATGAATATCCCTTTGTGGCCAGAAACCTGACAAGCTTCTCATAATCATTTTTTCCCGACAGGTGTTTTCTCTGGGCCAAAGAATACGCAACTTCAAATTCATCCACATCAGAAAAATAAGCGTCAGGCCATCCAGGGAGAGTCTCAACTTCAATCCCTTTTTTAGAAATTTCAGTTTTAATTTTAAGAGGACCCCAGCCTTGCGAAATTTTAGAACGTATATAAACGTCTGCAAAACGACTGTCATTAACCAAACCAACTTCAACAGCCCTCTGCACTGCAGGGTCTCTTACATTCTTCTGATAGCCATCAAGCATGAGCTTTTTTTGAAGCTCAGCTGTAGAGTAGTCCCTTTTTACAATCAAAGCCTCAATACGAGCTTTAATGCACTGCGTTGAAATCTCTTTTAACTCATACAGAAACTCATTACGAGAGGAAGGTGTAAAAACACCATCTTTCTCTTTGTTCTGAAGAGCACGAGCTACTGTTGGAGGGACAAAGAATTCCTCCGTCCCTCCGACTTCAGTTTCTAAAAGTATCTTTGCTTTAGGCTTTGCCTGACCTAGAACTGCCTGTTTCTTTTTTGGAAGCTCAATCGACCAAGAAATTTCTGACATTATTCAGCAGAATCTTCCGTTGCAACCGGAGTGCCAACTTCAGAATCTTCATCAAATACAAGGCCACAAGCAACTCGTACTTTGTGATCAATCTCTTCCATGAGATCTGGGTTGGCAGTAAGGAAAGATTTAGCTGCTTCTCTACCCTGGCCAAGACGTTCACCCTCATAGGTGAACCAAGCTCCAGACTTGTTGACAATCTCAAAATCAACAGCCATATCAAGAATGGAGCCCTCTTTGGAGATGCCTTGACCGTACATAATGTCAAACTCAGCAACCTTAAAAGGCGGAGCAACCTTGTTCTTTACAACCTTAACGCGAACACGGTTACCAACGTTTTCTCCGTTAACCTTAATGCTGTCAACGCGGCGAATATCCATACGGACAGTAGAGAAGAACTTAAGAGCCCTACCACCAGAAGTGGTCTCTGGGCTTCCAAACATAACACCAATCTTCTCTCTAAGTTGGTTAATGAAAATACAAAGCGTATTAGACTTTGAAAGAGAGCCAGCTAACTTACGGAGAGCTTGACTCATGAGACGAGCCTGAAGACCAACGCTAGAATCGCCAATCTCTCCCTCAATCTCTGCACGAGGAACAAGAGCAGCAACAGAGTCTACAACTACAACATCAATGGCGCCTGAGCGAACAAGCATGTCACAAATTTCTAGAGCCTGCTCACCAGTATCTGGCTGAGAAATTAAAACATCGTCAATATCAACGCCAATACGAGCCGCATAACCTGGGTCTAGTGCGTGCTCTGCGTCAATAAAGGCAACAACACCACCTAGCGCCTGAGCTTCTGCAAGAATTTCTAGTGAAAGTGTTGTCTTACCAGAGGACTCTGGGCCATAAATCTCTACGATACGGCCGCGAGGAACGCCGCCAATACCCAATGCTGCATCAAGAGCAAGTGAGCCAGTTGGAATAGCCTGAATATCAAAGGCAGGACCACCCTCGCCTAAACGCATAATAGCGCCTGCACCAAATTTCTTCTCAATCTCTGCAGTGGTTGAGGAGATAACCTCATCTCTCTCATCACCAGTAGTACGAGCTTTAATCTCTTTTGAAACTGACTTTTTAGCCATGGATACTCCTTGCTCTTTTTGTTACTAGAATAATATAAGAACAGACGTTCTATGTCAACGTCAAACATATACTCTATAGAGGGAATTTGTCTGATTTCTTTCCTTTATTTTTCCGCTCTTGAGCAGTTAATTTTTTTCTTAATTACAAATTTGACTGTATAAGTCCTGCATAGCCGCAGAAATTAAGAGGCTCAAAACAAACTAGTTTTGAGCCTCTCTATTAAAATCAGATTTTAAGCCTTCACAATTGCTTCATGAATTAATTGTAAAGCCTGCAAAACAGCAGCTTCTCGCACCTGTTCTCTATTACCAGAAAAATGTTTGCAGACCGTATGGGTAAAGTTTTTGCTGTTAATGCCAAACCAAACTGTTCCAACTGGTTTACCAGGCTCTTCTCCTGTTGGTCCTGCTATTCCTGTAACTGAAACTGCAATATCTGATCCAATAACGTCTCTAACGCCCGAAGCCATTTGAGCTGCGCAGGGCTCAGAAACAGCGCCAAGAGACGGTTCATCAAAAATGTCTTTTGAAACGCCTAATACCTTTTGCTTAATCTCAATGGTATAGCTTACAACAGAGCCCTTAAGTACGCTTGATGATCCAGAGATGGCTGTAAGAGCACCTGCAACAAGTCCTCCCGTACAAGACTCAGCAGATGCAACGGTAAGACCAGCCTCAAGAGCCTCTGAAACAACCTGTTGAGCTTCTGAAAGAACTTCAGATGAAAACATATGAATCACAACTTTTCGGTCCGCATGCAAACGTTTGGTATGAAAACATACCTATCGTATATACGTATGGCGCCTCAGAGAGACGCCATCTTGTTAAACTTCAGCAATGTATTGCCAAGACTTTACAAAGTAGTCAATTCCTGACCAGGCTGTAAGAACTACTGCAACCCACATAAATGCGTTAAAGATAAAGAGCAAAACGTCCTGAATCATTCCTCCGGGAATACTAGGCAAGAAAAGCAAGCCACAGATAGCAACCATAGTTGTTGCAGTCTTCCACTTACCTAAGTCAGAAGCTGCAATAACAACACCCTTTGAAGCAACAACCATTCTAAGACCCGATACCAAAAACTCACGTGCAACAATCACTAAGAGCACCCAGGGAGAGACCATATGCCACTCCAGAAGTACAAAAAGAGCAACAACAACAGCGAGTTTATCGGCAATTGGATCTAAGAACTTACCAAACGTAGTAACTTCATTTCTACTGCGGGCAAGGTAGCCATCAAGCTTATCGGTCAAAGAAATGACAACATAGCCGATAAAAACAAGAAAAGCTCCAAGTTTAAAACCAGGTGTTGCCAGAGAATCTGCCAGAGATACACCTAAAAGCTGCGCCAAGAGAAGCCAAAAGGGCACTAAGACCACACGAGCACAGGTAACAATATTTGCAGGTGTCCAAATTGTCTTTGATGACATGACCTATCCTCAACTAAACGGTTTTCTCGCCAGACTGTGTGTCTGTAGTGTCTACGATCTCGCCAATCATTTCATAGCAGAATGAATCTACCAGGTCACAAAGGACAATATCTCCGACTGCGGCCTCTCCCTCTGCAATGTGAACAGCGCCATCACAGTCTGGAGCCTGGAACCACGTGTGGCCGATAAGCTCAGTGCCCTCGTCAGATTCTTCAATTCCGTCAATAATGACCTCGCAGCGCTCGCCAACGTGACGGGCAGTTGCCGCAAAGCCAAGCTGCTCTACAAGGTCAAGCAATCGCTGAGTACGCTCAATTTTTACCTCGTCTGGAACCTGATCAGACATCTTTGCGCCCAGAGTTCCCTCTTCTGGCGAATAGGTAAAGACGGAAGTGTAATCAAACTCCTGCTCCTGAATAAAGTCGTAGAGCTCATCTGATTCATCATCTGTCTCGCCTGGGAAGCCACACATTCCCGTAGTTCGAAGAACCATGCCAGGAATCTCAGTTCTGAGGCGATCAAAAAGCTCACGAAGCTCCTGTGTAGAGCCAGAACGACCCATGCGCTTAAGAATGCGCTCGTTGCAGTGCTGAATTGGAATATCAATGTAAGGAAGAACCTCAGGTGTATCGCGAATAGTGCTGATGAGCTCATCGGTCATACCTTCTGGCTGCAGATACAAAACGCGAATCCATCCCTTATAAGGACGAACTACCTCAGCAACCTGCTGCATAAGCTTGGCAAGCGTTGGAGTCTGACCATCTGCTGTATCAGGCATATCCGAGCCCCAGATACCGGTGTCCTGGCCAATCAGAATGACCTCACGAACACCACCTTCCATCAGCTCATGTACCTCTTGAAGAATCTCATCAGTAGGCCTTGAGTGATAGTGGCCGCGAATATATGGAATGGCGCAGAAGGCGCAGAATCTATCACAGCCCTCGGAAATCTTTACAAATGCACTGGCGCCATCAATGGTGCGCAGCATTCCATGGGCAGCAACAATTGACTGCGTAGGCTCAGGGATATTCAGAACGTCTGCAACAACGCTGACAATGCCATCTTCTTGATCTGCCGGAACAAACGCAGCAACTTCAGGAAGCTGCTCGTTAAGCTCTGCGCCGTACCTAGAAGGAACGCAGCCACACATAATAATGGGCAGCTTACGGACTCCCTCAGAAGCGCCCTCAGCAATCTCAAGCGTAGCTTCAATGGACTCCTCTGTTGCTGAAGCCAAGAATGAGCAGGTGTTGATAATTGCTATGTCTGCTGAGTCTGGATCTGCAACTTCACCAAAACCAGAGGCCAAAAGACGCGCACGCATGCGGTCTGTATCAACCTCGTTTTTAGCGCATCCTAACGTGATGTATAGGACGTTGTAGCCCCTATCGATAGTTGTTGAACTGGAGGGGCTGGCCATAGTCTTTCTCCTTAAGGCTTGCAATCACAGACTGAAGAACATCGCGAGAAGCGCTAGAAACACGCAGCTTATCGCCCTCAACGGTTGCCTTAGCCTTAACATTCATATCACGAATATCTTTAGCAATCTTCTTGGCAGTTTCCTGGTCAATTCCAGAAACAATTGAGCCAATCTGACGCACGGTAGAGCCTGCTGCAGGAATGGGGTCTCCCCAACGAATAGCAGTAAGATCAATTCCGCGCTTTACCAGCTTGGAGCCAAGAACATCCCTCACCTGAGATGCTACAAAGTCTGCAGGAGCCTCAATAGTGAACTTACCCTCTTTCTTTGAGAGCTCAAGTGTTGCACCAGAATCCTTAAGATCATAGCGCTGAGTTAGTTCACGAGCTGCCTGCTGAAATGCATTATCAACTTCCATCATGTCTACTTCAGACACAACGTCAAAGCTTGATTCTTTAGCCATTTCCCCTCCGTATATTCAGGGCGAGAAGAACTTCTCGCCCCATGGCGTTTAGTTATTGTTTGAATTGCTGTTGGAATTCTGGTTGTTAGTGGTGCCAGAAGTTCCACCAGTAGTACTTGTTGACGTGCTGTTTGTTTGAGTTCCAGAAGCATTTGCTGCAGTACCGTCAGCAGGCTTAGTGCCCTGAATGGTCAAGGTGCCAATACCAGAAGCATTTGCGTCAAATGGCTTAGCAGTGCCATTAACGGTAACTGCAACTGCGCCAGGTGTACCTGCAAGAACGTTCATGGAATCAGTGACGGTGTATGTCTGAGACCAAGGACCAGTAATTGCATCTGCCTCAACACTCTTACCATCAACAGTAATCTCAACCCAACTGGTCTGACCATCTGCAACAGTAACCACTACGGTAGTCTGCTTAGGAGTCTCTTCCTTCTTTGGCTCAGTTGTAGTGGTGCTCTTAGAAGCATCAGTTGAATCCTTCTTAGAGGTGTCCGTGTTGCTGTTGGTGGTAGTGGAATTCTTAGAAGAATCGGATGTTGAGTTGTTAACGCTTACCGTCTTTGTTGTGGTAGGCGTGGTTCGTGCGGTCATGCAAGAACGAACACTGAACAGCAAAACTGCAGTAATAATCACAACAACTAGAGCAAATACGGTAGCAATGGTGCGGCCCGTGTCAGAGAAATAATTCTGAAGCGCTCCCATAACGCCTGGTCTTTGAGGAACACGGCGCTGTTGAGCAGCGGCGCCAGAGGGCTGGCGACGGCGAACATTAGGCCTATCTACCTGCGCAATGTTTCTTGAACCACGACGACCAGAGATAGTTGATGCTCGCTCATAAGGATCAGTTACATTGTCATAGCGAAGATCATCGGTGTAATCGCTTGGAGCAACAGTCCTTCTGGTTACATCGTCTTTGTAAGCTGGAATGCTAACACCTGCAATGCCTACACGCTTGCGCTGAACGCCACCGCGCGTACGGCTTGCCATAGTCTTCTGACGAGAAGCCTCTTCAATACCGGTATTGTACGCATGACCTGTGGCATAGCGAGAATACGAGTAGCCGCCTGCGTCCTCCTCAGATGCCTGAGCGCCCAGAGGCACACCGGTTTGCCTGGAGCGTACACCAGACGTAGTTGCAAATGCGCCCATATCGCCAGCTGGTCCTCCCGATGTGGGGAGAAGACCGTGGTACTGTACGTACGCCTTTGGCCTGCTACCAGACTCGTTTACAACGTCATAGCCAGCTATTCCTCGGCCTGACTGGGTATCGCGCGTACGACGACGCAGCTCATGAGAATAGGTGCCGTTTTCAAACTCGTAGCTCTCTTCCTGGAAGAGGTCTACAATCTCGCGCGGATTAAGTCCTAGGTAGCGAGCATACGAAGAAAGCATGCCCTGAGCATAGCCGCTCTGAGGCATATTTTTAAAATCGCCTTCCTCAAAAGCAATAAGTGCCTGCTCCTTGAGGCGAAGGATCTTTGATGCTTGCGTGATAGAAAGTCCGAGCTGACGTCTACGTTCTACGAGCATCTCACTAAAACGAGGGCGTGGCATGCTTACTCTACCTCCCTATAGGCAGCGTCTTGAACTTTAAGCTCTTCAAGAGCATCTTTATCGATAAGAACTTCTCGAGGCTTTGATCCGTTAGCTGGGCCAACAACACCTTTTGCCTCAAGCATATCCATAATTCTACCAGCACGAGCATACCCAACAGAGAGTGCTCTTTGCAAACTAGATGTAGAACCTAGCTGAGAATCCACAATAATGCGCGCAGCTTCCCAAATAAGTGGGTCGTCTGCCTGCGCCATGCCACCAACTCCGCCAACGCCTTCGGCCTGTGTTGGAGTTGCAACAGTCAAGATGTTGTCGTGATATTCGGCCACGCGCTGAGTGCGGATGTACTTAACGGTCTCCTCGATCTCCTCGTCAGAGACCCAGCAACCCTGTGCACGATTAGGCTTCTTACCACGAAGTTTAACCAGCATGTCACCCTTACCCAGCAGCTGCTCAGCGCCTTTTTGGTCCAGAATAATGCGGGAGTTCAAAGAGTTATCAACTGAGAGCGCAACACGGTTATCGATATTTGCACGAATCAGACCGGTTACGACGTCTGCAGAAGGACGCTGCGTTGCAACAATCAGGTGAATACCTGCAGCACGACCAAGCTGAGCAATACGGACAATGGAAGACTCAACGTCTTTGCCAGCAACCATCATGAGGTCAGCAAGCTCGTCGATGACAATGACAAAGTACGGCATGTGTTTTGGAGGATTCTCCATATCAGCATACTTATCGCCATCAACGTTTCTGTTGTATGTCTTAATGTCACGCACTTTGTAGTGCTCAAACACCTTAAGGCGGCGTTCCATCTCGGTGACGCCCCACTGAAGCGCACTTGCCGCCTGTCTTGGCTCGGTAACAACTGGAACATACAAGTGTGGAAGGCCAGCGTAGCCGGTAAACTCAACGCGCTTTGGATCAACCATAATAAGGCGGACCTGCTCAGGAGTTGCGCGCATGAGCATAGACATAACAATGGCGTTGAGCAGGACAGACTTACCAGAACCAGTAGTACCTGCTACCAGCAAGTGAGGAAGACTTGCAAGGTCAACAACAATTGGCTTACCCTCAGAATCGCGACCAAAGGCGCACTCAAGAGGACCGCCTTTTGCAAACGGAAGAACGTCAGCCAAGTTGACTGCCTGGGCTTTCTCGTTAGGGATCTCAATACCAACTAGAGAAGTTCCAGGAATTGGAGCAAAAATACGAACAGACTTTGCCGCAAGTGAAAGCGCAATATCGTCCTCAAGATTGGTGATCTTGTTGACGCGTTCTCCCTCGCCCATCGAAATTTTAAACGTAGTGACAGAAGGACCTGCAGTCCAACCAACTACCTGGCTCGAAAGGCCAAACTCCTCAAGCGTAGCCTGGAGTCTCTGAGCAGTAGCTTCAAGCTCATCATCGCTTACGGCAGAAGTAGCCGAGTTCTTGTTTGTCTTCAGAATGGTAAATGGTGGCAGCTCATACGACTCATCGTTGTCGCCTGGCCTCTTGAGTTGGTCAGGCGTGGCGAGAAAATCGGGCGTCGTTTTAGCCTTGCTCTTAGGTGTAGCCTGTTTTGTTGTAGGAGCAACATCAGCTACAGCAACATCGTTTTTCTCGACAACTGCATCTTCTGGCTGGTCCTTCTTCTTAGAACGCAGCTTATTCTTAGCCTTATCAATGAGCGTAGTAGGAGCATCTCCTGCGTCCTCTTGCGCCTCTTCTTCCTCGTAAAGACGGGCATCACGCTTAATAACAGAAGTCTTGCGATTGCCCAGATAGGTGGTCTCCCCTTCACCGGTCTCGTCAAAGAGAGAAGACTGGTTGTTGGAGCCACGTCTACCCTGCTTCTTTGCAGGTTGTGGAGCATTTGCAGCGTAGAGCGCCTCTTCTTTTGCAAGAGCACGCTCTTCTTTACGGTAGCGATGATTCTCGCGCGCTTCATCCAGGCGGAAGCTTACGCGCTCAACCATGTCAGAAATGGAGAAGCCGCAGATAACAACACCGGCAATAATAAAGCCAACCAAAAGGACATTGCCCACCACGCGGCCAACAAAGCGCAGCAAAACCCAAGCAATACCGCCGCCCACATAACCGCCGGCAGCTTCTAGGACTTTTGTTCCCAAAAGCATATCTGGAGCAGCCTCGGCACCTGGGAAGTTAAGTGAAATAAGAGCAAGGGCAGCAAGAACGTCCAGCGTTAGACCAATAGCAATACGCGTAGAGATTCCCTGATCATCACGCATAAAGAAGGTCATAGCAAAGACAAATACTGCAATGGGAAAAAGTAGCGCTCCCGTACCAAAACAGAGCTTGAGCCCATGACCCATTGCGCTGGTAATAACAGCGTTAGAAGGGACAATAATGGACAAAAACAGAGCAATTGCAACCACTGCAAGAACAACACCAATGATGTCATTCTGCAGTGGGCTCAAGCCTACTGCCTGGGCAGAAGCGGCGTTTCTAGAATTTCTTTTTGCTGCGTTTGAGGTGCGTTTAGAGGGCATTGGGCTTATACCTCCATAATGACCGGGATAACCATTGGTCGAGTACGAGTTTTGCTCCAAAGGAAGTTAGAAAGGGCATTACGAACGCTCTTTCTCATTGCTTCAATGTTTGCACCTTCGGATTTAGAGGCCTTCTCGATTGAATTTCTCACAAGATTCTGTGCATCGTTCATAAGCTCATCATCGTCGGCAAATGAAACACCACGGCCAGAAATCTCAACAACACCTGGCTTAAGGTTGCGACCAACAAGGGTTACAACTGCGGTAACAATGCCGTCCTGAGAAAGGCGCTGACGGTCACGAAGAACAACAGGGTTAGCGTCGGTGACAGAGAGGCCGTCAACGTACACTACGCCAGACTCAACCGTCTTACCACGAGTAACCTTGCCGTTTCTCATCTCAAGCGTGTCGCCATTATCAAGAATGAAAATGCGATTAGCAGGAACGCCCATCTGCTGAGCAAGTTCTGCGTGAGCACGCAGGTGAACAGCCTCACCGTGAACAGGCATGAAGTTCTTTGGACGAGCCATACCAAGCATAAGCTTGAGCTCTTCCTGGCTACCATGGCCAGAAACGTGGACAAGTGCCTTTGACTTGTCGTAAATCTCGCAACCAATCTTAGAGAGTGCGTTGATGATGGACTGAACGCTCTTCTCGTTACCTGGAACAGGAGTTGCAGAGATGATTACGGTGTCCTGAGGACGAATGGAAAGCGACTTGTGCTCTCCGTTTGCCATGCGTGCCAAAGCACTCAGAGGCTCTCCCTGGGAACCGGTGCACAGAACAACAATGCGATCATCTGCGAGTTTATCAACATCGTACGCATCAATGATGTCTTTATCGGCAATGTTGAGGTAACCAAGCTCACGCGCAACCTTGGTGTTGGTAATCATAGAGCGACCGGTAACAACAACCTTACGCTTTACCGCAACAGAGGCATCGCACACCTGCTGCAGGCGGTGAATGTGGCTTGAGAACGACGCAACAAAGACGCGACCAGTTGCATTCTTGATGATGTGACGAAGCGCCGCACCAACAGAAGCCTCGGATGGAGTCATACCAGGGCGATTAGCGTTGGTTGAGTCAGACAACAGCAGGTCAAGGCCTTCGGAGCCAAACTTGGTGATAGCCGCATAATTTGGACGCACGCCATCAATTGGAGTCTGATCAAGCTTAAAGTCACCAGAGTGAATAAGCGTTCCTGCAGGAGTCTTCATATGAATACCAAAAGCTGCAGGAATAGAGTGAGTCATCGAGAAGAACGTGATGTCAAAGGCACCAAGCTGGACCTTTGAACCATCAGTAACCTCACGAAGCTTGGTGCCCACAATCTTGTGCTCAGCAAGCTTGCCTTCAATAAAGCCAAGCGAAAGCTTACTGGAATAGATTGGCACCTTACGAGTAAGGTCCATAAGCAGGTACGGAAGAGCACCAATGTGATCCTCGTGACCGTGGGTAATCAAAATACCGCGAAGCTTATCTTCATTTTCTAGTACATAGGTGTAGTCTGGCAAAACGAGGTCAATACCAGGCTGTTCGTCATCTGGGAACATCAAACCAGCATCAACAAGCACCATGTCATTACCGTATTCAAAAACGGTCATGTTCTTGCCAATGCCATCAAGTCCGCCCATAGGAATGACTTTAAGAGCTGGGTCTTTCATAGGCATTAAAACGCTTTCCTTTCAAATAACTTTCTATAACAGACGCCACCCCAAAGGGCCGTCTACAAGACTTTTTGCAAAATCCACATGTTGTTTAATTATATAAAAAATCAGCACGTATTACGCTATATATTCCCAAAGAATCAAAATCTCAACAGAATAACAAGAGAGCTCCGACATGCATCGAAGCTCTCTTCAATACCTCATGTTTTATAAGGTCTCGCGTGGCGAGAAACCCATTGAGTTTGAGCGTGCCTTATGCGTCGTGGTGACGACGTGGCTGCCTGCGCTCAGAGTTGCCGTTGTCGTTCTGACGACGTGGACGGCGCTCCTCACGGTCCTTCTTTGGAGCACCCTGTGGTGCCTCTGGCTTATCGAGACGGTCAAGAGAAATCTTGCCCTTCTCGTCTACCTCAAGGACCTGAACCTTAACCTCGTCGCCAACAGCCAGAACATCCTCGATCTTCTCGACACGTCCCTGTGCAACGCGGGAAATGTGAAGCAGACCGTCCTTGCCAGGAAGGAGCTCAACAAAGGCGCCGAATGGCTGAAGACCAACAACGCGACCAGTGTACTCCTCACCTACCTCTGGAACCTTGACGATAGCCTTAATGCGCTCTGCAGCAGCCTCGGCAGCACCGTTAGTACCAGCGATAAAGACGGTGCCATCCTCCTGGATGTCAACGGTTGCGCCTGTATCCTCCTGGATACCACGGATAACCTTGCCGCCAGAGCCAATGACGTCGCGAATCTTATCGGTTGGGATAGAAAGCGAGATGATCTGTGGAGCAGTCTCTTTGGTCTCAGTACGAGGTGCAGGAATCTGCTCGAGCATCTTGTTCAGGATAAACATACGGCCCTCTTGAGCCTGGAGAAGTGCGCTGCGCAGAATCTCTGGAGTAAGACCAGTTGCCTTGTTGTCCATCTGCATTGCAGTAATGCCCTTAGTGGTACCGCAGACCTTGAAGTCCATGTCGCCAAGGAAGTCCTCAAGACCCTGGATATCGGTAAGAACAACAGTCTTGCCATTCTCCTGGATAAGACCCATTGCAACACCAGAAACAGGACGCTTTAGAGGAACGCCTGCATCCATAAGAGAAAGGGTTGAACCGCAGGTAGAAGCCATGGAAGAAGAACCATTGGACTCCATTACCTCAGAGACAACACGGATGGTGTAAGGGAACTCTTCCTCGGAAGGAATGACAGGCAGAAGTGCACGCTCTGCAAGAGCTCCGTGACCAATCTCGCGGCGCTTTGGACTGCCCATACGGCCAGTTTCACCGGTGCAGAATGGTGGGAAGTTGTAGTGGTGAATGTAGCGCTTGCCATCCATTGGCTCAATGGTGTCAAGACGCTGCCACTCGTTGAGCATGCCAAGTGTACAAATGGAGAGAACCTGGGTCTGACCGCGCTGGAAAAGACCAGAACCGTGAACAAGTGGCAGGTAATCAGGCTTGACCATGATTGGACGAATCTCGTTAGCTACACGGCCGTCAACGCGCTCGCCGGTCTCAACAACCATGACGCGCATAGCGTGCTTCTCAAGACTCTTGAGCTCAACGGCAATAGCGCGACTCCAAAGCTCCTGCTCCTCCTCGGTGAACTGAGCCTTGATCTCATCCATCAGGTCAGCAACCTTCTGCATACGAGACTGCTTGTCAGCATCCTTAAGAGCAGCACTCATCTGGTCATAGTAAGCAAAGATGCGGTCATGGACTTCAGCGATTGGCTCGTCAAGGATGTACTCACGCTTGACGATAGGACCGTTAACCTCTTCCCACTTAGCAATAAACTTCTTCTGCTCCTCGCAGAAGGCTGCAATTGCTTCCTGACCAAATGCCATAGCGGAGAGCATATCCTCTTCGGAAATCTCATCTGCACCAGCCTCAAGCATGGAAATAAAGGTGGAAGAACCGCCAAGCTCAAGGTCAAGATCAGAGTGATCGCGCTCTTCATAGGTTGGGTTAACCAGGAACTCACCGGTATCAGCGTTGCGACCAATACGGACGCATGCAAGTGGTCCCTCAAAAGGAACGCCACCAACAGCCAGAGCAGCGGATGCGCCCATGACAGAGATGGTGTCAACAGCGTTTACCTGATCAGCAACAAGAGAAGTTGCAACAATCTGAACCTCATTGCGGAAGCCATCTGGGAAGGATGGGCGCAGAGGACGGTCAATCATACGAGCAGTAAGGGTTGCCTTCTCGGATGGACGAGCCTCACGCTTGAGGTATCCACCAGGAACGCGACCAACTGCGTACATTTTCTCAATAAAATCAACAGTCAGTGGGAAGAAGTCGTAATCTTTACGCTCCTTGGAAACCACTGCAGTGAGAAGTACGGTAGAATCGCCGCACTTAACGATACAGGCACCTGTTGCCTGCTTTGCGAGCTCACCAGCCTCAAGGGTGTAGTGCTTACCATAGAGGTCAAATTCGTGAGTTACTTTAGTCATTTCTTTCCTCTTCTATCTCCGTTTGCCCCATTGCAAACGGGCCTCAAACATAAAGGGCGCCAGACGGCGCCCTAAAAAGCCAACTTACTGGATGTTGTCGCGGATACCCAGGGAAGCAATAAGAGTACGGTACTCTTCAATGTCGTTCGACTTGATGTAAGAAAGAAGACGACGACGCTTACCAACGAGCATCAGAAGACCACGACGAGTGTGGAAGTCCTTCTGGTGGGACTTCATGTGGTCGGTGAGCTGACGAATACGCTCAGTAAGAAGAGCAACCTGAACCTGTGCGGAACCGGAGTCCTTCTCGTCCTTGCCGTACTGCTTGATGAGCTCAGCCTTACGATCCTTAGTTACTGCCATAATAAACCGCCTTTCGCGTTGAATACTCCTTGTACTGAGAAGGTAGCCGGCAGTGACTAGCCCCTAAGAACAAGGAAATAACCTACAAGAGGATACCAGTTACTGGTGAACTTTGCTAGTAACAATCCACTTCAACTAGATACTCAGCAGAAATTCAAATGCCTTGAGACGCGCCTCAAGGTGTGTGGCTGCCCAAATATGCGCGCTTGTGAGCAAAAAGAGCGCAGTTTCTGGAGCAATCTCGGCAACAACAAGCTGGTCAAAGGTAAGTTTTAGAAGCGACGACAACCACGAGAGCTCAAGCGGAGTTACCTCAATAGCTCCCTCAATCTCATGCGCACAACTTCCACACAATGCGCCACCAGCAGCTGGCGAGAAGTACGTCAGAGCTTCATCTCCACAGGCAATGCACGATTCCAACTCAGGGCGCCAGCCTTCATGTGCCAAAACCTTAAACACATAAGCAGCAACAACAAGATCTAAGTGTTTCTCGTCATCTACTTCTTCGCAGGCCCTGAGAGCCCTAGAAAGCAATGGATAGAGAAACGCGTCTTCAACGCCGTCGATACACGAAAGACGTGCGACTTCACAGATTGCCGACGCAGCTGCTACCTTAGAGAGATCTCCGCGCAGCGATGCGTGCGGCTCAAGCAAGGTTGCCTCGGACAAGATGTCAAGCGAGCGACCTTCTGCCAGCAGTACGTCTAGCTCACAAAACAGTTCAACACGAGCAGCAAAGCGGCCGCCTGGCTTTCTAGCACCCTTGGCAACTGCACGACGTTCTTCTCCCGAATCGGAGAGCATGGTTAAGATGAGATCTTGCTCAGCGAGTTTTGTTCTATCAAGCACAATTGCTTTAAGACGCGTAGTCTTTCTACCGGGCACAACTAGTCCTCAGTTGAGTAACCAAGGCGTTTAATCTCGTTGGCATCACGCCTCCAGAGAGGCTGAACGCGCACCTGCAGGTCAAGGTAAACCTTGCGACCAAACAGTTTCTCTAGATCTTTTCTAGCTTCAACGCCAACGCGTTTAATCATAGAGCCGCCCTGGCCAACTACGATGCCCTTTTGTCCTTCTCGCTCAACCAAAATGGTGGCAGAAATAGAGAGGTGTCCATCCGTTGCAACCTCGTAAGAATCGCAAACAACGGCAACGGAATGGGGAACTTCCTGACGAAGGTTCAGCAAAAGCTTCTCGCGGACAAACTCTGCTACCAGGTCTTCTGGCAATGCGTCAGTCTCCATATCCTCTGGGAACCACATAGGACCCTCAGGAAGATGCTCTGACACAAGCGCAATAAATGCCTGGATATTGAAGTCTTCTGGAGCAGAAACAACAAGCACGTCATCAAAGTGCGCAAGAGCTTGTGCAGCCTCAAGCTGCTCTGTTACTTGCTCTGGAGTTGCAATGTCAGCCTTGGTAATAACCAGCAGCTTAAAGGCGGCATGCGCCTGCTCAACATGATTGGCAACCCATTCATCTCCACGACCAACAGGCTTAGTAGCGTCAATCAAAAAAGCAATGACATCAGCGTCATTAAGCTCTCCGAGCGCTGCCTTGTTGAGCTCTTTTCCAAGAGCGTCTTTGGGCTTGTGGAGGCCTGGGGTATCTACAATGACCAGCTGGGAGTTCTCACCGTTTACCACTGCCCTAAAACGACGTCGTGTTGTCTGGGCAACAGGGCTTGCGATAGCCACTTTCTGGCCCATGCAAGCGTTTAACAGCGTGGACTTACCAACACTTGGACGACCAACTAAAGCAACAAAGCCGCTCCTAAAGGGAGTGGTCTCAGATGTAGTATTTTCAGAAACTGAATTGGCGGTCATATGTCCTCCAACTTACCAATGAAAAATTGCACGCGAGAAAATCAAAAGTCCTATAAGGGCTGCGGTAATGCTGATGCAGCACGATGCAGCTGCTGCAATATCTTTAGCTTTACCAGCCATAGGATGAAACTCTGGAGAAACCAGATCTACCACGGTTTCTATTGCTGTATTGAGAAGTTCTGTGGTTAAAACCACACCAATACAAGCAAGGACTAGTGCCCAGCTCACAGCGTCTAAACCAACAAACAATCCCACCACCACGGTTACTGCAGCAGCAACGGCCATACGACGCAAGTTTGCTTCCTGAGCAAATGCTTGACGAGCGCCCTGTAGTGCAAAGAGAAGGCCGCGCTTAAAGCTTGGATGTCTGCCTTTAGATCCCGGAATCATTACTCGTCAATCCCCTCACGGTGGCGAGTCAATACAACTGGCTCAATAGTCCTATCCGTTGAAAGCAAAGCAACAAGAGCGTCCTCACGAGCCTCCATAACCTCTGCCTCATCATCTTCAATATGGTCATATCCAAGCAGGTGAAGCATGGCATGAACAAGCATAAGCCTAAACTCGTCCGCCTCTGTAGTGCCATATTCTTTTGCCTGGCGAGCAATAAAATGAGGAGCCAGAATAATATCGCCCAACTCACACATCTCACCAGGAGCCAAATCTGGATCATCAGGGCGCTCTACCTCAAGTGAAATAACGTCAGTGGGAGCATTTTTTTCTCGCCACTCAAGGTTTACCTGCTGAATCTCTGCATCGCTAACAATAGAAATGGAGACCGTGCAGGGGCGCTCCACGCCCTCTTCTAGGAGTACAAGATTGCAATCGGCTTCAATCTCTTCCACAGAAATTGGCGACTCGACGCCCTCTTCGATCACAATGTCGTACTCGTTAACCACGTTATTCCCCTAGCTTTTTTTCTCATACGCAGTGTATGCATCAACTATCTTACCAACCAACGTGTGGCGAACAATATCATTTCTATCTAAATCAACAAAAGCAACGTCTTCAAGGTTGCCAAGCACCTGCCGAGCAACATCCAAACCACTTCTGCCCACAAGGTCTCGCTGTGTTGCATCGCCCGTAATTACAAACTTTGACGAGAAACCCAATCGAGTAAGAAACATCTTCATCTGCTCAGGAGTGGTGTTTTGAGCCTCATCCAAAATGACAAACGCGTCATTCATGGTACGACCACGCATAAATGCAAGCGGAGCAATTTCAACAATTCCCTGTTCAATAAGGTTATTAGCATACTCCATGGAGGTCATATCAAAGAGCGCGTCATAGAGCGGCCTAATATAGGGATCCAACTTTTCTTGAAGCGTGCCTGGAAGAAAACCAAGAGACTCTCCTGCCTCTACAACAGGTCTTACCAAAACAATTCTGCTAATTTGCTGAGAAGTTAAGGCGGCAAGTGCCATAGAAACTGCCAGATAGGTTTTACCAGTACCCGCAGGGCCAATACCAAACGTAATGGAATTGTTTGCTATTGCCTTGGTATAAGCAATTTGACCTTGTGTTTTAGGTTGAATTGCTTTGCCCTTATGCGTCACAAAGAGTGTACGTGTTCCCGTTTGCTCTAAACTGGCATTTCTTTTTGTACTATCAAGCAGCAACTTTACGTCTTCAAGCGTGGGCTTTGAGCCTGATTCAACCATTTGAATCAGGTGAGAAAAAATGAGCGTTAACTGCTCAATTTCTTGAGAAGTTCCCGACAAAAAGATGGCTTTACCTCTGACTGAAATAAGAGCCGCACATGACGCTTCAATTTCTCTGAGCAAACTATCAGCTGGACCTGTCAGATATAAAGGATCCACTGAATCAGGAATAGTTAAGCGAATCTGTGTTGGCTCCATGTTCCCCCAATTTATAAACGAGTAGCTTTTAGCGTTCCATTAGGTAAAACTTCATCAAAGCGCATAGCGATAAGTTCATCAAGTTCAATAGTAGGATCAACTTGGACATCAAAAAGACCGCCAGAAATTCCCCTACCAGGATACTGTACCACCACATTATCGCAGGTACCAACTAGCTTCTTAGCAGCATCAAAACGCATAGCATTACCCAGATCACGCATTTTCTTTGCGCGCTCAGCCATCACTTTTGGATCTACCTGATTTGGGGCAGTTGCCGCAGGCGTTCCAGGTCGCTTGGAATACCTAAATACATGCATCTTTGAAAAGCCCATCTGACGACAAAACTCATGCGACTCATCAAATTCTTTATCAGTTTCTCCAGGAAAACCAACGATAAGGTCAGTTCCCAAAGCAATGGTTGGCAGCACCGAACGAGCTTCCTCAACGGCCTTACGATAAAGCTCTGTCCTATACACCCTGCCCATACGAGCAAGCGTAGCGTCACATCCGGACTGAAGGCAGATATGCAAGAAAGGTGCAATTCTTCCATTGGATGCAGCAATTACCTCTACCAAACGAGCATTTACATCAGGTGGCTCAAGAGACGATAGTCTCAAGCGACCAACCTCAGTTTTTTCAAGCACATACTCGAGAAGATCGGGAAGACGTAAAATTCTTCCACCTTCATCCTCAAGTTGAGCCTTATAACTGCCAAGGTTAATACCTGTAAGAACAACCTCTTGAGCTTCTCTGCTCATAGCATCTTCTACCTGTGAAACAACTTCACGAGGATCAAGAGACCTTCCTGCACCACGAGCTTTCCACACAATACAGAAGGTGCAACGATTGTCACAGCCGTCCTGGATTTTAATACCAGGGCGTGTGCGGCCTGTTGGAGTAGGCTTGGAGATAACAAGTCCGTCGTCGCTTACAGATTCTGGTGCAAAACCAAGCTCTTCAAGAACCCTATCTGCAACTTTGTCCTTCTCGGCTTCTACCACAACGTTAGGAGCAAGCGAGGCAAGTTCATCAGCAAAAAGACTTGCAACACAACCCGTTGCTACTACAAGAGGGGCTCCCGGCATAAGTGCTGCTTTACGCACAGCTTTTCTCGTCTTAGCTTCTGCTTCCGCGGTGACAGCACAGGTGTTGATAACAATTGCCTGAGCTTCATCTTCTTCAACAATGCGACATCCCATGCGAAGCAGAGAATCCGCCATTAAATCAAGCTCAACGCGATTTACCCTACATCCAAGATTTATGAGCGCAATACCATGAGCCATTAGCGCCTCTTCTTGGAAGTCTTTTTGGCGTTCTTATTTTTGTGATCTGAAGAATCTCTGCCTTCAGATTGAGTGGTGTGTGACTCATCTTGAGCATCTTGAGAACCACTTTGTTTGCGATCATCAATAATGGAGGTAAGCGTCTCTAACTGATCTTTTGTCAGTCCTGTTGAAGTCTCAATGTGAACCAGAACGTAAAGGTTCCCACGAGCCTTAGTATGCAAACGAGGCATACCTTTACCAGCGACGCTCAGTTGCTGGCCGTACTTACAGCCCGCTGGAATAGCAATCTCAATAGTTTCATCTTTGATGATACCGTCAATAGTCACGGTAGTACCAACAATTGCCTCAAGAGAATCAACGCTCACTGAGGTAAAGAGATCGTCTCCTCTGCGCTCAAAATCTTTATGCTGGGAAACTTCAATGGTTACGATAAGGTCACCAGAGCTATCACCTCTGACACCCGCCTCACCTTTACCGGCAATAGAAATTGACTGGCCAGAATGAACACCTGCAGGAATTTCAACGGAAACACGCTCGTGATCAGGTGTTCTTCCCTGACCTCCACAGGTCTCGCAGGCATGCTCAACCTTCTTGCCTGTTCCTTGGCACTCTGGACAAACTGTCTGAGACTGCATTTGGCCAAAGACAGTATTTTGAACCTGGACTACCGTGCCCGTGCCGTGACAGCGTGAGCAGTCTTCAATTTTTCCACCCTCACCAAGACCAGTGCCATTACAATCATCGCAGGTAGAAAGTCTGTTATACGAGATAGTTTTAGTAACTCCGGCTGCGGCTTCTTCCAGCGTAATGGACAGCCTGATACCCATATCACTACCACGAGTGCGCTGAGCAGCGCCTCGGCCACCATGGTTGCCACCAAAGAAGGAATCAAAGATATCTCCAAAGCCACCAAAACCACCGCCAAAGATATCTGACATATCCACATAGCCGCCGCCAAAACCAGATGGACCATTAGGATCACCATAACGGTCATAGTTGGCGCGCTTTTGCTCATCTGAAAGCACAGAATAAGCTTCGTTTACCTCTTTGAATTTTTCTTCTGCATGAGGGTCATCAGAAACATCAGGGTGCAGCTTTCTTGCAAGCTTTAAAAAAGCTCGCTTGATAGTTTTTTGATCTGCATCACGAGCAACACCTAAGAGCTCGTAGAAGTCTTTCTTCTCTGCCACGCTTACTAACTCTCCCCTTGTAAAACCTAAAACTTAAATTCCCATATAGCCAACATGGCCCAAACCGGCCGTACAAGCATACAAAGTCATAATAATAATTGAGTAGAAGGCACCGTTGATAATTCCCGAAACAAAAGCATTTGCAAAACTTCTCCACCAGCCAGCGTTCATCTTTACGCCATCTGCAAGAACGTTTCTCACGCCAAATATCAAAAGCGGAATCAACACAATGGCAAATAGTGGCGAGCGTAAATTAAGCGCCACAAACACAAGAAGCATTGCAGTAATACCAGTAATACGAGCTCCCGCGCGTTGACGGAACGTCAACTGCTCTGAAGGAACCTTAATATTTACGATAAAATCGCCGGTTGCAGAACCATTTGTTCCCGCATTTCCCATTCCAGGCACTCTAATCTGATCGCCATCATGTGAATTAGCTGGTACATCAACCATAATTTCACTTGCAGATAAAACACGTCCCGAACCGCCGCAAACATCGCAGGGGTCCTGTACAACGTGTCCAGCACCATCACACTCTGGACAATCAACTCTAAACTTGCCTACTCCAAAAATGGAAGAAAGATCAATATCAATGTGGCCTGTTCCATGACAAGTAGGACAGGTAGTTGCCTCAGTCTTGTGCTGAGATCCCTTACCATCACAAGCATCACAAGTTACAAAACGCTGGTACGTTATGCCTTTCTTAACACCATTTTTAGCGTCAGCGTCGCTCAAAGTTAAGTCGTAGACAATATCTGCGCCTGTCTGAGGCTTATATGCGCGAGAGCGCTTTTGAGATCCTGTAGTCCAGTTATTAAAGTTAATATCGCCAAACGGGAAGCCTCCCTCAAAAGGAGAACCTCCATAGGCAGATCCGCCTGGATAACCAGAGGGGCCATAACCGCCACCGTAGAAAGAGCCGCTTCTCATTGCGTCATAACGACGGCGTTTCTCGGCATCTGATAGAACAGCATATGCCTCAGAAACCTCTTTAAAACGCTCTTCAGCATCAGGCTCTTTGTTGACGTCTGGATGAAGCTTGCGAGCTTTAGTTTGAAAAGCTTTTCTAATTTCTTCAGCTGTCGCGGACTCAGAAACACCAAGGATGGCGTAGTAGTCCTTTTCGTTCATAGCAGCCATGAAATCTCTCCGATTCAACCCATATCAAAATCTGCATCACGAGAACGATTGAAAGTGTACCCACTTGTTTTGAACTTAATGCAGCACAAATGCGTTACAAACGTAAATCCCAAAGACGTCCATAGAGCTCATTGCCAAGCAGCCAGCCCTTCTCGGTAGGCTTATATGAAGCTCCAGTCCTAGAATTTGCCGCATCAACGTGAACTAACAGCCCATCTCGTACGCACGCATCAAACACATCATGTAGACGCAATGCGCCAAATATCTGCTCAGACTCTTCTAAAAGCGCAGGCGAAATTGGCTCCATAAGACGAGCGTGCAGCATCAAATCTTCTGCCACAGCTTCTTTTTGAGTCAGAAATTCAACATCAAACTCTGTCGAGAAAAGCGATGCACCTTCGGCAATTTTTCTTGGAGCATCAAGGACCACCAGTCGCGCACGTACGGCATTTTGCGGACGCTTTGGCAAAGAGATGTTGACCTTGGCAAGTACATCATACTCAGCTGCAGTCAGCATGCTTGCAGCGCTCGTGCCAAGCCCAAGGTACGACTCGCCTGTCCAGTACATCTTATTGTGCTTACAGCTCTTCTGATTGCGAGCATAACTTGCTACCTCGTAGCGTTCAAACCCTGCCGCTTGAAGCGCCTTTGTGGCCGCCTGCATTCGATCTGCTTGCACGTCGTAGGTGTTCCATGGAGTATCTTTATCTTGGGTTTGTTTGGCCAACGCCGTGCCGTCTTCAATAGTAAGTGGATAAACGCTCACATGATTTATGCCAAGCGAGATAAATCTTGAGAGCGAAAACTCCCAAGAACTCTCTGTTTGCTCAGGAATTGCACACATAAGATCAACCGACACGTCATAGTCATGCTCTTTTGCAGCAAGTACTCTGTCGTAAGCCAGGTCGGCCGAGTGAATTCTGCCCAGCTTCTTGAGCTCGTTATCGTTAAAACTTTGAACTCCCAAAGAAATTCGTGTTACCCCGCCCGTAGCAAGACTGGCGAGAAGATCGTCAGACAGTGAGTCTGGATTTGCTTCAATACTGAACTCAGTAGGCTGCGTAAGAGACAAGACGTGCCGCGCCAAATCTGCCGCATCTTGCCCGAGCAAACTGGGAGTTCCACCTCCCATATAGACCGTTTTAGTAGCTGCTAACAACCCAAGCTGAGCGGCTTCGTCTAGCTGATGTTTTAGTGCTTTAACATAATTTTTCATGCGACTATCTTCTTGCCTTGTAGACCAAGAAGAGAAATCACAATAGAAGCATTTTTGAGAACAAAACGGAATATGCAGATAAAGTGCAGAGGTAGCCGTTTGATTGTATTTAGACTGCCAAGAATCCACAACAGACCACTAGCTCATAGATGGATCGAACTCAGGAGATTCCTGCTCACCCTCAAGCTGCTTGACGGTTTCTTTAATCTCTAGCGCCAGATCAATAAAATCTTGAGCAGTAACACACCTTACTGACTTACCACGCCAATAGGCAGCGTTTGGAATACCCCTAAAATACCAGGTAGAAAGGCTTCTTGCGCGAGCAATATGAATGTGAGCTGCGTCAAGTAAGCGTACATGCATCATAAAAGATGCAAGCATCTGATCAAGTGTTGGAACAAGTGGAGCTTGACTCTCAACTAAAGCTTGAGTGTTCTTAAAAATCCAAGGATTACCATAGGTTCCACGAGCAATCATTACAGCTGTCACACCCGTCTCTGTAAGAGCGTGAGCTGCTGCTTCAGCAGAGAGCATGTCACCAGAGCCTATGACCGGAATAGAAACGGCGTCGCAAACCCTATTAACCGTCTCCCACTCTGCCTGTCCTCGATACATCTGGGTAGCAAAGCGACCGTGGATAGCAACAGCAGATGCTCCGGCAGCCTCCATGGCGCGCGCAAACTCAGGTGCCACTTCCTCATCCTGGCGTCTACCGCGCCTAATCTTGACAGTAACCGGTACGCTAACCTCAGATAGACAGGCTTTAACCAAATCTGCAGCAAGCTCTGGTGTGTCCAAAAGGGCTGAACCCTCCCCTTTTTTCACAACCTTAGGAACAGGACAGGCCATATTGATATCGATAAGAGCCAGCTTATCCCCTAAACGCTCACTAATCTGAGCTGCTGCTTCTTTGAACTGATCTGGCTTTGAACCAAAGAGCTGAACAGCAATATCGGGCTCAGTTGAAAGAGGCTCTACAAGCTCCCAGGTTTTCTCGCCACCATAATGAATTCCTGCGACAGAAACCATTTCTGAGTATGCAAGACCTGCTCCGCCCGCTCGAGCCATGGTGCGATACACACCATCACTGACACCAGCCATGGGTGCCATAAGCACAGGATGAGCGGACAGGCGCTCCTTGAGTGAAGATCCTGACGCAAAAGGAACAATATGTGAAGAAAGACCTGCTTGAGGTGCGCAGGTTGAAATGATTGTTTGAAGCGACTCCACAAATACCTTCTACTCGTCGTCAACCTTGAGAACAGCCAAGAATGCCTCTTGAGGTACTTCGACTGAGCCAATCTGCTTCATACGCTTCTTACCCTCTTTTTGCTTTTCAAGCAGTTTGCGCTTTCTGGAAATATCGCCGCCGTAGCATTTAGCTAAGACGTCCTTTCTACGTGCGCGAACAGTAGAGCGAGAAATGATTTTATTGCCAATAGCACCTTGAATAGGAACCTCAAAGAGCTGCTGAGGAATGATGCCTTTTAGTCTGTCGCAAAGACCACGAGCAAGATCATATGCTTTGTCTTTGTGAACAATAAACGAAAGCGCATCAACGACGTCTCCAGCAAGCAAGATATCAAGCTTAACCAGGTCAGAAGTGCGATACGAATCAAACTCATAGTCAAGTGAGGCATAACCTTTGGTTCTACTCTTAAGCTGGTCAAAGAAGTCCAGGATAAGCTCGGCCAAAGGAATGCTAAAGATCATCTCGACGGACTTATCAGACAGATACACCATGTCTTCAGATACGCCACGATGATCAACAACAAGCTGCATAACCGTACCAACATACTCAGGAGGCACAATAATCTTTGCCTTAAGGTATGGCTCATCAATGCGGTCAATCTTGGTAACCTCTGGAAGATCTTGAGGACTGGTAATCTCAATCATAGTTCCATCGGTCTTATAGACGTGATAGTCAACAGAGGGACTGGTAGCAATCAAGTCCAGGTCAAACTCACGCTCAAGACGTTCTTTGACAACCTCCATGTGGAGAAGACCCAAAAAGCCTACTCTGAAGCCAAATCCCAAAGCAACGGACGTCTCTGGCGACCACGTAAGTGACGGATCGTTAACGTGCAACTTATCAAGTGCGTCACGGAGATTCTCGTATTGCTTGTTATCAACCGGGAAAAGACCGGTAAATACCATTGGTTTTGCCTCGCGGTAACCTGGCAGTGGTTCTGAACAAGGATTTTGCTTGTAGGTAAGCGTATCTCCAACGCGAACAGCTTCAGGGTCTTTGAGGCCAGTGACCACATAGCCAACCTCACCAACAGAAAGCTGGTCAACAGCCATCTCAAGAGGTCTCTTAGCACCAACTTCTTCAACAAGAAAAGGCACAGATCCCTGCATCATAAGAAGCTGGTCGCCAGCTTTGATTGAACCATCAAAAACACGCACGGTTGCAACGACGCCTCTGAATTGGTCAAAATATGAGTCAAGAATAAGCGCCTTAAGTGGAGCTGTAGGGTCTCCCTTTGGAGGAGAAACCAAATACACCAAAGCCTCAAGGAGCTCGTGAATACCCTCACCTGTCTTACCGGAGACACATACCGCATCATCAGCCGGGATAGCAAGAACATCTTCAATTTCTGCACGTACCTCTTCAGGTCGAGCAGATGGAAGGTCAATCTTATTGATTGCAGGAACAATATCCAGGTTAGCGTTCATGGCCAGCATGGCGTTTGAAACAGTCTGTGCCTCAACGCCTTGCGTTGCATCAACAACCAACACTGCACCCTCACAAGCAGCCAAAGACCTTGAGACCTCATAGGTAAAGTCAACGTGGCCTGGGGTGTCAATCAGGTTGAACTGATAACGCTCTCCGTCATCTGCGTCATACATGACGCGGACTGCGTTTGATTTAATGGTAATTCCACGCTCACGTTCAATATCCATAGTGTCCAAGAGCTGTGACTCCATATCGCGTTCTTCAACGGTATGAGTAAGCTCCAAAATGCGGTCACTGATGGTAGATTTACCGTGATCGATGTGCGCAACAATAGAGAAGTTGCGAATATGTGAAGTATCCTGTGTATTCATAAGGAAAATAATAGCGTAAACTACCCCCTTCGTGCTATACTTCAACAGCTGCCTCAAACGTGTCTCAGCGAAGAGGCCTCACATAGTAAACACCGAAAGGAACCGCACGTGGCTAACATCAAGTCTCAGAAGAAGCGTATTCTCACCGCTGAGAAGGCACGCCAGCGCAACAAGGCTGTCCGTTCCGAGCTTAAGACTGCTATTAAGGCAGTTCGCACTGCTGTTGAGGCAGGCCAGCTTGAGGACGCACAGGTTGCAGCTAACAAGGCATCCCGCCTTCTTGACAAGGCTGCTTCTAAGGGCATCGTACACAAGAATCAGGCTGCTCAGCGTAAGAGCGGCGTTCAGAAGCTTGTTAACACCCTTAAGTAGTTCTTATCTACTTTTAACTTTTTAAAACGGACTCCTTGGAGTCCGTTTTTTCTTACCTGAATTCTTTGAATCTACACATTTACGACGCCGCACAGAGTAAAGATAAGCTTGGTCATTGTGGTTGTTTTATCTTCTCCACTCTTAAGACCACGTTCTGCATCTGCACAGAGGCCCAGAATATGTTCAAGCTCGCCATCTGCAAATTGACGCGCCCATCGTGCATAATTTCTTACTTGCCAGTCCTGCTTGCCCAAAACTGGAGCAATTTCCCGTTCTGTACCACGCTTAACCATAGACCTGGCGCAAATAAGCTCTCTTACGCGTCCAGTCATAAGTGACAGATTTCCAATAGCTCCCGATTCATCCATCTGACTGTAAAGCTCCAAAGCCTTTTGAGCATTTCTCGCTGATAAACTGTCGAGAAAATCCCACGGCTTGACCTCAACCACTCGTGCAACATGAGTTTCTACAAATTGAACGTCAATTGCACCAGGACGACCCAACAGAGCTGCTAGAGATTTAATCTGAGAATCGAGCATGGTGGTATTATCGCCAACACGACTTACAAGCTCGTTGGCCACATTTGCTGGAATTTGTAGCCCATACTTTCTTCCAAGATCTCCTATATATTTAGGCAATTCACTTCTGGTCATTGCACCACAATTAATAACTGCGAGCTTACCTAAAGCATCAACTGCTTTGTAGAGCCTTGTTGTTTTTGCAAGCGTCTTTGCAGAAAGCATCAGCGTGGTAGTTGGATTGGGGTTCTTTAGATACTCAACAAGAGCCTCGGACACAGACTTAGGCAATTTACCTGCATCATCAATGACAACAATTCGTCTAGAATCACCCATAGGAAGTGTTTGAGCGGATGACAGAACAGATTCTGGAGTCAGCTCAGCGCTTACAGAAATCTCATCAAGGTTAAACGTAATAAAACTCTGGTTAAGACGGCTTTTAAGTTTGTCAATAGCCCTCGCGCGCTTCATCTCGTCAGGGCCAACAGCCAAATATGCAGCTAGTAGCTTAGCCTGCTCCGCCATCTTTTTCCTCCTCTAAATCTGTATCTACTTTAGCATGTTGCACACTTACCCTAGGTCCATGTTCTCCGGGAAATACGGTGACGTCTCCATAATCTTTTGTGCAATAAAACCTTGCGCCAACACCCTCTAAGATATCCACCGCTTCCTGTTTAGGATGACCATAACGATTATTTTTTCCAGCACTTGCAATTGCTACCTCGGGTTTTAGCACACGAGCAGTTTCTGGATAAAGCGACTTTGCTGCACCATGATGTCCAACTTTTAAGAAATCTATATCGCCTACATCGCCTGAATCCACCGTCTCTTTTGTCTGATCTCTTTCAGCGTCTCCCGTTAAAAGCGTAGTTAAGGTATTTTGCCCATCGTTATACGTCACATAGAGCTCAACCGACGCATTATTAGCTTCTTTAGCTTTGTATCCCCTATGTGGCCACACAACGCGGATATGAAAGCGGCCGACATCAAATTCATCACCATATAAAACTTCATAGGAGCTGCTGCCGGAAATCCTCTGAATAACTCTCTGAAGCTCAGGTTTTTCTTGTTTTGCTATTCCTTCTCCAACTAATACCCGACCTGCTTTCACCGAACCAACCATATACCTCACGCCACCAGCATGATCCTCATCAAGGTGTGTGAGCAAAATAGCATCAAGATATGAGATGTGTTGTCGCTCTAGAGCGTCATTAACCACATCTCCCACACTCGTGTCTACGAGCAGAGAATGCGCGCCGTCACTGAGCAATATGGCATCACCTTGGCCAATATCCATCACACAAATTCTTGTTGGCGAGAAAAACTTCCAGTAGATACTTAACCCCAAAATAAGCATAAATACCATCAAACAAATGCCAGATAAAACTACTCTTTTCCCTTTTGGCCATAACACGTAAAGAGCCACCATTGCTGCAAACACAAGCAATGAAACTATCCAACTCATGTCAGTTAACGACACGCTTGCAAAAGATCTTTCGGATAAAAAAGAAGTAAGAGTCTCTATAAACTGACCAAGAAAATCCACAAGGCAGAAAGCAACATCTTGAGCCGGTTTAAACCAACATAAAGCTATTGCCCCAATTCCAAATAAGCTCAGAAGAGAAAATAAACTTGTAATCAGCGCACTTGAAAGAGGAGCAAGTAAAGAAAAATGACCAAAGTACATGCAAGAAATTGGAAGGCACGAAAGCTGAGCAACGGTTGTGGCACACATAGTGTTTCGTACGTCAGAAAACGGTTTTCTAAGAATCTTCTGTATTTTTCCATATCCAGATATGTGAAAAGCAATTTTTGCATAGTACTGAGCAAGACCGCCGTAGATATTCATTCCAAAAATACATGCTAAAGACAAAGTGAAAGCGATATTCACACTTAGCTGTGGGTCTATACAAAGCATAAATAATGCAACGATAGAAACTGCTGAGAGCGTATGATTTTTTCTTCCCACATATTGCATTACGTATTTTTGTTCAACAAGAAGTATTGCCCTCATTGCAGACGCAGGTAATCCACAGAAAAGCGCGTAGCTACTGAGTAAAAATAAATTCACTACCCCTCTTAAAAGAGGTTTTATCGTTAGCTTTTTAAGAAAAGCGTCAATAAAAGCAGAGAGAATTACCATGTGACAACTAGAAATTGCAATGAGATGCATTAGACCGCAACGCATAAATATTCTCGGAATGTTAAAGCTATACAGGCTAGGCCTATAGGCACAAAGACCACATGCAACTAACGCTCGACCAAAGCTCTGTTCTGGTTGGAGTTGAGAAATACAGTTTTCTCTAAATTGAGCAACTTCTCCAATAATTCCCTCTCCATAGGTTTTTGAGTTCACCTTGGTTATCTGAATTGAACCAAGTACTCCTCTCTTAAATTGTTCTTCTGAAAACTCCTTATCTTTATATTGTGTAAACCTACCTTCACAACAAAGATGAGTTTCTCGCAAGAATGGTTCCTTGGCACGTAGCCCCACAGATCCAATGCATCTACCCTGGTACATGACGTTTGCCTGACCAGTCCATGCATGATTTTTATAAACTAAATCTCTTGATACGACTAATTCAAAATTATGTATAGCGGTTGACTCTAAAAGATCCACCGATGTCATTTGACTGACATATATAAAGGAAGATCTGATTAGGATTATTACAAGTGAAAGTAAAACCACTCCAACAGTCATAAGGCTGGTATGCGCGTACTTTACATACCAAAGTCCTAATGCCGCCGCCATACAGCTTCCTAAAATCTGAAGCAAAATAGTATCAAGCATTACGTTTCTTGCGATAAAAACATGCAGCCATACGCAAACAAATAGCAAGATACAAAGGCTATACGGAATAAAAGGCCTAGTGGGTTGTTCTATCACCTTAGACACGAATATTGTCCTTGAGCTGATCAAACTTTTTCTGGCCAATTCCAGAAACACGCATCAGATCTTCAGTTGTTTTAAAAGGTCCGTTCTTTTGTCTGTCTGCAACAATTCGCTGAGCCAGTCCTTCTCCCACACCTTGAAGCTTAGTTAATTCTTCTACAGTTGCTCGATTAATATCTACAACCGTCTTTTTATCTCTCTTCGTATTTGTTTGCTTATTGCTTGTGGCTTTGTTTTGCTCTGGCTGTGGAATCTCTGGAGGAGCTTCTTCTCCCTTTTTAGGAATATATATTTTTTGACCGTCTTCAACAGGAGACGCTAGATTAATCCCTTGGCCGTTTGCATCTTCGGTTAAACCTCCTGCAATTTGAATTGCGTCATTCACGCGTGGGTTTGCCATTTGTAGAGCGTAAAGTCCTGGCGACTTAACAGCTCCATCAACATGAACCATCATTTGAGGAGAGGCTTCTTTAATCTTATGATCAGCTCCTGGCTGATCTGTAGCATTATCTTCTTGTGTATGTTGTGGATTTTCTGCAACAGTCACTCCTTGCGTAGAGTCTGCTTGATTATGTGATCTATCAAAAGACTCTGATGTTCCAGCAGAGATTATTCCAATTAATACAACTGCTGACACGATAGCTAGGACAACCACAGCGGCAACCGCTATGAGTTGTTGCTGAGATAGATTAAACCTTCTCATCAATTTATTAATTATTTGAGTGCGGTTATTTGAAATCTGAGCCATACAATCACCTCAGATTTATATTCAACTATTAGGTTAATGAGAAGCGCTACTTTTAGAGATTCATCTAATAGCTTTGTCCTAAAACTGCTGGTAATCTGACACAGTTATCAACAATTACCAGATATGTTGCACAAACTAACAAGAACAGAATCGCTCTAAATAAGATTATCAAACCACTCGCATAAAAAATCCGCCCTTTTACGGGGCGGATTCTAAAAATGCATCTGAGCAAAGCGATCAAAAGTTTTGAACTGCAGAAATACTTCAGACTTAAAAATATCCTAGTCAGTAATAAACTCTGCTGGAGCAAGTTCTCTATGACGAGCAGCAAGCTTTTTAGGCGGCTTATATGAAGGACATTGGCTAAAGTCAATATACTCAATATGCTGCATAAGGTCATCAATCATGGCATCATGATCAAAGGAATTCCATGCTTCAAGAACTTCTCGCATTCTTGCGTGAGTCTCAGGACGGCGAGGCATAAACAATGTGCAGCAATCAGGAGCCGTCTGCGTTGAGATATCAAATGTGTTGATATTTTGGGCGCGACGAATGATTTCTTGCTTGTCAGAGCCAATCAGAGGCCTCAGAACAGGTATGGTGACTGCCTCGTTGACAGCAGCAATATTATCAAGTGTCTGAGAAGCAACTTGGCCAAGTGACTCGCCTGTTACCAGCGCTTTAGCGCCCTCAAGCTCTGCAATCTTCTGTGCAATGATGTACATCACGCGACGATACATAATGACACGAAGAGCCTGTGGAACAGCAAGAGAAATCTCACGCTGATGCTCGCCAAAAGGCACAACATACATTCTGCCAATAAGGCCAGCAGGTTCAAGCGCCTCAATAATATCCTGACACAGATATTCGCTGGTATCGGAAGTCATAGGGCGACCAGAGAAGTGAACGGGAATTACTGTAGCACCTCTGCGACCAACCATCCATGTTGCAACAGGAGAATCAATACCGCTTGAAAGAAGCGATACTACTTTGCCAGCGGTGCCAACAGGAAGACCGCCAACGCCGTGAATAGATGCAGCATAAACATATGCGTTACCTTGAACAACATGCACATAGACCGTCATATCCGGATTATGCATCTGAACTTTTTTATCAGGGAAATTCTCGCAAAGTACTGCGCCTACAAGCTGGTTAATCTCAATGGAATGCTTTGGATAGACCGTTGAGGAACGGCGAGCATGCACTTTGAACGTAGTAAAGTCACCGGACTCCCCCAGCGCCTTCACGGCAGCGTTACAAAACTCCTGCTCATCTAAGCCACAGCGATACGCCAAAGAAGCGCGAGCAACACCAGGAACCTGGGCCACGGCATGTTGCAGCTCTTCAGTTGCTTGTTTATCAGTGGTTTCTACAAGAAGGTAGCCAGAAATGCGAGAAACCCCCGCCACTGGAAAGTGTCGGAGGGCTCGTCGCAAATTTGTTACCAACTGATTTTCAAAAGTGGATCGGTTCTTACCCTTTAAACCAATTTCGTGGTAGTGAACCAGACATACTCTTTCAGTCATAACTCTTAGTAAACGATGGTGTTCTCGCCCTTAATTGCCTCGTCAAAAGACTCTTTAACAAAGCCAAGGGTACCGTCGTTAATCTCTTTCATAGCAATAGAGACAGAATCTTTACCACTTGCAACAGTAGTAATGTCATCAAAATCCTGAACAGCGGTTACACGCAGGTGCTGACCGTGAAGCATATTGTTAATATCGCAAGCACGCTTAGAAGCAAGAGAGCAAAGCAAGAATGGATTCTGCTCAGTTTTCTCAAGCAGGCTGTCAATCTCAGGCTTAATAACAGACATTAAAGCTGACCTCCGTCTGATTCATAGTCATCAAAAACTTCCTCAAGCTTGCTGAGAGCAGTCTCAAGGTTGTCGTTCACAATGCAAACAGTATAGTCGTTTGCATACTCCATTTCACGTGACGCATTAGAAAGTCTCGTAGAAATGGTCTTCTCGTCTTCTGTACCACGGCCTCTAAGGCGCTGTTCAAGCTCTTCAAATGAAGGTGGCTTAATAAAGACGAGAATGGCGTTGGGATATTGTTTGTGGACCATAAGTCCACCCTGAACGTCAATCTCTAGAACAACAGACTGACCTGCAGAAATCAGGCGATCAACCTCGGATTTGAGCGTGCCATAGCAATGACCATGAACATGAGCCCACTCAAGGAATTCACCAGCATCAACGCGCTTTTTAAATTCTTCATCGGAGAGAAAATAATACGCAACTCCATCGACTTCTCCTGGTCGTGGAGAGCGCGTAGTAGCCGAAACCGTCAGGCCTAGGTTTGGGCGCTTGTCCCTCAACAGAGAGACAAGCGTTCCTTTTCCTACACCTGACGGTCCAGATACTACAAAAAGTTTGGCTGAACGAGCCACTACTTGGTCAGTGCCTCGAGGAGCTGCTCACGCTGACGAGCGCCAAGGCCCTTAACGCGGCGAGTTGCGGAAATTCCGAGCTCGTCCATAATCTTTGCTGCCTTTGCCTTGCCATAGCCAGGAAGGGACTCGATAAGAGCGGAAACCTTCATACGCTCAGCAATAGGATCGGTAGAATCAAGGACCTCTTTAAGGGAGACCTTACCAGTCTTAACCTTCTCGCGAAGCTCTGCACGAGCGTGACGAGCCTGAGCTGCCTTCTCAAGTGCTGCCTTGCGCTGCTCATCGGTAAGTGTAGGTAGAGCCATTGTTCCTCCAAACATCGTTTTCGTACTTCATATACGAAACTCAATTTAATGTGCCTTTTGCACTTCAGCAAAATAGTTTGCCACATAACACGTTATTTACAAGGGGTTTTTTAATATTTCCGCATCAAAAACCACCTGTTCATCACAATTCCAACAATTTCCGTTAATTTTTGAGCTCAGAAATGATGGATTCAAATGCTTCGACTGGATTGTTTGCGCAGGTAATTGGCCTACCAACCACCAATTTGCTTGCTCCAGCCTTAATTGCTGCTGAAGGAGTGGAAATTCTGACCTGATCGCCCTTCTCGGCACCTTCTGGACGTACTCCGGGGGTCACGATGAGCGCATTTGGTCCCAAAAGCTCTCTCATTTCCTGTGCTTCCTGAGGTGAGCAAACAATTCCATCGGCACCTGCGCTGTAAGAAAGAGACGCCAAACGAGCAACTTCATCCTTAATAGATCCGTCTACGCCAATGGAGTGGAGTGCGTCCTCATCCATGCTGGTAAGCACAGAAATAGCCACCAGTTTGGTACGGCCAGACTCATCAACGCCACGCTCTGCTGCGGCTTCTTCTGCACCCTCTCGACCAGCAGAAATCATCTGAGCGGTTCCCAGGCCATGAATAGAGAGGATGTCTGCACCAGAAAGCGATGCAGAGTGGACAGCACCTTTGACCTGGAATGGAATGTCATGCACCTTGAGATCAAGAAACACCTTGAAGCCACGTGCGTGCATCTCATCTACCATCGAGGGTCCGTAGCGATAAAAGAGCGTCATACCAACCTTAACCCAGCGTGCATGGCCGGCGAGAAGATCGGTGAGCTCCAGAGCTCTTTCTCTTGTGCAATCAAGCGCAACAATAACGGCGTCGCGTGCCTGCTCGTCTGTTAGCATTCAACAGCTCCAATCAGCTCGTGGATGTCAGATACTCCCTGAGACTTTGCCCAGTCAGTAAGCTCATTTAGAATGCGTGGAGCACACATTGGGTCGTAAAGGTTTGCAGAACCCACCGAGACAGCCGTAGCGCCCGCAAGGATAAACTCTGCAGCATCCTCGCCCGTTTCTACGCCACCAACACCGCAAATAGGAATAGAAACTGCCTGAGCGCACTCCCAGACCATACGAACTGCAGCATTATGACAAAGAGGACCACTCAGGCCACCTGTTGGCTTAGAGAGCCTGCTCTTTCTGGTGTGGACGTTAATTGACATACCAGGGATGGAGTTGATGAGCGTTAGACCATCTGCGCCTTCAGCCTCAAAAGCCTTACCAATCTCGGCAACATTGACGGGAGCCATCTTAACCAGAATGGGCAGCTTTGTCAGAGGACGTACTGCCTTCATAATCTCTGTGGCCTGCTCTGGAGTACCGCCCAGGGGCTTACCGCCCTTCTCGAGATTTGGACAACTCACGTTAAGCTCAATAGCTGAAATGTGTGGATTAAGCTCTTCAAGGCGCTCGACAACGTCAATCATCTCCTGCACGGAGTGTGCTGCCATCTGCATGATAACGCGTGTGCCACGACCCTCAAGATCTTTCATGTAGTCATCAGTGTGGGCGATAAAATCGTCCACTCCAGGATTGGCAAGGCCAACGCTGTTCATCATGCCGCCGTTGAGCTCGCACATACGAGGAGCTGGGTTTCCTTCCCAAGGAACGCGAGCAACACCCTTCATAGTGATGGCGCCAAGCAGAGAAACGTCGTAGAAACCCTCAAACTGCCAACCGTAGCCAAAGGTACCCGCAGCAGTATTGATAGGATTTTTCATCTGGATACCGCCAAGATTGACGGCCATTTTTACCTGATCTACCATGCGATCTCCTTTGCCTCAAAGACAGGTCCAACCATGCAAGCAGACGCATAGCCGCCCTTAGCAAGTGGGACATTGCAGGTGTTGCATGCGCCAAAGGCGCAGCTCATCATACGCTCCATAGAAACCTGGCAGGCAACGTTGTTGGCAATTGCAAGCTTGGCCACGTTTCTCATCATAGGCTCTGGACCGCAGGTATACACAGCGTCCCAGACACCTTGGCTCAAAGGTTCCTCCAAAGCTGCTGTTACAAAGCCCTTGGTACCCTTAGAGCCGTCATCTGTTGTGACGTATACATTCTGTGCGCCTAGTGCGAGAAGATCCTCTTCTCCAAAGAGTTTCTCGGCAGTTTGTGCGCCAATGACTGCGTCAAACTCAACACCCAGCTCGGTAAGCTTACGAGCTGCCGCGATAATTGGTGTGATACCCACACCTCCTGCTACCAGGACGCTTCTCTTGCTAGAAGCGTTAAGGCGCCAGGGGCGGCCGCAAGGAGCAGTCATGTCACTGGCGTCACCAGGCTTCATCTGAGAAAGCCTGCGTGTACCCTCGCCTACCGTTGCGTAGATAAGCTCGAGCGTATCAGTTGCTTTATCAGCTAGCGAGAAGGACAGCGGGATGCGAAGAATGTGGCGCTTATCGCCTGGAACATTAACGTTTACAAACTGACCAGGCGCTAGAGACTTACAAAGACCTGGTGCCTTGAGCTGGGCTCTATACAGATTCTGGGCAACCTGGGTATTACTCAGAACCGTAAAGTCAAATACCTGTACATTTCCACGTAGTGGCATTACTTTTCCCCTCCAGGAACAATTACTTCATTGGCAAGAACTCGCTTACCATCAACAAACACATCTGTTGCAACACCATAGAGCTCAGCGCCAATGAAGGCGGAGTTCTTGGACTTGCTCTCAAAATACTCTGTCGTAATCTGAACCTTCTTTTCTGGGTCAAAAAGGGTCAGGTCAGCCTTGTAACCTGCAGCAATCTTAACAGGCTCAAGACGCAGAATACGACGAGGATTAACGGCCATTGCGCGAACAAGACCAGTGTAAGAAAGCTTATTGGTGCGCACCATATTAGTGACCATCAAAGGCAGCGAGGTCTCAAGGCCAATGCAGCCAAAGTAAGAGATTTCCCACTCGCAGTCCTTCTCGTGAGCTGCATGAGGTGCATGGTCGGTAACAATACAGTCAACTGTACCGTCTGCGACTGCAGCCTGAAGAGCAAGCGCATCCTCAGCAGTTCTGAGTGGTGGATTCATCTTAAGATTGGTGTTATACGTATCGGTGATGTCGTCCTCAGACAAGAAGAGATGGTGAGGGCAAACCTCTGCGGTAACCGGCAAGCCTTCCTTCTTAGCTGCACGTACCAGCTCTGCTCCCCTGCCCGTTGAAATGTGGCAAATGTGCAGAGGACAGCCGGTAAGGCGGCAAAGATCAATGTCTCTGGAAATCTCCAGCTCCTCGCCAAGTGCTGGCCAGCCAAACATGCCAAGGCGCGTACTTGCACGACCCTCGTTAACAACGCCACCAGCACTGATGGACTCAATCTCACAGTGAGCAGCAACAACGCGGTCAAACTGGGAGACATACTCCATAACGGTGCGCATCATACCAGCGCTTTGAACGCCGTGGCCGTCGTCAGAGAATGCGGATGCTCCCTCATCAACCATGTTGCCAATCTCAGCAAGCTCCTGTCCCTTAGAACCCTTGGTTAGAGCACCCATAGGACGAACGTGAATGAGACCAACCTCATTGCCACGATCAATCTGGAAGCGAACAGCAGGACCGTTATCAGTAACAGGGTTGGTGTTTGGCATGGTAGCAACGTCAGTAAAGCCACCATGAACTGCAGCTCTAGAGCCCGTCTCAATGGTCTCCTTGTACTCAAAGCCTGGATCTCTGAAGTGAACATGCATATCAACAAGGCCAGGGGTCAACACCTTGCCTTTTGCGTCAATAACAGTATCGCCCTCTTGAGGCTTAACCGTAGCTGCAACTTCAGCAATGGTTTCTCCCTCAATACGGACGTCCATTACCGCGTCAAGATTAAGCTGCGGGTCTACAACACGCGCACCCTTAAGCAGAAATGCCATCAGAGTCTCCTCCCAGAAGCAAATACATTGCGGCCATGCGCGTCAAAACGCCTGCATTGACCTGGTCAAGAATACGAGAGCGAGCGCAATCGGCCACCTCGCTGTTAATTTCCATGCCACGGTTCATAGGACCTGGGTGGCAGATAATTGCTTCAGGCTTCATCAGCTTGCTGCGGCGCTCGTCAAGGCCCCAAAGCCTGTTGTACTCACGGCGAGAAGGAATAGGAGCTCCTTCCATACGCTCCAGCTGCACGCGGAGCATGTACACGACGTCAACATCACCAATGACCTCATCAAAATGTGAGGTCTGATAGCAGCCAAACCAGCTTGGATCGTCTACGTGGAATGTTGGAGGTCCAACGAGAACAACCTCTGCACCCATAGTCTTGAGTGCTGGCACCAAAGAACCAACAACGCGACTGTGAGAAAGGTCGCCAACAATGGCAACTTTAAGGCCATCAAGATGCCCAAAGTTCTTGCGAATGGTATAGAGGTCAAGCATGGCCTGAGTGGGGTGCTGATGCTTGCCGTCACCAGCGTTGATGACAACGGCATCAGTGTGCTCAGTAATCTTCTGCGGTGTACCTGCAAGTCTTGCACGGCAGATAAACATATCAACGTTCATAGCGTCGATAGTCTGAATGGTATCTGCCAAAGACTCACCCTTAACCACAGATGAGGTAGATCCTCCCATGTTTAAAGCGTCGGCAGAGAGACGTTTCTCGGCAAGCTCAAATGATGAGCGAGTCCTGGTAGAAGGCTCTAAGAACAGGTTGACGATAGTGCGGCCACGAAGTGCCGGCACCTTTTTAATGTCTCTGTTGTTTACAGCCTCAAACGACTGAGCTGTATCAAGAATTTGCTGGATATCGTCACGCGTCAGACTGTTTGTATCAATCAAATGTTTAACCGAAAGCATTAGTTTCCTCCCTCAATAAAGGGGTCAGAATAGTCAGCTTCGTACAGCAAGACGCAGTCCTGACCATCAATTTCTTTAATATTTAAGCTGACTACCTGGCTCTTTGATGAAGGAACATTCTTTCCCACATAGTCAGGTCTAATAGGAAGCTCACGATGACCACGGTCAACTACTACGGCCAATTGAACGCGCTCAGGACGACCATAGTCGATGAGCGCATCAAGTGCTGCTCTGATAGTTCTTCCTGTCTGAAGAACATCGTCTACCAGCACAACGCTTGTACCTGTAATATCAAAATCGATATTAGTTGCATGGAGAACCGGTGCGGTATTTCTTCTAAAATCATCGCGATAAAAACTGATATCAAGTGAGCCAACTTTTGGCTTAAATCCGGTAAAACTCAAAATCTTTTCCGCAAGACGAGAAGCCAAAACCTCTCCACGGCGAATAATGCCCACCAAAGCAACGTTTTCAATTGCATCGTTATTCTCGACAATTTCGTGAGCAATTCGTGTAAGCATGCGGTCAAGGGACTGCTCATCCACAATGAGAGAGTGCGAACCTTCTTGAGCCATAGCGCCTCCAATAAAAAAGATACCTCACCTGACCAGGCACAAGGTATCCAAAAGGCAAAACTATGACTATGAGCCTTACGGGTATCTCGTACCACATTTAAAGACACACATATTGTACTCGTACAGACCCTAACTTTTGGTTAGGAATTTTAATTATCTCTTGAGGTGCTCGTAAGCTTCACAAACTTCATCCACAGGACCCAGCATGCGCTGCTTGCCCTTCTCAATCCAAATAGCACGGTCGCAAATGCGCTGGACCAGATCAATAGAGTGAGAAACCAGAAGGACCGTAACATTATTAGAAGCAACCAGCTCTTTGATGCGGTTCTCGCACTTTTGCTGGAAAAGGAAGTCTCCCACCGAGAGTGTCTCGTCAACAATGAGCAGGTCAGGCTCTGTAACGGTTGCAATTGCAAAGGCAATACGTGCCACCATACCAGAGGAGTAGTTCTTGAGTGGCATGTCCATAAAGCCCTCAAGCTCAGCAAACTCTACAATCTGGTCAAAGTGCGAGTCAATAAACTCCTTCTTGTAACCAAGAAGAGCGCCATTGAGGTAGATGTTCTCTTTAGCGGTCAGTTCCATGTCAAAGCCAGCACCAAGCTCAATAAGAGGGGCAATAGTACCTTTAACCTCACAAGTTCCCTTAGAAGGCTCAAGTACGCCCGCAATGATTTTGAGCATGGTAGACTTGCCAGAGCCGTTGGTGCCCACCAGGCCAAAAGCCTCGCCACGCTTTACCTCAAACGAGATGTCATCAAGAGCCTTGAACTCCTTAAAAGCTACCTCGCCGCGTGCAAAGGCAATAAAGTACTCTTTCAGCGAGTTGAACTGCTCAGAGGCAATGTTAAAGATCTCTGAAACGCCGTTTACCGCAACAACGGTCTCTGCGTCTTCAGATGGAAGCGGTGGACGCATAAAATCGTCATCGCCAGCAACAACTACCCAGGCAGTAACTGTCTGAGGGTTGTTGTGTGTGTCAAATGCATCAATGTAAAGATGATAGCGACCAGGCTCTGGGAAGGTATATGTCCACGACGTATTAGGAATTGAATCACCAAATTGATGCTCTGTGGTATCCCAAAAACCCTCATCCCAACGGTCGTTCAAACTCCATACATAGTGGAATTTAAAGCCCTCAGGGTCTGCACCAATAATCTTAGGAGTAGCAGTTACAGTCTCTCCTGCACGAATCTCGTGCGTATCCAAGGAAACCTGAACTGACCAGCCTAATTCTTTATTTGGTGACTCAGACATACAACTCCTCTAATCAACTATTGCCTGAACAGTATAGCTGATTATGGTGAGAAACCCGACTTTTTAAGATACTTCTCTACTTCTGTGGTGCTGCTGTGGTGGTACGAACAATAAGTTTAGGAGCAATCCTAATTGCCTCAGGCTCATACCCTAGCTCGGATGCACGAATTGCATGCTCAAGGGCTACGCGACCACGCTCCAGCAGGTTAAAGCGAACGGTTGTCAGCGAGAAGTTTGGCAGATAGTCTTCAAGAGAGTCGTCAACACCAACAATGCTGACATCATCTGGCACACTGAGCCCTACCTCTTCAAATGCAGCAATGACACCAAGCGCCATCTGGTCATTTGCCGCATACACCGCAGTAAAATCACGGTTTTCTCGCAGTTTTTTACCAATTTCATAGCCACTATTGGCGGTCCAATCGCCAGCTAAAGGCTCAACAGTTTCTAGCCCATATTCAGACATGGCATCTCGCCAGCCCTTCTCGCGAAATTGCGAGTCAATAGAGTATGAAGGGCCTGCTACAAAACGGATCTTGCGATGACCAAGCTCATAGAGGTGATCAATGACAAGCTTTGAGCAGCCGTACTGATCTGAGTCAACGGTTGTGCAGTAAGGGTGCTCGTGCATGGTAAGAAGCACTGTTCCAAGGCCTGGCTGCGGCACAAATGATTCAAAGTCTGATGCCATAAGGCTCATGCTGATAATCATGCCGTCAACGGGAAGATTGGACATACGATGAGAAATATCCTGCAGGCACAAGCCGTCGTCGGAGCCTTTCTCAATCATCGTAATTGCATATTCATGCTCACGAGCTGCAGAAACAATGCCATCAAGCGTGGCTAAGTTACCAAACTCGCGAATGTCGTACAAGCAAAGTCCCACCGATTGATACGAGCCAGACCTCAGCGATCTACCTGCAAAGCTTGGTCTAAAGCCCATAGACTCCATTGCGGCCTGGACTTTTTCTCGCGTGGCCTTACTGACGTTCTGAGCGCCATTAGCAACACGAGAAACGGTCTGCTGAGAAACACCAGCAACCTGTGCAACATCAGCCATTGAAACAGAGCGCTTATTTGAGCTAGAACTATGCGAGCGAGTCACGAATTCCTCCGATTATCTGCTTGTTTACGTACTCATACTAACAGGCAGATTGACATAACGCGATAAAATTGCATATTTATCAGCAAATTAAACGCTCACGGTAAAAAAAGAACCGTTCGGCGAGAAGGACTTTTGACCTGCGCTCTAACCGTTTGCCCCCGCAAAAATACCACTGACTGAAAACTTAATAATTTCCTGTTAGTTCGTTATGAGTACGTTAACATAGTAAGGGTAATGCACTATGAGTGGTATCTCGGAGGTATCCGATGATTGATGTTCGACCTTTTGATAGTTTTGTTAACTCCCCTGCTGCGCTTACCTATACTATTCGCGGCACTCATTCAGCAGTTAAATTGAGTAATTTTGGTGCAACCATTCTTGGTATTTCTGTACCAGATATCTATGGCACACAAGCAGATGTCGTTCTTGGCTATGGCTTGTTTGACTTGTATTTAGATAACCCAGCTTGTTTTGGCGCTTCCATTGGACCTTCTGCTAATCGAGCAGATAAAGCAGAAATTCCGCTTAATGGAGTTGTCTATCACCTTCCTAAAAACAACGGTCCAGACAATCAAAATAACCTGCACACTGATCTTGTTGCTGGTATCCATAAGCGCATTTGGCAGGTAGAAATCGATGAAGCGCATAATACGGTAACCTTTAGCATTGACCTGGTAGATGGAGAATATGGACTGCCAGGAAACCGTCATATTACTGCGGCCTATACGCTTGTTGAAGAAGCCGCGCAGTCAACGCTTAATCTTACGTATACCTGCACAACTGATGCTGCAACTTTTGTAAACATGACCAATCACGCGTACTTCAACCTCAATGGTCATGATTCTGGTGATGTTCTAGGCCACCAGCTTACAATCCAGGCAGATTCGTATCTGCCTCTACGAGAAGACTCGGTTTCCGCAGGAACCATCGATGCTGTTGCAGGAACTCCCTTTGATTTCCGCACACCTAAGACCATTGGCAAAGATCTTGACGCAGATAATGAGCAGCTCAAAATTGCTCGTGGTTATGATCACTGCTTTGCCATTAATAACTATGAAAATGGCCAGCTACGCCCCGCTCTTCTCGCCACATCAGAAAGCGGACGCTCACTAGAAATTCAAATTACCGCTCCTGGCGCCCATCTGTATACCGGCAACTGGATTGATGAGGCTCGCGCAAAAGACGGCGCTATTTACAAGCCTCACGCTGGTTTTGCATTTGAGAGCGAGTTTTATCCAGATTGTGCTCACCATGCAGAGTGGCCTCAGCCTACCTGCACGCCTGAGCAGCCTTACAGCTCGCAAATTGTTTATCGATTCTTTTAAGGTACCTGTAGCTTCACAGCACTAAAGGGAAAGGAACACCATGGCTCACACGTTTGACGAGAAAACCACAGCTCAGCTCAATCGCGCAAAAGAGCACTTTGAGCAAATGTTTGGAAAAGCTGACCGCTATCTTGCGGTACACGCGCCTGGTCGCTCCGAGATTGCAGGAAACCACACAGATCACGAGGGCGGTCATGTCATCGCTGGTGCCCTGGATGTTGCTATTGATGCAATTTGCGCCCCTAACAGCCTGGGCGTTATTCGTGTAGCCAGCGTGGGATATGATCCTTTTGAGGTTGACTACACAAATCTAGAGCCCACCGAAGCTGAGTATCTGAGCACTAAGGCTATTGTTCGTGGTATGGCAGCAAACCTGGTCAAACTTGGTTTTGAGCCATCCGGCTTTGACATGGCAGTAGTTAGCAATGTCCCTGGTGGTGGCGGACTTTCTTCCTCTGCTGCGTTTGAGGCTGCAGCCGGCCGTGCAATGGAAGCTCTCTGGGAAGGTGGCAGCGAGATTTCTGCTGTTAAACTTGCCCAAATGAGCCAGAACACAGAAAACGTTTACTTTGGTAAGCCGTGCGGTCTTATGGACCAGCTGGCTGTTTGCCTTGGCGGCCTTGCTTTCATGAACTTTGAAGACCCCGCAGAGCCCAAAGCAGAAAAGCTTGACCTCAACTTTGAGGATTACGGCTATGCGCTCTGCCTTGTTGACGTTGGTTGCGATCACGTTGCATTCACTGATGAGTATGCCGCTGTACCTGTTGAGATGCAGAAAGTTGCCGCGGCTTTTGGCAAGACTCGCCTCTCTGAGGTTCCCGTTGAAGACTTCCAAGCTCGCGTCAATGAGCTGCGAGAAGATCTTGGAGACCGCGCTCTTCTCCGCGCTATTCACTACTGGTACGAGAATGACCTGGTAGACAAACGCTGGGCAGATCTTCAGAACTCTGACATTGAGTCCTTTATTGCACTCACCAACGCTTCTGGCGCAAGTTCCGGTATGTACCTGCAGAACGTTTCCACTTCTGGCTCATATCAGCCGGCTATGCTTGCCCTTGGCTTGGCCGAGAGCATCTTAAAAGGTTCTGGCGCCGTTCGCATTCACGGCGGCGGTTTTGGCGGCTCTATCCAGTGCTTTGTCCCTCTCGCCCTTGTCGAGACCTTTATCGCACAAATGAACCAGTGGTTTGGCGAAGGCGCTTGCCGCCACTACGCTATCTCTGACCAGGGAGCTTGTGCACAATGGCTGTAGCAGATAACGAAAGCGCACTGTGCATTCAGCAGCTTGTTGCGTATGCATGCGAGCGCGGACTTATTCAAACTGAGGATCTGACCTGGTGTTATAACGCTCTGCTGGATATGCTCTCGTACGAAGGTCCAGCTCCCGTTAAGTCTTGGGAGAAGATTGACCTGACGGCGTTTAATCTTGATCAGACGCTGGCCGAGCTTGCTCGTCTAGCTGTTTCTCATGGACTTGTCGAGAACACCCAGAGTGGCGAGGACTCTTTTGCCATGCGTGTTATGGGCCTTCTGCTGCCAAAGCCTTCCGAGGTCGCACGCCATTTCAACGAGTTGTACGCTTCTGAGGGACCTCGCGCTGCAACTGACTGGTTCTACACACTCTGCTGTGATGCTGGCTACGTCAGAAGAAGCGCCATTGCCAGAAACATTACCTGGACTACGCCAACTACCTGGGGAGACCTTGAGATCACCATCAACCTCTCCAAGCCAGAAAAAGACCCTCGTGAGATTGCAGCAGCTAAAACAGCTCAAAACACTTCTGGCGAGAAGTACCCCGCATGCCAACTCTGCCTGGATAACGAGGGCTACTCCGGACGCGGCGCTTCGTCTGGCGCGGGTGCTCATCCTGCTAGGCAAAACCTGCGCATCATCCCCATTGAACTCAATCAGCATCGTTGGGGATTCCAGTACAGTCCATACGCGTACTTCAATGAGCATTGCATTGCTATGAACTCGGATCACATTCCTATGCACATTGATCACGAGGCGCTCGTCAATCTCTTTGACTTTGTGGATAGATTCCCCCACTACTTTATTGGCTCTAATGCCGACCTGCCTATTGTGGGTGGATCGATCCTCTCGCACGATCACTACCAGGGCGGATGTTACGAGTTCCCTATGATGCGCGCGGAAGTTGCGGAAGAGTTTGAACTCAGGCAGTTCCCCGAGGTAGCGGGCGCGATCCTCAAGTGGCCGCTCTCTGTTCTCCGCCTCTCCTCCACCAGTCGAGAAGAAGCGCTCAAAGCAGCGGAATTTATCATCACTGCATGGCGCTCCTATACCGACGAGTCCGTCTCTGTTTATGCAGAAACTAACGGCGAGCCCCACAACACGGTTACCCCTGTTGTTCGCAAGCTGGAAGATGGCATCTACGAGGTCTTCCTTGCATTGCGCTGCAACATTACCAGCGAAAAACATCCGCTTGGCATCTTCCATCCTCATGCCGAGTATCACCACATCAAGAAAGAAAATATCGGCCTCATCGAGGTCATGGGCCTTGCCGTACTTCCTCCTCGCCTTGTGCCAGAGCTCAACAAAGTTCAGTCAGTTATGGAGCAGTGCCTGGCAAATGACAAGAAAGCCAATGCCGTCTACGGTCAGCTGACCACGGACTCTACTACCATCTCCCACGCCGACTGGGCGCGCCAGATTTACGCTAAGTTGCTTGAGCAGGGCGACGGTTCTAGCAAGGATGCCGCTTCGAAGAAGGACATCTCTTCCCTCTCGTCCGAGCAGCTTAAGAAGTACATCTACGACGAGGTTGGCATTGTCTTCTCGCACGTCCTAGAAGACGCCGGCGTATTTAAGTGGGACGAAGAAGGACGAGCTGCACAGCATCGCTTCCTGGAGTCCCTGTAGTCGCTGATACCCGCAATGCGTTGCTGCACAATGCACGCAGCTGCAGCGAGACACGAACTTCAGCGTACCGCGAGCTACGGCGTATCTCGCAATCGCATAAATCACCCAGCAAGAGGGCCGAGAAGATCGGTCCTCTTGTTTTTTATGGCAAGCGGATTTCCTACACCGGCAAAATAACCTGCAAGCGCAGCTAAGACGGACATCTGTTGAAAGCGGACTTCCTTTAACACTTCAAACACACCTGTGTCGGATAATCTGCAGACTTTGAAAGGCCTGACCACACCAATGTCGGATAATCTGCATGTATCGAGAAACCCAAGCACACCAAAGTCAAATAATCTGTCGATAGTTAACATATTTTCTGTCATAGGTGTGTTATTTCTCTCTAAATCTGCAGAATATCAGCCTTAGGTGTGCTTTTCTCGCCAATTTTTGCAGATTATCTGTCATAGGTGTAGTGCGAAAATCATAAAAGGACATATGTCCGAAGAGATACCTTAGTTTACCAGCTGCTTTGTAATTTCCCCGTAAAGCCACTTTTCCTTAACGTGCAGGCACCGTTTTTTGCCGAAAAAAGAGGCGTCTACGTAAGTAGACGCCTCGAAACTTGCACGTAGTAGTGGACTACTTCTTCTGGACGTACTTCAAGCAGTCAAGGGTAACTGCAGTCAGAATAATGACGCCCGAGAAGACAAACTGCAGGTTGGTATCGATACCAAGAATGGTCAGAGCGTAAGTCAGTGCGGTGAAGATGAGAACACCCACGGTAACGCCAGAGATCTTACCAATACCACCGGTGAATGAAACACCACCAACAACGCAGGCTGCGATTGCGTCCATGTCCCAACCCTGTCCGTAAGCTGCAGAGCCAGAGCCGACCATACGCATGCACTCGAGCCATGAACCAAATCCATAGAGGATACCAGCCATGACAAAGGCGCCAACCATAACTCTAAAGACTGAAATACCAGAAACAGCTGCTGCCTCAGGGTTTCCACCTACGGCGTAGAGGTTCTTACCAAAGGTAGTCTTGTTCCAGATAAACCAAACAATAGCGATTGCTGCGATTGCCCACAAAATGATGGATGGGAATTTACCAATTCGTGGAATGACCATATCTGGAATAGATGGCTCAATAGCACCAAAAGAAACACCCTTTGTAGCATAGGTAACAATACCAAAGATAATCAGCATGTTAGCCATGGTCGAGATGAATGGGTGCATCTTAAACTTAGCGGTAAAGAAGCCAGCGATACTGGTAAAGCAGGTGCACAGAACAATACAAGTAACCAGAGCCATGATGATTCTGACAGGAATTGGAACACCAGTAAAATCAAAAGTGATACCAAAGACCTGGCCGGTATTGATGCCCTGGTGCATGATGATGGTTGAAGCGGTCATGCCCATACCAACCATACGACCAATAGACAGGTCAGTACCAGTAAGCAGAATCAATCCAGCTACACCAAGTGCCAGGAACATTCGAGGTGATGCCTGCTGAAGAATGTTGATGACGTTGGAGTAGGTCAAAAGCTGAGTGCCCTTGACTGCTGGGGTAATGATACAAAGGGCAATAAATACCAGGAGAATAACAATGTACAGACCGTTCTGCAGCAGGAATGAACGGGTGTTAAAGGTGTACTTGTAGTTCTCCCACTTCTGAGCCTGAGACTCCAGTGGAGTGAACTTAGACATCCTGAGAAGGTCGATGAGGTGATACTCATGACTGAACGCATTATGAGCGCGGTCTTTGATGCGCTGAAGATCCTTCTGATAGTTGACCTTAGCATCAAACTGACGGTTCTTATAGACGTACTTCTCGTCCTTGATTTCCTGAGCATCAGAAGTCTTGCTGACAGCCTCTTCGTGCTCCTTCTTGAGGCGCTCAAGAGCAGCAGCGTAATTTTGCTTAGCCTGCTCCTTCTCTACGACACAGCTTGCCTTAACTGGATCAAGATACTCGCTCTTGTAGTGCTCCTTGAGATAAGCCTCGGCCTCTGCAATAAGCTTGGAGACCTGAGCGCTGTTCTCGGACTCAACCTTCTTTGCAAGCTCCAGCTCAGCCTTGTAGCCCTCAATAAGCGTGTTGCGCTCTTCAGCAGAGATAGACTTATCGCGCTTTGTTGACTCAATAGCGCTCAGTGTTGAAATTACTTTGTTGGTACCATTTGCGCGAAGCTCATCAATCTGAGCCTGAATGGAACCAATCTTCTGATCAATAGGCTTTAGCAGCTCTTTTTCCTGCTCGGCCGTCAGAACAGATCCACCTGTTTTTGGCATTTGTATCATCCTCTCCTACAGGTACTTTGCGCTGAGGCGCAGGAGTTCTTCTTGATTTGTCTCGTTGGTATTGACGATGCCCGAGAGTCTGCCGTTGGACATAACGCCAATACGGTTGGTAATTCCCAAAATCTCTGGCATCTCCGAAGAGACTACGATAATAGTGGTACCGCTCTTAGCCATATCAATAATGAGCTGGTAGATCTCATATTTAGCACCAACATCAATACCACGAGTAGGCTCGTCCATCAGGAAAACCTGAGGATAGCGCTCGAGCCACTTACCAAAAATGACCTTCTGCTGGTTGCCACCAGAAAGACTTGAAATCAAGTCTGATGGACCCTGAGCCTTGGTATTCATAACCTTGAGCTCGTTAACGGTAGCCTTAGTCATCTTAGGATCAGAAAGGATTGGACCAGACTTGTACTGGTTCAAGTTTGCAATGGTTGTGTTAAACGTCAGGTCGCCCTTAAGGAACAAGCCGTTTGCCTTACGCTCCTCGGTAATCATGGCAAAACCGTGATCCATAGCCTCTGCAGCTGTCGAGAAGTTCATAAGGTGTCCGTTGACGTAGACACGACCAGCAGCTCTGGTTCTTACACCAAAAATTGTTTCAAGAAGCTCTGTTCTACCAGCACCGACAAGACCATACAGGCCAAAAATCTCGCCCTTCTTTACATCAAAGGTGACGTCCTGAAGGTATGGCTCATATTTAGTTGAAAGGTGCTGAATAGAAAGATACGTCTTACCAGGTGTGTTAGTAACATCTGGGAAGCGGTTCTCAAGCGAGCGGCCGACCATTGCCGAGATAAGCTCATTCATGTTGGTCTCATTTGAGCGCTTGGTCATAACAAGCTTACCGTCACGAAGAACTGAAATGTCGTCGCAAATCTCAAAGATCTCATCCATCTTGTGAGAGATGTAGACCAAAGAAATTCCCTGCTCTTTGAGCATGTGAATCATCTCAAAGAGTTTCTCGACCTCTTGGGTCATAAGTGAAGAAGTAGGCTCATCCAGAACAATAATCTTAGCGTTGTAGGAAATTGCCTTGGCAATCTCGACCATCTGACGCTGAGATACAGACATGTTCTTCATAGGCTGAGTTAAATCAACCGTCATGCCCAGACGCCTAAAGAGCTCGTTTGCTTCTTTTTTCATGCGCCCCTCGTCGACAACACCCATTGCATTAACGGGATAGCGACCAAGGAACAAGTTATCTACAACATTTCTATCAAGGCACTGGTTAAGCTCCTGGTGAACCATTGCGACGCCATTCTCAAGTGCGTCTTTTGGTCCAGAGAAATTAACCTCTTTGCCGTCAAGAAATATCTTGCCTTCATCTTTTTGATACGTACCAAACAGGCACTTCATCATGGTAGATTTGCCTGCGCCGTTCTCTCCCATAAGACCCATAACGGTTCCACGGCGTACGTTCATTGAAATGTGATCCAGAACGCGGTTACGTCCAAAGGACTTGCTCATTCCATCAATTGTTAGAACGATATCGTTTTCTGTATCTGCCATGTAATCACCCCTTATCTCGCTAAGTTATTGCGCTTATTCGCGAGAACACCGGAGGAGAGCAGGTGTCTCCCCTCCGGTATTGTTTCGTGCTATCGACTACTTAATTACTTAAGCAGCTGGGTATAGGAAGAACCGTTGTCGGTCTTAACCATGTTGAATGCAAATGCATCGTACTCGTCAGGGTTGCCAAGACGGTTGGTAATGTTGGACTCAGTCTGGCCATCGCCTGCGATGAACTCAACGTTGAGGTTGAGCAGTGGAGCATACTTCTTGAGCAGTGGTACATAGGTTGAACCAAGGAAGTTGTCGCCAGAGTTGTAGGTGTTGAGCCAAACCTTCTTCTCTGGGTGCTTGTCTGCGCTCAGCTGCTTAGAAGCCTCTGGATAAGTAGTGGTTGCGTCAAGGTTGTCCTTGTAGTTCTCAGCGGTAACTGCAAGGTTGAGAGCGTAGTAAGAACGCTGCTCTGCAACATACTTGTAGTCCTTGGAGTCAATCTTGTTGCCAGCATCGTCTGCGGACTCAATGCCGGTGTTGATATCAGCGCCGTCAAGAGCGTTGCGGAGCAGACGGAGAGTCAGGTAAGCCTGAACATCTGGGTGCTGGGAAATGGTGCCTGCATAGCCGTCAGCAATAGCTGCAACAGCGTCAGAGTTAGCGTCGTAACCAAAGGTTGGGACCTTCTGAGCCTTTGACCATGCATTGAAGATGGACATGCCCATACCGTCGTTGTTAGAAACAACAACATCAATCTGATCGCCGAAGGAAGAAGACCAAGCAGCAATTGCGTTACCAGCGGTTGCAGCATCCCATGTTGCACCAGCGGTGTTCTTCATCTCCTGAGAAGCAAGCTCACGGATGGTATAGGACTTGCCGCCGACCTCAAGCTTGCCGTCCTGAACAACAGAAGCGGAGCCATCGGTGTTGGTGCCTACTGGATCGGAAATAATCTTGCCGTCCTTCTCGATGCCAGTACCAAGTGCCTTACGGACACCACGAGTACGAGCGATAGAGTCGTTGTGACCAATGTCACCAATTGCAAGAACGTAACCAATAATGCCGTCCTTGTTGCGATCAAGCTCAGCTGCGTGAGCCTTGATGTAATCAAGAACCATCTGGCCCTGGAGCTCTGCACCCTGAACTGCATCAAAGCCAACGTAATAAGTGTCTTTGTTGAAGTTAAGAGTGTTTGTATCAAGCTCACCAGTGGAGCTGTTGGAAGGCTGGCGGTTAAAGAAGACAACAGGCTTATCCTTGTTCTCTACCTTTGCATCTTTAGCGCCTTCCTCTTTTTTCTCGCTAGGTGCGCAAGCTGCAAGAACGCTAGATCCACCAACGCTAAGAACGCCTAGACCACAGAACTTTAGAAAACTGCGACGAGACACATCCATAGTAGTGACCTTTCTCATTTGTTATGCCTTTTGCATAACACTGACCTTAATGAGTACGTTAACAAATCTCATCACAGCTCTTTGTGAGATGTCGCTCAACGGTTGCAGAAATACCGTAAGCGTTATGTTTTGTACCTTTTACGGTGTCAATTTTGAAGTTTTTGAGGATAAATAAAGAAAAATCGGTCAAATGACCAAATTGTCGAGAAAAACGTCCTCTTCAAATTTGTGAATAAAAATCTGCCTAATGCGAGAAAAGCAGAACGGTTCTTTAAACAAAAAAGACCAGGCATTGCCTGGTCTTGAAAATTCTGGCTCCCCGAGCAGGATTTGAACCTGCGACACGCTGATTAACAGTCAGCTGCGCTACCGCTGCGCCATCGGGGAATATGTGTGCTTCTCAGCGGTGTTTAAGTATAGAGAGACATTCCAAACCATGCAAGCATTATTTAGAAAAAATTTATTCAAATTCCTCTTGCACAATCTTCCGCATACCTAAACCAAGAAGCTACTCCTCCATGTAGTCCTTAAGACGACCGGACCTAGAAGGATGACGAAGCTTTGCCAAGGTCTTGGACTCAATCTGACGAATACGCTCACGCGTAACGCCAAACTCCTTGCCTACCTCTTCAAGGGTACGAGGATGACCGTCCTCAAGACCAAAGCGGAACTTAATAACCTTACGCTCACGATCAGCAAGGCCGTCAAGAACCTGCTCAAGCTGCTCACGAAGCATTGAATCAGAAGCTGCATCTGGTGGAGCAACAGCTGAAGAGTCCTCGATAAAGTCTCCAAGCTGTGAATCTTCTTCTTCACCAATAGGCGTCTCAAGAGAGACAGGCTCCTGGCTAATCTTCTGAATCTCGCGAACGCGATCAGGAGACATACCCATTTCTGCGCCAATCTCTTCTGGGGTAGGATCTCTACCAAGATCTTGCAGAAGCTGACGCTGAACACGGATCAGCTTGTTGATTGTCTCTACCATGTGGACAGGAATACGAATGGTACGTGCCTGGTCTGCAATAGCGCGGGTAATTGCCTGACGAATCCACCAGGTAGCATACGTTGAGAACTTAAAGCCCTTGGTGTAATCGAACTTCTCGACAGCGCGAATAAGGCCCAGGTTACCTTCCTGGATAAGGTCAAGGAACAGCATACCGCGGCCAACATAGCGCTTTGCAATCGAGACAACAAGACGAAGGTTTGCAGAAATAAGCTGCTGCTTAGCGTCAAGTCCTACAGACTCAATACGCATAAGGCGGCGCTGCTCTGCGCGGTTAAGCTCGATGAGGCCATCCTCAAAGTCCTCCAGCTTCTGAGAAGCTGCAGTACCTGCCTCAATCTTCATAGCAAGGTGAACCTCTTCTGATGCAGTAAGCAGGTCAACCTTACCAATCTCTTTAAGATACATGCGGACAGGATCGCCAGTAAGCATAACCGTAGTGGTATCTGAACGGCGAGCACGAGCGCGAGAAGAACGTTTTGGCTTGGAGACTTTTGCCTTAGAAACAGAGCGGAGAGCCTCTTTGACCTCGCGAGCCTCATTTACGGCATCAAAATCTTCATCATCTTCATCATCAAAATCGGATGAGTCATCCAAGTCATCATCGGATGAAAAATCGTCCTCTACGGCGTCATCTTCAATGGCGAAAGAAACGGTTGCTTCAGATGCGGTAGTAATCTCAACACCTTTAACGCGCAGCGAATCATACAGGTCAGAAAGCTCATCATCGTTAACGTCAACGTCACGAATGGCAACCTGAATATCGTCTTCGCTGATACTACCGTTAGACTTTGAAGAACTTACCAGATCATCAACAATTTTAGTAAGCTCATCTGAGAGTTTGACCTCGTCATTTGCCTTTTTTGCAGCCACAAATATCCTTTCGATAGATTAGCGCAAATCTTTATACCCAAAAGTTTCTCTACCTAATCAAACTACTCATTTTAATTTATAAAAAATTAGATGAGTAGCATCCTCATAAAATGAGTATTTTTATTGCCCTGAAGTAAGCCTCTTACCTAACTCCAGCGCTCGTGTCTGAAGTGCTTGTGCGGCGGCAAGCTGCTCTTCTGCCAGAGTTCCGTCAGAAGACTCCCCTGCATAAGAACTGGAACGCAAATTAGAACGAATTTCTCGCAATTTGCGCTGCACCGAGTAGTAGTCAACAGTGTCAACAATAAACTCAAGTGAGCGGCGTGTATCGGAGTTGCCCTCAGATATCACGCGACCAGACGAAAGAATAGCTGCCGCATTTGGTTCGACAGCCGCAGCTGCAGCAACTACCTGCGCTGGTGTAGCGCCCTCTGGAGTAGCAAGCATTGCCCATGCCATGGTTTGATGGCGAGCATCAGCCCACACAAAGTCTGCAATACGGTCTTGATACTCTCGCACCAAGGACAGATTTGTTGCCATAGCGCTTAAAAGTTCAAGTTCTGAGTTGACCTGTCTGCGGTCTTCTGCGGAAAGTCCCTGCGAACCGTGCGAAACATAAGCATCAGTAGAGACACCATACGAAGATGGATCGTCATATGGCGGAACCTCATCATACGGTGGGACATCATCGTATGAAGGACCGTCAGTATACGTTGAAGTCTTGGAAGTTGAGTTGTACGAAGAGTTGGCCGCACTCTTCTGAGGCTGTTTGTGCGCCGCCTTTGAAGTGCGAGAATCAAACGTATCATCTTGAATAGGCGCAGCTTTAATTGCGCGCTTTGCTTCCTCAACATCAATATGAAGCAGGTCTGACACACGAAGTGCATACTCGCTCAGAAGCACCGATGTCTTGAGTGGAGCCAATAAGGACGCTAAAGCTTCAAGCGCCTTGACTCGGCCACCAGGCACGGATAAGTCAAACTGCGCGGTTGTGGCATCAAAGACAAAGTCCATGAGTGGACGAGCGGAGTCTAAGATAGGACGCAGTTTGTCTGCACCAGACTCGGCGAGAAACTCCATGGGGTCCTGATTATTTGGCAAAACAACGCAAAGAAACGCAGCGGTTGTTTTATCGATAAATTTAATGGCGCGAGCAGCAGCGTGTTGACCTGCGGCATCACCATCAAACATGCAAATAATTTTGCGCGCACGCTGGCGATCAATAAGCTTGACGTGCTCAGACGTAAATGCGGTACCAAGAGCTGCCACAGTGTTAGTAAAACCAGCCTCGTGCATGGCAATAACATCTGTGTAGCCCTCGCAAATAATGGCCTCAGACTGAGCTGCAATAGTCTCTTTTGCCACGTCGTAGGCAAAGAGGTGTTTACCTTTATTAAAGACGGAAGTGTCCCTGGTGTTTAGATACTTGGGAGCATTTTCTACCTTTTTAGTAATTCGGCCACCAAAAGCAATGGTTCTGCCCTGCTCGTCGTGGATAGGAAACATCACTCGATCATAGAACCAGTCGCTGATGCGACCATTGCGCTCAATGGCAAGGTTGGCAGCAATCATCTCTTGTGTGGTATAGCCACATTTGCGCAAGTGCGCCACAAGTGCGCCTCTACCAGGGGCGTATCCCAGCTTCCAGCGCTTACAGACAGCTGCTCCAAATCCACGACCAGAAAGATATGCACGCGCCGCCTCAGGACCTTCTCCCCTTCCACGCATAAGCATGGAGTGGAAGTAATTCTCGGCCTCGGTAAGGCACTCAATTAAGCGATTCTTGCGGGGGCCCTTAGAAACATGAGCCTCTTCAGAAAGCGTAATGCCTGCTTTATCAGCAAGATATCTAATGGCATCGGGAAAATCCAGATTTTCTCGCTTCATGACATAGCTGAAGACGTCTCCGCCTTCGGAGCAAGCGCCAAAGCAGTGCCAAAGACCCGTGGAAGGGTTTATCTTAAATGAGGGGCTTTTTTCTTGGTGGAAGGGACAACATCCCCAATAGTCCTGACCTCGAGGTTTAAGCTCAACTGTCTCGGAAACAAGCGTAACAAAGTCCGTTGCCTGTCGTACACGCTCTTTATCTTCATCAGTTATCATCTTCCACCTCCCCACTTTCTAAGTTATATGAAGTCGTACCCAGATTCTGGGCTACCCAATCTATATTTCCACGAACGGCTTGCTTGAGGTCTTCAAGCGAATCAAATTTTTTAGATTCCCTCAGTCTCTTCACAAATACCGTCTGAACCTCTGAATCATATAAGTAACCGCTAAAACCTAGAAGATTAGCCTCAAGCAAAGGTCCTGTTTGAGACTCAAATGAAGGAGCTTTTCCCACATTAACCGCAGCGGGCCAAGCTGTTGAGCCATGGACCACATAGCACGCATACACGCCGTCTTGAGGAATGCAATCATGCAGGTCAAGTGCAACATTTGCCGTAGGAAAACCAAAGCCAGTGCCCTGACCACGACCATGCTTGACCACACCGCTTAAAAAGTGCCAGCGGCCCAACAGGCTTGCCGCCTCCTCAACTTTGCCCTGCTCAAGCAAGCCCCTAATACGAGTAGCAGAGATTTTCTGTCCACCCGAACAAAAGAGCTCATGGGCGTGAACTTCAAAGCCATGCTTATGCCCAAGCGAGGTAAGCAACGCGCTTCCTTCAGCTCCTTGTGCGCCCAAACCAAAGTCAGAACCCACATGAACGGACACGGCCGAGACACTTGGAAGCAACTGATCCTCAACGTATTGCGTAGCACTCAATGCCGCAAACTCGCGGGTAAAGTGATGCACCAGAATGCCGTCCACTCCCCATGCAGCAAGCGCGCGAAGCCTGTCTTCTCCCGAAAGTAATCGTCGAGGAGAGCCATCAAACAACACCTCAACAGGATCGGGCAGAAATGTCACAGCAACAAGTGGCACATTGCGAGCCGCAGCGTCTTTCTTTGCGCTGGCGAGAAGACCCTGGTGGCCCTCATGAAGACCATCAAAGACACCAAGCACGCACACGCAAGGCTGCCTGTAGCAGTCAGAACGCAGTGTATAGAAGTCAGCATCACCAAGCTCACGTGGAGCCGGCAACTCACTTCCATACAAAACGGATTGTACTATGCGTTCTACCTTGTTCAACGTGCATCCTTACTTACACAAAATACCTTGAGAGAAGTTTGTCTGGCAGACAAGGCAGGAGCCCTGCCTTGTCCAAATTCCTACAAGAGCATCATTCCACACAAGGCTGACCAGCGAGTTATGAGCAACCTCAGAGAGATCTTCTGGAATACCAAAACGTTTTCCAACCTCAACACACTTGTATTCTGCTGCAGTCAACCTGTGCACAGGGTATCCCAGAACCTCAGTTGGATTGAGGCGTTTATCTTCAAGCACCTGAGCTGGGCTTTGTTCAAGCTCTTCTAATAAAGCGCAGCTCCCAAGTGTGATTGGACCAGAGAACGTCCTTCTCAGGCCACTAATATGAGCCTCTGTTCCAAGAGACTGACCAAGGTCTCGAGCAAGACTTCTAATGTAGGTGCCTTTTGAAACGTCAAACGCAACCGTCCATACCAGTGATTCATCCGTAGTAGAAGGTTTGCGCACTGCCAAAAGCGTAGCGTCGTAAATAGAGACTCTACGAGCCGCAAGCTCTGGCGTCTTACCTTCACGAACAAGCTGATAAGCGCGTTTGCCATCAACTGAGATTGCAGAAACTGCAGGTGGAAGCTGGTCTACAGTACCCACCAGCTTTGCGCATGCAGCGCGAGCAAACTCTTCCTCACGCAACTCCGCTGAGACAGGTGCCGTGGCCACAATCTCACCGTCTGCATCATCGGTTGAGGTACGAGCGCCAAACGAAATGTCGGCTACATACCCCTTTCGGTCAAGCGTCAGAAGGCCCAAAAGCTTTGTAGCAAGTCCAATGCCCACTACCAGCACGCCACTTGCATTAGGATCCAAAGTACCTGCGTGTCCCACGCGTTTCTCGCCAAAAGCACGGCGAACGCGAGAAACCACGTCATGGCTGGTCAACCCAAGCTGCTTGTCAACAGCAATAAGTGCGTTAATTCCACTAGCTCCTCGCTTCACCTATGACTCCTTGTTAAGGGCGAGAAGATCAATGAGCAGCGGGACTATCTGGGTAAACACATCGTCAATGGTGCCTTCAGCGGTAAAGCCTGCAGCGGCAGTGTGTCCGCCGCCACCCATTTGACGAGCTACGCCAGAAATATCTAGCTGAGATTTGGAACGCAGATTGCCGCGAACTTTTCCGCCGTCAACCTCTTTGAGGAAGAGGGCAATTTCAGTTCCCTCAACACAGCGCACAACATCTACCAGGCCATCCATCTCTGATAGAGGAACACCTGATGCAGAAAGATCTGCGGTAGTAACGTAGCTATAGGCAACACGGCCCTCACCAAAGGTACGAATACGACCCATAACCTTTGCAGCAAGATGAAGATAGGCCAAGCGATCACTCTGGTAGACATGGAGTGCAATCTGAGATGGAGAAGCGCCTGCTTCTACCAGCAAACTTGCTACCTCAAAAGCCTCGCCATCAGCGTTTTGGTACTGGAAACGGCCAGTATCAGTTACCAGCGCACACATAAGACATTGTGCCTCTGATGGAACAAGCTCTGCGCCTAAATGACAGGCAAACTCGGTGATAATGACGCCAGTTGCCGCCGCATCAGGACGCACAAGTCCTGCATTCCAATACTCGTTGTTATAAGGGTGATGGTCAAGCACTGCTACCGTCTTGGAGCGCTCCATCAGCGCTTCTGCATCAGCCAAACGACCTGCAGTAGAAAGATCTACGCAGATAAAAAGATCTGGAGTTCCCTCGTACTTATTTGCAGGTACAAAGCTCTCAGTACCAGCAAGAAACTTGTATATACGTGGTACTTCTCCATCAGCATCTGCCAAAAGATTAGTGACAGTTTTGCTAGGCCATCTTCTCTGAATAATGGAAGAAAGTGCTAATCCAGAGCCAATCGCATCTCCATCAGGAGAAGTATGCGCGCAAACAACGATTGACGAGGCCTGCTCAATCAGAGCTATAACCTCGTCAAACTCTGGACGACTGACTTTTGTATTCAGTGACGTCACGTACTTACGCCTCCTCGTCAGATTTCTCTTCATCAGAAGCTAAAGGGTATCCAAACTCGTCTTTCTCAACACCAAGCGTTGGTGGAACAACCTCAAGGGCTTGAGCAATACGCTCAGCCTCATCGGTAGTAGTATCAATTTTGAAATCAAGCTCAGGGGTTACACGCCAGTTCAGCGCGTGGCCCAAAAGCGAGCGAATCCTACCCTTAGCACGCTTAAGAGCTGCAAGGACCTTATCGTAGCGATCAGGCTCACAGCTTACATAGGCACGCATAAAGGACTTATCAACCGAGACCTCGCAGCTTGTGACAGTCACAAGCTGGAGATCAGGGTCGGAAATTTCAAACAAAAGGATCCAGCTGAGCTTTTCTCGAGCAATCTCATTAGTACGACGAGAAAACTGATTCTGTTTCATGCTGTCCCTTCTTACTCGGTACGAGCCACCTGCTCAATGCGATAGCCCTCGAGCTGGTCGCCAGGCTTGATGTCCTGGAAGTTCTCAAGGCCAATACCGCATTCGTAGCCGGATTTAACGCTCTTAACGTCGTCTTTGAAGCGCCTGAGCGATGCAATCTTTCCATCGTAGACAACAAAGCCGTCACGGATGAGACGGATGTTATCGTCGCGGGAAATCTCACCCTCAGAAATCATGCAGCCGGCAGCAATACCAACCTTAGGTACCTTGAAGGTATCGCGGACCTCAGCAACGCCAGTCTGGACTTCCTGCTCAGTTGGCTTAAGCATACCAATACGAGCAGCATCAATCTCTTCGATTGCCTTGTAGATGACGCTATAGGTTCTAATCTCAACGCCTACGCGCTCTGCAGCAAGCTTAGCCTTTGCATCTGGACGGACGCCAAAGCCAATGATGATTGCGTTGGATGCATCGGCGAGAACAACGTCGGTCTCGGTGATTCCACCAACAGCAGAATGGATGGTGCTGATACGAACCTCGGACTGGTCCATCTTGTCCAGGGAGTCCTGGAGAGCCTCGATGGAGCCCTGAACATCAGCCTTGATGATGAGGTTGAGTTCCTTAACGTCACGGTCAGCCATGGTGTCAAAGAGGTTCTCAAGGGTAACGTGCTTAACACGGTTCTGCTCTTCAATACGAGCCTTAAGAGCGCGCTGGTCAGCAAGCTCTCGAGCGTCGCGCTCCTCCTGGAAGACACGGAACTCATCGCCTGCACCAGGAACGGTCTGCAGACCAAGAATCTCAACTGCGTCAGAAGGACCTGCAGTAGTGACTGCGTTGCCCTTAGGATCAAGCATTGCACGGACGCGGCCAAAGGCCATACCAGCAACAAGAGCATCGCCGATGTGGAGTGTACCGCGTGTAACCAAAACAGTAGCAACAGAACCGCGACCACGGTCAAGTTTAGCCTCAAGAACGTTACCAGAAGCAAAGGTGTCTGGGTTTGCCTTCAGCTCAAGGACATCTGCCTGCAAAAGAATGGTCTCGAGAAGATCGTCGATGCCCAAATTCTGCTTAGCAGAGATGTCAACAAACATGTTCTGTCCGCCCCACTCCTCAGGAATAACACCGTACTCGGTGAGCTCCTGACGAACGCGGGTAGGATCTGCGCCTGGCTTATCAATCTTGTTGACAGCAACAACAATTGGAACACCAGCAGCCTTTGCGTGGTTAATAGACTCAATGGTCTGAGGCATAACGCCGTCGTCTGCAGCAACAATCAGAATGACAATATCGGTAACCTTTGCACCACGAGCACGCATAGCGGTAAAGGTCTCGTGACCTGGGGTATCAATAAAGGTAATCTCACGGCCGTTAATGGTGACCTGAGAAGCACCAATTGCCTGTGTAATGCCGCCGGCCTCGCCAGCTGCAACACCGGTGTGACGGATTGCGTCCAGAAGCGATGTCTTACCGTGGTCAACATGACCCATGACGGTAACTACTGGAGGACGTGGCTTCAAGTCCTTAGGATCATCGTAGAAGGTGAAGGAATTCTCCTCTTCCTTGGACATGATCTTAATCTGACGACCAAGGTCATCAGCAACAATCTCAATAAGCTCATCGGACATGGTCTCGGTGAGCGTCAAAGGGTTGCCAAGCAGGAACAGACGCTTAATGATGTCATTTGCAGGAACACCAAGAAGCTCAGCAAGTTCAGAGACAGTAGAGCCCTGAGGAACCTTTACGGTATCAAGCTGGGAAATATCCTGGTCGTTTGCGAGTGCTTCCTCAATACGCTGCTCCATAGCAGCCTCTGCAGCCTGCTTCTGACGACGCTCTTTACGCTTTTTACGGCGGCCAGTGGACTCACGGCTTGCTTCTTCAATAGCAACACGAGCCTCATCCAAAACGCGGCTTCTGTTGTAAGCCTCAGCCTCACGGGCCATACGGCTATAACGGTCTTCTCCGTCATCTCCGCCGCGACGATTCTTCTTGCGCTTACCATTTGGACGCTCGTCAGACATGGAGGCGTCATCGCGCTCATTCTTGAAGTTATGACGAGAAGGAGCACCACTTGCCTCGCTTGCATTAGCGCGAGCGTGGTTTCTTGGTCCCTTCTCGGCCTTCTTCTGAGCAGCAGACTCTGCAGCCTGCTGTTTCAAAACCTCTTCCTGCTGAGCAATCTGATCAAGCAGGTTGTTGAAGGAAGGAGCAGCCTTAGGAGCGGTATCCTTTACGCGATTACGCTCAGCCTCTTCAGCCTCAAGACGTTTCTTCTCTTCCTCAGCACGGCGGCGCTCCTCTTCTTTCTTACGAGCGGCCTCTTCTTTAGCGCGCTTCTTCTCTTCTTCAGCACGCTCAGCTTCGCGCCTTGCCTCTGCAGCAAGACGCTCAGCCTCTGCTACCTCTGCAGCAGCCTTTGCCTCTTTGGCAGCAGCCTCTTCCTCGGCAGCCTTCTGAGCTGCGATTTCAGCGGCACGAGCCTCCATAATAGGCTGGAGTTTCTTACGAACAATAGAAATATATGCATCTTCAAGCGTAGAAGAAGCAGACTTTGCAGGAATCTTCATGTCCGCAAGGTGCTCGAGCAATTCTTTGCTCTGCATACCATATTCTTTGGCAAGGTCATGTACACGCATTTTTGCCATATATGAAAACCTTCCGGTTGACGGGATAGTTACAGGTAGTTGCCTAGATCAGTGAGTCTGGATCGGAAGAAATCTCTGCATTCTCCATGTCATCATGAATGCCACAGAAATCAGAACCAGGTCTTGCCATATTGCGGCAAGGAGTTCCATTTGGGCTCACATACTTGCAACGATGAGCAATCTCTTCCTCGTCAACAGTCTCTTCAACAACCTCAGGAAGGTTGTTCAGAATGCTTGCAGCAAGGGATTCGTTCTTGATGTCAATGTGAAGACCAGTGAGGCGAGCAGCAAGGCGAGCATTCTGGCCCTCTTTACCAATTGCCAAAGACAGCTGATCATCAGGAACAATAACAGTTGCGTGTCCCGTAGCGCCATCAACAATAACGCGAGAAACGCGTGCAGGTGAAAGTGCAGACGCAACGCAACGAGCAGCATCGTCAAACCAAGGCACAACGTCAACGCGCTCTCCACGGAGCTCAGAAACTACGGTGCGAACACGGCTGCCCTTAGGACCAACGCAAGCACCAACTGGATCAAGACGCTCGTCAACGGAAGAAACAGCAATCTTGGAACGGACGCCGGCCTCACGAGCAATGGAGCGAATGCTTACAACACCGTCATAAACCTCTGGAACCTCAAGCTCAAAGAGACGACGAATAAGATCTGGGTGAGTACGAGAAACAACAATTGGTGGACGCTGACGCTCACCACGAACTGCTGGCTGAGTTGCATTAGGATCGCGAACGTCTACGATAATTGCCTTAATGCGCTGGTTGTGAAGGTAACGCTCGCCTGCTGGACGCTCATCGCGCTCATCAGGGAAACGACGCTGATCAAAGTGCGGAAGCTCTGCCTCAACACCTTCACGAATCTTAATGATGGTGAAATCAGGAGTGGACTGAAGAACAGTACCTGTGATGATGTCACCAATGCGGCCACGGAACTCATCATAAATCTGAGCACGGGCGGCATTGCGCACAAGGGTCTTAATCTCTGCCTTAGCATGCTGTGCAGCAATACGGCTGGTATCTGGAGGAGTTACGTCTACCTCGTCAAACTCAGTGTACTCACCAGTCTCCTCATCTGGCTCACCCTTAGGGACAAGCTCATAGACATAGACACGACCAGTAGCCCTATCAATGGTGACACGGGCGCCAAAATCAAGATGGAGGACGTCAGCATAGCTTTTTGCCAGAGACTGCTCCAAACGGTCCAGAAGATACAACTCATCGATGTGCTTCTCCTGGCAAAGCAACATCAAAGCTTCCATCATTTCAGATGCCATGAATAATCCTCTCTATCTACTTCTTGGCTGAGGCCGAGAAATCAAAAACTGGTTTAATAACGCACTTCTTTAACTCAGACAAATCAACAGTACAGACCTCATCTTCTGTCTGAATTGAGATAGTTGTACCCTCAATGCCCAAGAGTTTGCCAGTAAATTTACGGCGTCCCTCTGTGGCAGTAGTCTGAAGCTGAATCTCTTCTCCCGCAAAGCGCTCAAAGTCTTTTGCACGACGAAGTGGACGTGCCATTCCTGGAGAAGAAACCTCCAAGGTAAATGATGCTGGGAAAGGATCAAGCTCATCGATGGTATCTGAGATCCACGATGTTTCCTGAGCAACCTCATCAAGAGAAATGGTCTCTGCTGTCTGATCATCATGGTCAATTCTTACTCTGACCACAGGATTCTTAGAAGAACCAACAATCTCAACATCAACAATATCAATGTGGTGATTGAGTGCAGCCTGCTCTAGTGCGGACAAGATCTTCTTTGTTGCACCTTCGTTTTGCATTTGACCTCCTCATCTACATACAGAAAGGAAGCGGGGTCAAAACTCAACCCCACTTCCAACTAATAACAACTACGTTTAGAGATATCTTACGAGATAAAGGGCTTCTCGTCAAGTGTTTTTGCTGTTAGGCAACGATATTCACAAGTCGTCCCTTAACTACAATAACTTTTCTAATCTCTTTGCCCTCAAGCTGATCGGCAATAGCCTCAGTTGCGGCCGCAGTGAGTTCTTCCTCAGAAGCATCGGCAGCAACCTCAATACGAGCGCGGACCTTACCCTTGAGCTGAACAGCAATCTCTACGGTATTGCTCTTTGCCTGCTCAGGATCAAACTCTGGCCATGGCTGATGGTAGACAGGAATGTCTTTGCCCAGAGCCTCATGGCTGAGCTCCTCTGCCCAGTGAGGAATGATTGGCGCCAGCATGGCAACAACATCATTTGCAACCTTGTAGCAAAGTGCAGCGTCTCTGGACTCTGCAGGAACCTCATTGATGTAGGCGCTTGCCGCATTAACCAGCTCCATGACTGCAGAAATAGCAGTGTTGAACTGACCCTTGTCAAACTCGGTGGTGCAGCGGATTCCCATAGCGTTAAGGACGCGGTTGAGCTCAAGCGACTTTGCATCCAAAGCTGTGTGGTCGAATACGGCAGAAGCATCAGCAGTACGAGAAAGCTCCCATACTACACGCCATGCGCGCTTGATAAAGCGGTTTGCACCTGCAACGACCTTCTCGTCCCAGTCAAAATCCTTCTCTGGTGGAGCAACAAAGAGAATGGCAAGACGCATCGTATCTGCACCGTAAGGCTCAATGACAGAGCTTGGAGGAACCACGTTACCCTTTGACTTTGACATGGTGTCGCCGTGCTCATCCTTGACCATGCCCTGGGTCATCAGGTTTTTAAATGGCTCGTCAATATCAATCATGCCCAGGTCACGAAGGACCTTAGTAAAGAAGCGAGAATACAAAAGGTGCAGAATTGCGTGCTCAATGCCACCAATGTAGTTATCTACCGGCATCCAACGGTCCACAGACTCTTTGGAGAATGGTAGCTCGGTGTTGTGTGGATCGCAGTAGCGCAGATAGTACCAGCTGGAACAGGTAAAGGTATCCATGGTGTCAGTGATGCGCTTTGCAGGCTTTCCGCACTGAGGGCAGGTAGTCTCTACAAACTCCTTGCACTCAGCAAGAGTGTCTCCTGCTGCCAGATCAAGATTATCTGGAAGCATGACAGGAAGCTGATCATAAGGAACAGGAACGTCACCGCAGCAATCGCAGTGAATCATAGGAATTGGATTGCCCCAATAACGCTGTCTGGAAATAAGCCAGTCACGAAGGCGGAACTGGACAGTTCTACGACCAACGTTGTGCTCAGTCAGATAGTCAACAACAGCCTCTTCTGCCTCGGAATGTTTACCACCGCGGAGACCGGTAAAAGGACCAGACTGGACGAGAATACCCACGGTATCCATTGGTCCGTCCCAGTCAACAGAGGTTACCTTGTACTCAGAAACTCCCTTGAGCTCCTCATAGATATCAGTTCCCTCTTCACAGATGATAGGAACAATAGGCAGGTCATACTTCTTAGCAAAGTCAAAGTCGCGTTTATCGCCTGATGGAACGCCCATAACAGCGCCAGTACCATAGTCGAGAAGGACGTAGTCAGCAACCCAAATTGGTACGGTCTGTCCGGTAACAGGATTAATTGCGTAACGGCCCGTGAATACACCGTGTTTCTCGCGATCGGTACCCTGGCGGTCAATGGAAGAAACCTTTACGGCTTCCTCATGAAGAACGTCAAAAGCAGCCTTGTACTCTGAATCCCCTACCAGCTCAGCGGCAAGCTTAGACTCTGGTGGAAGTAGCATAAAGGTGCAGCCGTAAATGGTATCTGCACGAGTGGTAAAGACAGTCATCTTGGTATCAGTTGGTGTGACACCGTCAGTATCTGCCAGGGTAAAGTCAATCTCTGCGCCCTCGGAGCGGCCAATCCAGTTTGCCTGCATTGCGCGAACGCGCTCTGGCCAACCCTCAAGCTGATCAAGATCATCGAGGAGCTCCTGAGCGTAGTCGGTAATACGCAGGTACCACTGGGAGAGCTCGCGCTTCTCTGGAACTGCACCACAACGCCAGCACTTACCATTAACTACCTGCTCGTTTGCAAGAACGGTCTTATCGTTAGGGCACCAGTTAACAGGGCTTGTTGCACGATATACCAGGCCCTTCTCAAGCATCTTGAGGAAAATCCACTGACCCCACTTGTAGTACTCAGGGTCGCAGGTGTTAAACATGCGGTCTTTATCGTAGGCAAAGCCCATGCGGAACATGGTCTTTACAGCCTGGTCAATATTCTTATGAGTCCACACAGAAGGCTGGGTATTGTGCTTAATAGCAGCGTTTTCTGCAGGAAGACCAAAAGCGTCAAAGCCCATTGGATGCAAGACATCAAAGCCACGCATACGAGCCTGACGAGCCATAGCATCGCCAATGGTGTAGTTACGAGCATGACCCATGTGAAGATCGCCCGAAGGATAAGGGAACATCTCTAGAACGTATTTTTTAGGCCTTGAGCTGTCCTCTTCTGTCTTGTAAAGATTCTGCTCTTCCCAGACGCGCTGCCACTTAGTTTCGATGGCCTCAGCGTCGTAGGCAGGAAAATCACCTGTATCGGCTACGTTCTGTACTTCCTCGTTTTCCACGAGTTCCCCTTTCTTATAGCGATGCGTCACCAAGCAAAATACTTGGTGACGCCAGTAGTCCATAAATCCTGTGAGCTACGAACGGAAATTGTAGCTGACCTGCTGATTTGAGTCTTTCAGCAAGACGTCGTGTGCGCCACCCTCAACAATTGAAGTTGAAGAGACCAGCGTAATCTTTGCCTTATCGCGAAGCTCAGGGATGTCAAGAGCGCCGCAGTTGCACATGGTGGATTTGACCTTCAGAAGTGAAGCCTCAACGCCGTCCTTCAGAGGACCTGCGTATGGAACATACGAGTCAACACCCTCAACAAAGGAAAGGCCGCGCTTGTTGCCGCCAAGGTCATAGCGCTGCCAGTTACGAGCACGAGCAGAGCCTTCGCCCCAGTACTCCTTCATGTAAGAGCCGTTAACAATAACGCGGTCAGAAGGGCTCTCATCAAAGCGAGCAAAGTAACGGCCAAGCATCATGAAGTCAGAACCCATAGCAAGAGCCAAAGTCATGTGATAGTCATAGACAATTCCACCGTCAGAACAGATTGGAATATAGACGCCAGTCTCCTCAAAGTACTCATCACGAGCGCGAGCAACATCAATGACAGAGGTTGCCTGACCACGACCAATGCCCTTCTGCTCACGAGTGATGCAGATAGAACCGCCGCCAATACCAATCTTGATAAAGTCAGCGCCAGCCTCTGCTAAGAAGCGGAAGCCCTCAGCATCTACAACGTTACCTGCGCCAATCTTGACGGAATCACCGTAAGTTGCACGAACCCACTCAAGCGTGCGCTTCTGCCACTCGGAATAACCCTCAGAAGAGTCAATACACAAAACATCAGCACCTGCATCAACAAGCAGAGGAACGCGGGTCTCATAGTCACGAGTATTAATACCAGCGCCAACCATGTAGCGCTTAGAGTCATCAAGAAGCTCATCTGGAGCAGACTTGTGGGAATCATAATCCTTGCGGAATACAAGGCTGACCAGGTGGCCGTTCTTATCGACAATAGGAAGGGTGTTGAGCTTGTTGTCCCAGATAAAATCATTTGCCACTTTGAGGGTGGTATCCTCAGCTGCGGTAATAAGCTTATCAGCTGGGGTCATAAACTCAGATACCAGCTTAGAGCGATCGTCGCGAGAAGGACGATAGTCACGAGAGGTAACAATACCTACGAGCTTACCGCGAGAAGTGCCGTCATCAGTGACAGGCATGGTGGAGTGACCAGTCTTCTCTTTAAGGTCAAGCACGTCACCAAGGGTCATCTCTGGAGTGAGTGTTGAGTCAGAAACAACAAAGCCTGCCTTGTAACTCTTAACCTCACGAACCATCTGAGCCTCATCCTCAGCGGACTGAGAACCATAAATAAAGGCAATGCCGCCCTGCTGGGCTAAGGCAATTGCCAGACGAGGACCAGAAACTGACTGCATTACTGCAGAAACCATAGGAATGTTGAGCTCAATTGCGCTTTTCTCGCCACGTTTAAACTTTACCAGAGGAGTCTTCAAAGAAACATTTGCAGGGATGTTCTCAGCTGATGAATAGCCAGGAACCAAAAGATACTCAGAAAATGTATGCGATTCGCCTTCGAAGAACTTTGCCATTGTTTTTTGGCTCCCTCCTGACCTACCGGTCATGCTCAACGTGTTTTGGCATTGTACCACCAGTGGAGTTAATTATTTAATTTGAACTCCCACTTGAAGCAATAACATCCTCAAAGTTAACAGCAATGTCATGTTTAGTAGGAACCCACTCAACCTTTTTGAACAAAGCCGCAACGGTAATAGGAATATACGTCATCATAAAAATAGGGAACGTAAAGAGATTGGTAAAAATACGCCACTTCTTCTTTACGTGGAAATGCTTGTACTCCGAGATAGTGGTAATAAGCGCCAAAATAAAGAAGACCGCATACATCGAGAAAACCGTCATGACCAAAGATCCTACACTCATGGCAATCTCTGCATCAGTAGCAACAAAACCGTGGCTTAAATAACCAACCAGCAGGTAGGTGCCATTAATAAAGGCCGAGAGCAGCGTCAAGATCATGCCTGGCGCAATGGTCATGAGCATATCGTATGAAGCAAACTGACCCTTAAAAATACCCTTAATCAGATCAAAGCCATAAGAGAAGAACACCTGGTAGAAGCCTTTTGTCCAACGCATACGCTGTGTCCATGATGCCTTGAAGGTCAAAGGCTGTTCATCAAAGAATTCTGCAGGTGCATAGCCAATTTGAATATTGTGAGCGCTGCAGAACGTGGAGAACTGAATATCCTCGGTGAGGGTGTGGAAATCCCATCCATGCATGCCTTTAATAATGCGAGAAGAAACCATCCAGCCAGAACCAGAAACAGCGCAGCTGGTGCCCATCATCATACGGGCGTTATTCAAGAACTTTGCCTCACGCATAAACCAGGTAGCGTATGCAGAGCTTACCCAGCTGGAATCAAAATTCTTTGAGTTTCTGTAGCTGGTGCATACAAGATATCCTGCATCAAAAGCCTGATTCATAATCTTTAAGTAGCTTGGAGAAACCAGGTTATCGGCGTCCATAATAATGAATGCCTCGTATTTGTCGCCGTACTCATTAAGAATGCGGTCAAAACCGTAATCCATAACCCAGCTCTTACCTTTACGAGCAAGGTCATTACGCTCCCAAGTAATTGCTCCAGCTTTTCTAGCCTCTTCAGCCGTTTTATCGGTACAAGCGTCTGCAACAACAAAGACGTCCATAAGCTCTCGAGGATAATCCTGAGAAAGAATGGACCTGACAAGGTTGCCAATAACTGGCTCTTCATTGTGAGCAGCAATAAAGAAAGCGTAGCGGTGCTGCTTTTTTGCCTTTGGAAGCTTTACCTCACCCTTAACTAAAACGCGAAGGATATACACAATCTGATAGAAGTATGCGAGTGTAAAGAAAAGCCAGATAATAAAGTTAAAAACAACGATTGGAGTGATACCGAGTCTGTTAAATTGCAATGGCATATATCCCTACGCTCCAAACTTAAGACAAATATGTTTTATCAGCAAAATCTCTCAATAAACAATTACTTTACAATCTTAGCGTAATGGAAGGGACAAAGCGCCCATGCCTTTGAATCTATTTTTTCCACATCAACGCACATGCAATTGACCATCTTGGATATCGAGAAGAACGTCTGCTTCTTGATCTAGTTCATCAGAGTGCATAATCACCACGACAGTCCGACTACCTTTGAGGTTTGCGAGATATCTACAAAGCCTCTGAGCTGTTGGCGCATCTAAATTCTGTAGAGGTTCATCCAAAACAAGTGCCCCTTGTTTTCTGGATAGAGCTCTCAAAAGACCAATTTTTTGTCGCTCACCCAAAGAAACGGACTCCTCTTTTCCGTCAAAAGCATGCGTCTCAAGAGAGGAAAAATTGAGCAAGTTGTAAACCGTACGATCGATCTTTTCTCCAAACATATTGTCAGCAAGGCTTCCTTCTACAAGAGGTACCGGACGAGCAAAACGAGAACAGTCTTTAAGATCATCCGAAAGCTCTATATCACCACTGAATAGTGATGGATCAGAGCAGCCTGCCAAAAGATCTACGAAAGAAGACTTGCCTGAGCCATTGGAACCTCTTACCACCACGAGAGATCCTTGTGGAATGCTGAGAGCTTGTGTATGGAAAAGTTTTGGACCTTCAAGAGTAGCTAAAAGAGTTCCCTCTCCTATCTTTACAGCTGGTTTAAGTGAAGAGTTCCAAAGCTTCTCATAACCTGAAGGCTCTTGGGATTCTTTCTCGTGCTCAAGATAAACATCAATATCCGCTTTTGCAGCAAGATATGAGCTTTTAACAGAACAAACCGTATCAAGCGGTTCGCTCAATACTGACAAAATCAGATAGGCAGATAAAATCTCTCCAACACTCATCTGACCTATAGAAAGCAGCATAACGCCTGTAATTATGGCTACGACTTGCGTGAAATTTGAAAGCGCCGATGGAAGATTCTTTGATAAAGCACTGAAAAAACTACTTCTTTTTACATAGAGGAAATACTCATCGTTAGCCGCCTCATAAGCATTTTCAAAATAGTTCTCTGCTCGTAGCACATTAATCGAGAGTTTTTCCTCAATTATGCGCCTGCCGATATCCAGCCAGCCTTCTCGGTTTTTCATTGACTCAGTCAAAATCTCATTTGTTTTCTTGCTCGGATAATCAATAATCACCAAGTAAAAAGGGATATAAAGCAAGACAAGCAAACCAATCCATGGATTTACCGTAAACGCCACAATTGCCAAAACAATAACTGCTAAAAGACCACCTAGAAATTCAACGCTTACTGCAATTTGAACACCACTGAAGACAAAAGCCGCCATAGTAACTACATTAAGATAGTGTCCGGTTTTCTTTTTTGAAAAAACACGAAGAGACATCTTTAAGAATTCCGATATCGCTACCTCAGAACTAGCAACCGCAGCTTCTAAATTGAGCTTTTGTGGAATCCAAACAGTGAGAAAAAAGCTTAAGCAAAGCGTTACAAGCGAAAGGAACAACAACAGCCCTAGCTTTTGCCAAACACCGTCAACAGCTTGCACATTAAGCATACTATCAATTAAATCGCCTGTAAAAATACCCAGCATCGCAACAGCAATATATCCAATTGCCAAACCAAGGGCAGATAGAAGCATATGTTTTCGTATAACAAATAAGTGAGAGAGACGTTTATTCATACTCATCATTCCCAAAACATCATTAGCTTAAAAACGCAGTAAGTAATTCAGTCTCCTTTCCAAAACAGTAATTACCTGCACTTGTAGAATAAGAACTTAATAGATTCTTTAAGGTTAAAGGCGGGTTTCTCGTATAAAATCGCGTTATCACCCTATAATTTGACGCAGGAAAACATCGTTGAAAGACTGATTATGAGCGAAAAGCGACTAACTCAAGCACTTCAAAATATACTTGCCAATGGGAATTCTCTTGCTCAAGGTGACGCTTCAAATGTCATTTTGAGTGCACACTACGAAACAGAAGAGTCTGCTAACCCTCATATCAGAGGATTTTTTACACTCACTTCTGCTTTTGATTTAGCAAATTTAGGTCAATTTTCTACAAAACCTTATGGAGACGACATTGTGAGTCTCTCAATACTTGCTCGTAAAAACTATTTTGGAAGTTTTCTTTTCTTTCTAATGCCTTCATCAGAAGATTTCTTTACTTTTACTACAAACCTTATATCAAATAAAAATACACTGCCGCAAAATATTCATCCAGCTGATATTGAACAAATTTATGCACTTTATACTCAGATAATCATTACCTATTCCGAGAGAAAACCAAATTGGGAAGCTATTGTTACTTCCTTACTTATAGCGCTTATTACCTGCCTTTCTCCTGATGCTCACTATACGTTCACTCCAGGTAACACTAATGAGACGGTTGCTCTTATCCTTAATGAAATTACTGCTCATTCAGAAAGTATTACACTTGCTAAACTTTCAGGAAAATACTCATATACACCAACTTATCTCTCTGAACTTCTCAGACAAAAATGTGGCAAGACTTTTTCTGAACTTGTTTTAGAACAAAGAATGGAACGAGCAAAAACACTGTTAATTCATACCAAATTGCCTGTCTCTACTATTTCTTCAATGATTGGCTATGGTGGAACAACAGAGTTTTATAGGAAATTTAAGGGCTACTTTTCTCTTACACCACGTGAAATGAGAAGCGAAACTTTTTAGTCATATTACAACTGTGGACAAATCTCATCTCCTACAGAAGTCCTTCCCATAGACATAGTGCTCTGAGAGAGTAGGGCTTCTTGCAGGTCTTTTGGTAGTGTGTCTGCCACCACGATATTCTCGCCCGTAAAAGGGTGCTCAAACTGAACGTGCCAGGAGTGTAAAAACTGCCTGTTAAGGCCAAGGTTAAGGCTTGTATCTTTTTTACCGTAGAGCTGATCGCCGACAACAGGATGACCAATGTGGCGCATGTGAACTCTAATCTGGTGTGTGCGACCTGTATAGAGATGGCACTCAAGAAGCGAGTAACCCTCGCCTTTTCTACCCGCTTCAAAGCGCTCAAGCGTTCTAAAGGTGGTAATGGCCTCTCGTGCGCCAGGCGCGTCTGATACGGTCATTTTGAGACGGTCTCGCGTTGAGCGAGCAATGCCCGTTTCAATGGTGCCAGAATCGTGGGCAACATAGCCTTGCACCAGCACAATGTAGCGTCGGTCAAGCACGCGCAGCCTAATGAGGTCTTGAAGAGCCTTTTGCGCCTCGTCTGACTTTGCTGCCAGCATAAGACCAGATGTATCCATATCAAGACGATGCACAATACCAGGACGTTCTTCTCCCTGAAGCATTCCTAAGTGCTCGTAGCCACAGTGTGCTACCAGGGCATTTGCCAGGGTGTCATCAACGTGGCCAGGTGATGGATGGCAAACAAGACCAATTTGCTTGGAGAGCACTATGAGGTACTGGTCCTCAAAGCGAATATCAAGGGGAATGTCTGGGTTTGGACGTAAAAGTCCCGTTTGAGGCTGTGCGTCTGGAAGAGACACTAAGAGCCTATCGCCCAACATAAGTTTTTCTGACTTAGAGGTAGCCAGCGTAGCGTTGATAGTTACTCTTCCCTCTTCTACCAGCTTTGTGCAGGCGCTTCTTGAGGGAAGTGTATCTTGGGCAGAAAGGAACGCATCTAATCTGACGCCGTCCCCTTCTGGTCCAACTAGTATGTCAACGATACGCTCATTCATTGCCACTACCCTGTTGCTGCTTTTTGTCCCAAACCATCCAGTACACAAAAGCAATAAGGATGCCACAGGTTACAAAGATATCCGCCACATTAAACACGGCAAAATTGACAAACGTTGTAGCAAAGAAATCAGTAACCTGACCATACAAAACACGGTCAATAGCGTTACCAATTCCGCCACCTGCGACGCCTCCCAAAAGCGCAATAAGCGGCAACGGGAGATTCTTCTCGCGAACTACAAAGCCCACAAGAGCGGCGATAACCACGGCAGTGAGAGCCACAAAAAAGAGGGCATTTCCAGAGCCCACAGAAAACGCTGCACCGGTGTTACTTACGTGGAAGAGCTCCATAACACCTGGGATAAAAGGTACTGCGGTTCCCTCTGGAATTGAGGTTCGTACCCAGAGCTTGGTTACCTGGTCAAGCACACAGGCAACAGCGCCCGCCCCGCAGAGAACTGCAAGGCGGGTCACTAGTGTGTGAGTTATATGTTGCTGCTGGTCAGTGTTCATTTACGCAACAACGTCGTGGCAGCGGTGGCAAAGGTGATCCTCACCAAGCTCGCGATAGTTCCAGCAACGGTCGCAGCGATCGCCGTTTGCAGGATAGACGCTTACGCTCAGCTCAGAACCTTCGGAGACGGTAACCTCAGAGCAGACAAATGCCTCAGCAAAGTCAAGACCAGCATGAGCAATGGATGCAGCCTGCTCAGCGGTAAGGGTAACCTCTGCACGAGTAGCCTGCGTGGTCTTCTCGGTAACAACACCTGCCTCAAGAGCGATCTCGTATGCCTTGGTGTATGCGGCGCGAGCATCAATCAGTACCTGATATGCAGGAAGCAGTGCTGTGTACTCGTCAGTGCTCATAGGAGCCTTATACCAGTCGAGAAGAGCTGCGTACTTCTGACCGTCACGCATAGACTCTGGCAGGAACTGCATAGCCTCGTCGGTGGTGTAAACCAGAATTGGCTGCAGGTCATGAACAAGCATGGAGAGAATCTCTGCCCAAACAGTCTGAGCGCTTCTGCGTGTTGCAGAATCTGCAGCATCGCAGTACATACGGTCCTTAGTTGCGTTCAAATAACCGTTGGAAAGCTCAATGATGTAATCGTAGAGGGTACGGAAGACGTTATTAAAGCGATATCCCTCGTAAGCCTCAGTGACTGCAGCATGAACCTCGCACATACGTGCAAGAACAAGACGGTCATACTCTTCAAGGTCCGCTACAGTAACTGCATCGATAGCAGGATCAAACTGGCCCTCAAGCTCGCCAAGAAGGAAGCGAAGGGTGTTTCTGAACCTACGGTATGCATCGCCTACCTGAGAAAGAATAGCATCGTCACAAGGAACGTCAGTTGAAGTGTCAACAGAAGCAACCCAAAGGCGTAGGACGTCTGCGCCACGTTCAGCACAAACGGCATTTGGATCAATGACATTGCCCAGAGACTTACTCATCTTGCGTCCCTGACCGTCAAGCGTAAATCCCTGTGAGACAACAGACTTGTAAGGAGCAACTCCGTAGGCTCCAACAGAAGTCATGAGAGAACTCATGAACCAACCACGGTGCTGATCGGAGCCCTCAAGATACATATCAGCTGGGAACTTAAGGTTTGGACGGTGTTTGCAAACAGCAGTGTGAGAAACACCAGAATCCCACCAAACGTCCAAAATATCCTTGTTTGCCTTGAGATTGTGGCCGCCACACTTAGGACAGACGCAAGCGTCTCCTAAATAGGTCTTAGGGTCGTCGGTAAACCAAGCATCAGAGCCCTTCTCGCGGAAAAGCTTGATGACAGCGTCAAGTGTCTGGTCATTGATAACGGTTTCGCCGCAATCCTCGCAGGTGAAAGCAGGGATTGGAACACCCCAGTTACGCTGCCTGGAAATGCACCAGTCAGGGCGGCCTTCAACCATAGAACCAATACGCTTTACCGCGTTTGCAGGATAGAACTTAACCTTTGTAAGCTCCTCTGCTGCCTGCTGACGCAGACCAGTCTTATCCATGGAGACAAACCACTGGCTTGTTGCACGGAAGATAACGGGCTCTTTACAACGCCAGCAGTGTGGATAGCTGTGGGTAATCTCTTCTGCAAGAATGAGCGTTCCACGGTCTTTGAGCCACTGAACAATGACAGGGTTAGCCTCATTGACCTCCATACCAGAGAAGGGGCCACCAGTGCCCTGACCGTCACCTTTGAAGAAGTGACCGTCATCATCAACAGGCATAGTCTGTGGAATATCAAAGCGAACACCAGCGTTATAGTCGTCTACGCCATGACCAGGTGCAGAGTGAACAACACCAGTACCGTCGTCAAGGGTAACGTACTCTGCATAGATAAATTTACCAGTGTTACCAAGGTCACCAAAGATTGGCTGCTTATACTCATTGCCTGCAAGCTCAACGCCAGTCTTCTTCCAAGTATTACCTTCTGCGTCCTGAGCAAGCTTCCAATCGGTATAACCAAACTTGGTAGCAGCTTTCTCTGCAAGAGCTTCAGCAACAATCTCTACGTGTCCATCAGGAAGCTCAAGAGCAACATAGTTAGCCTCAGGGTGCAGAATAACTGCCTCGTCAGCAGGCATTGTCCATGGAGTTGTAGTCCAGATGTCTACCCAAGTCTTACCTGCATAAGCCTCAAGACCCTCAGGAACCGTGGTTAGCTCAAAGCGAACAAAGATTGCAGTAGAGGTGACATCGTGATACTCAATCTCTGCCTCAGAGAGAGCAGTGTGGTCATGAGTGCACCAGTGAACAGGCTTGGTACCTCTATACACAGAGCCCTTGTCGTAGATTGCCTTGAAGATCTCAACATCAGTTGCGTCGTAATCGTTGACGTAAGTGAGATAAGGGTTATCCCACTCGCCCAAAACACCAAGACGCTTAAAACCCTGACGCTGGGTATCTACCTGCTCAACCGCCATCTTGCGACAAAGCTCACGGATCTTCTCGGTAGATAACTGATTGAACTTCTCTGTGCCAAGCATCTGCTCAACCTTGTGCTCGATTGGCTGACCATGGCAGTCCCAACCAGGAACATAAGGAGTCTGGAAGCCCTGCATAGCCTTATAGCGGTTGATGATGTCCTTGGAAATCTTATTCTGTGCGTGACCCAGGTGAATTGGACCGTTTGCATAAGGAGGTCCATCATGAAGGACAAACTTGTCATGTCCCTCATTCTTCTTCATCAGGAGCTCATAGACGTTGTTTTGGTCCCAATCAGCCAAACGCTGAGGCTCGTTCTGCGCAAGTGATGCGCGCATAGGAAAGCCTGTGTTTGGCAGGTTGGTGGTCTTTTTGTACTCGTTTGCCATCAAGCACAACCTTTCTGGGCACAAATAAAGCGCCCGTCCCTCACAGCTGGGACGAAGCGCCACAATACACTTCGTTGTAACCACCCAGCGACGGATATGTCCGTTTACTCGGCTGGCCTGTCACGGCGACCATTTCCGGCAGCATCTACTAGTACAAAAACCTGTACGTTTGAACTGCAGCTCCGAGGTGATATTCACACGGACGCAAATGCGGACTTCCACCAACTCCGCTCGCTTGAGATTTGCGCTACCCAGCTACTGTCCTCATCACAGCTTGTGTAAGTAATACTACCACGTCTTGCACTCATTGAACTAAGTAATACACACGCGTAAACCGTTTTTAACAAATTATGCGGAATCCAAATTTTAAATTTTTATAGAAATAAAAAATGTAGATTGGGTAAAACAATTCCAATATCTAAGTGAGCTCATATCACATTTGAGCCAAACAGGTAAAGGGACGTGTATGGCAAATAACGATAACAAGCACCGTAGATCTATGTCGATGCTACTCTATATTGCAGTAGCCATCTTTGTATATCTCCTGCTGAGCAACACATTATTACCAGGACTTCTGCGTCAACAGGTACAAACTGTCTCGTACAGTGAGTTCCTTAACAAGATTGACAACAATGAAGTTACCAAGGTAGACCTTAATACGGGCAGCAGAAACATTAGGTTCACTACAGGCTCTGGAGATTCCGAGAAGGTCTTTGAGACCACGCAGTTCCCCAATGATTCAACGCTGGTTCAGACGCTTAGAGATCACAAAGTTGATTTCTCGGCTTCTATTCCTGACAACTCTACAAATATGCTGCTCTATGCCCTTATTCAGTATGGAATCCCTCTTGTACTCTTCTTGGGCATTGGCTACTTTATCAACCGTTCCCTTAAACGCGCCATGGGTGACGATGGTCCTTCCATGAACTTTGGTGGCGGATTTGGAGGTCTTGGTGGCAATCTTGGTCGCTCAAGCGCTAAAGAAATTAAGGGAGAAGACACAGGCATTACGTTTAAAGACGTAGCCGGTCAAGAAGAGGCTAAAGAGTCTATGCAAGAGATTGTTAGCTTCCTTAAGACTCCTGATAAGTACAAAGAGATTGGTGCTCGCTGCCCTCGTGGCGCCTTGCTTGTAGGCCCTCCAGGTACTGGTAAGACCCTCATTGCTAAGGCAGTTGCTGGTGAGGCTGGCGTTCCTTTCTTCCAGATTGCTGGCTCTGAGTTTGTTGAGATGTTTGTTGGACGCGGTGCTGCAAAAGTCCGTGACCTCTTCAAGCAAGCAAATGAAAAGGCTCCTTGCATCATCTTTATTGACGAGATTGATGCGGTTGGTAAGCGCCGTGACGCTTCTCTTAACTCCAACGATGAGCGTGAGCAAACCTTAAACCAGCTGCTCTCTGAGATGGACGGCTTTGATAACCACAAGGGTATTGTTGTTCTTGCAGCAACCAACCGCCCTGAGACCTTGGACAAGGCACTTCTGCGTCCTGGCCGTTTTGACCGTCGTATTCCTGTTGAGCTTCCAGACCTTAAGGGTCGTGAGGCGGTTCTTCAGATTCACGCCAATGATGTAAAGATGGAGCCAGGCGTTGACCTCTCTATTATTGCTAAGTCCACACCAGGCGCATCCGGTGCTGACCTTGCAAACATCATCAATGAGGCAGCTCTTCGTGCTGTCCGCTTTGGTCGTCGTCGTGTTACCACCGAAGACCTTGCTGAGTCCGTTGACGTTGTTATTGCCGGCGCAAAGAAGAAGAACACGGTTCTTTCTGAGCACGAGAAGGACGTTGTGGCTTATCACGAGACCGGCCATGCAATTGTTGGTGCCATCCAGAAAAACGATGCTCCTGTTACCAAGATCACCATTGTTCCTCGTACTGGCGGAGCTCTTGGCTTTACCATGCAGGTTGAGGATGATGAGCGTTATCTCATGAGCAAAAGCCAGGCAATGGATGAGATTGCTGTTCTCTGTGGTGGACGCGCAGCTGAAGAACTTATCTTTGGCGAGATGACCAATGGCGCTTCCAACGATATTGAGCGTGCAACAGCAATTGCTCGCGCTATGGTTACGCAGTACGGCATGTCTGACAAACTTGGCATGGTTACCCTCAGCCAGCAGCAAAGCCGTTATCTTGGTGGCGGCTCTTCCCTCACCTGCTCTGAGGCAACCGCTGAAGAGATTGATGCTGAAGTTAGACGCATTGTTGAAGAGGGCCACCAGCGCGCACTCCAGACACTTAAGGAGAACCGCTTCAAGCTGCATGAGATTGCTCACTACCTGCAGAAGAAGGAAACTATCACCGGCGAGGAGTTCATGAACATCCTTAAATGTGAGAATACTTTTGCACCAGTAGTTGAGAACACCAATGAGGAAGGCTCCTCTACTTCTTCAGCAGAGTAACTTTGTCTCATAAGTAAAATTAAACGGCCGCCTATTCTGAACTGCCTCCCATTTCTTGGACATAAGAAATGGGAGGCAGTTCATATGCGG